>JAOQAJ010000185.1 GCA_025963675.1 Segetibacter sp.
AGCAAAAAGAGTAACAATACTCGCCGGTAGTATTAAAACCTCTCTTTTTATTTATAATAATATTAAAAGAAATAATTAGCAAATTAGAATAAACGATTATGAAAAATGTACTAATTGTTACGGTACTGATTTTGGTCTCAGCTCTTTCTTCATGCAAAAAAGAATGGTTGGAGATTCAACCAAAAGGGGAAAGTGATGAATCGAAATTTTTAAGCAAATCAGGAATTGAATCCCTTTTAATTGGTGCTTATTCCGTTATTGACGGTTCAATCGGAGGAGGAGGCAATGAGCGTGGAAGTGGAGTCGATAACTGGCTTTGGGGTGGAGTGGCATCGGATGACGCGTATAAAGGAGCTATTTTTAGTGACAAAGGAACTGAAGCTAATGGTATTGAAGGGTTTTATATAACCAACGATAACCCATATCTCGCTGGTCACTGGAGGACTTTATATGCCGGAATCGAACGCACCAATGATGTGTTAAGGCTGTTAAAAACAGCAGTTGGAATTGCGGAGAAGGACAAGTTACAAATGGAGGCACAGGCAAAATTTTTACGTGCGCATTTCTACTATGAACTTACGATAGTACATGGAAAGGTGCCCTACATCGATGAAAATACCGCCAACCCCACTATTGTACCCAATTCTCACCTCGTTTGGCCTGAAATCGAAGCAGATTTAAAATTTGCAACCACAAATCTCCCTCCAAGATGGAATGATAAGGGAAGGGCTACGGAAGGGGCTGCAAAAACCTACCTAGGTCGGGTTTATATGGCTCAAAAGAAGTACGACCTCGCGAAACCTTTATTGCTAGACGTGTATGCCAATGGCAAATACACGCTTATGCCCAGCTACGAACAGAATTATATGATTGCCAATAATAACAATGCTGAATCAATCTTTGAAATTCAATATTCTGTTAATGATGGCTTTGTAGGTTCTCCTAATGCAGGTTACCCTGGGTCTCTAAACTTTCCGGCAGGTGTTGCCGGAATGAATACAAATTTCGGGTTTTACCAACCGTCAAATTGCCTAGTAAGTGCCTATAGGGTCGGTGACGATGGTTTGCCGTTGTTAGATGATACCTATACACCAGACGACATGCTTCCTTACTCAACTACCGGAGCCAACGTTCCATACACTCTGCCGGTTGATCCACGTTTAGATTTCACTGTAGGCCGTCCCGGTGTTCCTTATTTGGATTGGGGAATTCACCGGGGTAATGCGTGGGTTCGCGATGCAAGCAACGGAGGACCTTATCTGAATAAGAAGAATATGTTTAAAAAGGCTGAGTCAGACTTGTCTACGAAAACAGGTTCCGGAGGAGTAAATGCCAACAACTTCCGCAAATTCAGGCTAGGTCACGTCATTCTTTGGCTTGCAGAGTGTGAAGCTGAAACAGGGTCGCTTCATAATGCAACCACTTACGTAAATCAAATTCGTAACCGGGCGAAAAATAGCAACGTGGTTAAATTTGGTAATGGCTCACCAGCAGCAAATTATAAGGTGGAACCCTATTCAACAGACTTTCCAAATCTTGAATATGCCCGTAAAGCTATTCGTTATGAAATACGTTTGGAATTTGCTATGGAAGGCCAACGCTTCTTTGACCTCGTTAGATGGGGTATTGTCGGGTCTGTAATGAATAATTATTTGACTGTTGAAAGCAGCAGGATGCCTTATTTAAAAGGCAGATCTTTTGTCGAAGGCAAAAATGAAATTTGGCCTATTCCGCAAGGCCAAATAGATATATCACTTAATGCGGAAGGAGCGTCTGTTCTCACCCAAAATACAGGATACTGATTTGTTTTCATCGATGAATTCCCGGTAGCTTTTTAGTCCCTTTGAAATAAGTGTACATCGAATGAAAAACAGAAGTGGTAAGAAATTCTAAATTTAATAAAAAAATAAAGGCATTAATATGAATAGCAATCGTCGCAATTTTATTTCCTCCGCCCTTGTTAGTGGAGTAGCTGCTGCAACACTACCCTTAAAATCTTTTGGTAACTCTTCAACAAAGAATTTAGGTTCGGCGGAATTAAACCGTAGGTATGAAAAGCTGGACAAAGTACTTGAACAGCCGATATTTAAGAAAGAGTTTTTTCCCAATCCGGTTATTATTAAATCTGTTGAGTTGTTGAAATTCGGACCGTCTTTCTTGTGTAGGGTTCGTTCTAATGATGGGGCAGAGGGCATTTCTGCGGCGCATGGAGATATGAATGTCCTTTATCCCATTTTTGTTAATAACCTGCAACCTTTTTTTATAGGTCAGGATGCACGTAGGCTGGATGCACTAATGGAAAAGGCTTACATCTTTAAACTAAACTATAGATGCAAAGGGTATGCATTAGGAATACCCGCTGCCACTATTGAGTTTGCCATTCTTGATATGATGGGCCGTATCGCCAACAAACCCGTTGGAGAATTAATCGGGAAGATCCATAACACACATATTCCCGTTTACCAGGCTACCGAATTTAGAGAGAGACCAGTTCAAGAGTCGTTAGAGCTGATAAAAAACGCAGTGTACGAAAGCAAGGCTGAGGCAGTGAAAATTAAAGTTGGCGCACTCATGTTTATGACTAAGGAACTTGACGCCGTTGGCCCAGCAAAGCGAACAGAAGAAATTATTCCTCTAATTCGTAAAACCTTTGGAGATAAGATGGCGCTTTACGCTGATGCAAATGGTTTTTATGATGTTAAAAATGCAATCCGCGTAGGTAAGTTGTTAGCAGAAAATAAGTATAGTTATTTTGAAGAACCTGTTCAATATGACTGGCTTGAAAGAACCAAAGAGGTGAAGGACGCAGTTTCTATCCCAATTGCAGGCGGAGAACAGCAACATGGCATCGAGGAATTCCGGTGGCTTATTGCTAATGATGGACTTGATATTGTTCAGCCGGATCAATATTACTTTGGCGGGCTGCTCCGCTCAATGAAAGTGGCACGTATGGCAGAGTCGAGGGGAAAAATTTGCACGCCACACTTGTCGGGTGGATTTGGATATATCTACATGATGCACTTTATTTCCGCAATTCCTAATCCCGGACCACATATCGAATTTAAAGGATATGCTAAAATTCCTATTGAATGCAAAACATCACCCCTTAAACTAGAAAATGGAAAGATTAAAGTTCCAACTGGCCCGGGCATTGGCGTTGATATTGACCCTGACTTCATTAAGAAACATACTGTTGTTAAAGATGTTTAGCAGGTAAACTGAATAAAATTTAAACTGGAACCCGACCGATTATTAGCTGCTGTCGGCTTTGCCTTTAAAGGCTTCTTTTAAAAGAAGCTTCCGGTTGGTGTAAAAGCGTTGTCCCGACGACAAACAATTGGGTATCTAACCGAAGAAATATGTAAGATTCGTTTGATTGATTAACCAATTATTTGGGCCATCTAAAAACAGGAACGAAATCAAAAGACTATGAAAATAAGAGCCGCGGTGCTGCACCAGATGGGAAAAGAAAGGCCATACCATGAAAGCAAACCATTATCGATAGAAGAAGTTGAGTTGAAAAACCCGGAAGCAGGAGAAATACTTGTTAAGATTCATGCAGCTGGGCTTTGTCATTCAGACCTGTCAGTAATTGACGGCAACAGGCCAAGACAAGTGCCAATGGTACTAGGTCACGAAGCAGCCGGAGAAGTTGTTGAACTTGGTCCAGGTGTAAAAGACCTGGTTGTGGGCGATCATGTTGTTTTTTCATTTGTGCCTATTTGCGGGCATTGCATGCCATGCATGACCGCCCGTCCTGCATTGTGTGAAAACGGGGTTGCAGCAAACAATAAAGGGGTTTTATTAGGAGATGGAATAAGGTTATTTGACCATCAGCAAAAGCATATTCACCACCATATGGGAGTGTCGGGGTTTGCAGAATATGCGGTGGTATCGAGAAAATCTGTCGTAAGCATTGACAGATCTTTGCCTTTTGATATAGCGGCATTATTTGGGTGTGCAGTAATGACAGGCGTTGGAGCTGTAATTAACACAGCAAAATTATTACTTGGTCAAACTGTGCTGATTACAGGTTTGGGAGGGGTTGGTTTTGCTGCTTTGTTAGGCGCATTGGCAGGTGGAGCAAGTAAAATAATCGTAGCAGATATCAACAAGGATAAACTTAAGAAAGCATTAGAACTCGGGGCACATGAAGCAGTAGATTCTGCGGAAGATAATGCATTGGAAAAAATAAGAGATTTGACACATGGAGGAGTCGACCTGGGAATGGAATTCGCGGGCGTCGTACAAGCGCTTGAGTTCACATACAACGCGACGGCAAGAGGCGGCAAAACAGTAACCGCAGGTTTACCACATCCAGGCAAAATGATGCAACTGGCACCGGTAAAACTGGTAGCCGAAGAAAGAACATTACAAGGTTCTTACATTGGCAGTTGCATACCTGCCCGCGATATTCCTGCATACATTGCCCTCTATCAATCAGGCCGGTTACCAGTAGATAAACTGATGACACACACTCTTAGTCTAAATGATGTAAACGAAGGTTTTGAAAGATTAGCAAAGGGTGATGCGATCAGGCAAATAATAACCAGCTTTTGATGATGCCCCGTAGCCTTTTTAATAAATCACGCATTTATCTATTACGAATTGCTAGAGCTCGGGCCGTCGCCAGCTGCATGCACAAAAAACCGACCGTCACAAAGGCGATTTTCTTACGTTAAGACCATCTAAAGTGAATAAAAACAATCTTATAAAAACGGAAGCATACGTCAACGGAGAGTGGATAAGTGCCGCATCGGGTAAAACTTTCGAAGTGAATAACCCCGCTACAGGAGAATTGATCGCCGCCATTCCTGACATGAACCGCGAAGATGTAAGAATTGCAATTGATGCTGCAAATGAAGCATGGCATTCTTACCGCGACCTTACAGCAACTCAACGGGCTAATTTATTAAAAAAGTGGTATAGCTTGATCCTTGAAAATAAGGAAGAGCTGGCAAACTTAATCACGCTTGAATGCGGAAAAGTATTGCAGGAAAGCCTGGGAGAAGTAGAGTACGGAGCATCATTCGTGGAGTGGTTTGCAGAAGAAGCAAGGCGTACTTATGGCGATGTTATTCCGGCTCCAACAAACGATAAAAGAATTGTAGTAATTAAGCAATCTATTGGCGTGGTAGCTGCTCTTACACCATGGAATTTCCCCCTTGCAATGATCACTCGTAAGGTAGGACCTGCACTGGCTGCAGGAAGCCCGGTTGTAGTGAAGCCGCCATCAGAGACACCTTTGACGGGGTTAGCGCTAGCTTACTTGGCAGAAAAAGCGGGTTTCCCCCCGGGCGTTTATAATACAGTAACAACAACAGAAAGCAGTGAAGTAGGTAAAGAACTTTGCGAGAACCGTAAGGTGAGGAAGCTTTCGTTTACAGGGTCAACACAAGTTGGTAAAATTTTGATGAATCAGTGTTCCTCCACTTTAAAAAAGTTATCGCTTGAGTTAGGCGGTAATGCACCATTTATCGTTTTTGATGATGCTGATGTAGATGCAGCTGTTAAAGGTGCAATCATTTCTAAATTTAGAAACAGCGGCCAGACATGCGTTTGTGTTAACCGGTTTTTCGCTCAGGATAAAGTATATGAAGAATTTGTGTCAAAACTGTCAGCCGCTGTTGCTGCGTTAAAAGTTGGAAACGGTCTTGACCAGGGAGTGCAGATAGGCCCGCTTATTAGTAAAAAAGGATTGAATAAAGTGAAGCAGCATGTGGAAGACGCGGTGGCAAAAGGTGCAGTATTAAGGGAAGGAGGCAAAGAAATCGGTGGACTGTTTTACCAGCCAACCGTTTTAGCTGATGCTACTTCTGATATGGTCATCGCGCAGGAAGAAGTTTTCGGACCAGTTGCACCTGTTTTCAGGTTTAGTACCGAAGAAGAAGTAATCAAAATGGCGAACGATACGGAGTATGGCCTCGCCTCTTATTTTTATACTAAAGATGTATCCCGCTGCTGGCGGGTGGCAGAAGCCCTTGAATGCGGAATGGTAGGCATTAATGAAGGCCTCATCTCAAATGCAGTTGCCCCATTTGGTGGCGTAAAAGAATCAGGCGTAGGACGGGAAGGCTCAAAATATGGCATGGATTACTTTATGGAAATAAAATACATCTGCTTTGGTAGCATTAAATAAATGATCGGCATCTAACTGACACAATTACGATTTAGCGAAAAACATATAGAAAATGATTCAGCGCTCCATTTTACGGCAACTGCTGCAGGTCCCTGTTATTGTAGCAGCCCTAGGTTATTTTGTAGATATCTACGACCTTCTGTTATTTAGCATTGTTCGAATTGAAAGCCTCAAATCACTCGGTGTTGCTGAGGGAGACTTACTAAATGAGGGAGTTCGCCTTATAAACATGCAAATGGGTGGCTTGCTCCTCGGTGGCATTTTTTGGGGGATCCTGGGAGATAAAAGGGGAAGAATTACAGTACTGTTTGCTTCTATACTGATTTATTCCGTTGCGAACGTGGCTAATGGCTTTGTTACAACTGTAGACCAATATGCAGTGCTGCGTTTTGTTGCCGGTATCGGCCTGGCGGGTGAATTAGGCGTAGGTATCACGTTGGTAGCAGAAATATTACCAAAGGAGATCAGGGGTTATGGTACTTCACTTGTAGCGGGGGTGGGCATGTTAGGTGCGGTACTAGCTTACGGCATTGCTGACCTGTTTCAATGGCGGATTGCTTATTTTATTGGCGGAGGCTTAGGCTTATTGTTGTTGTTTATGCGGGTGAAAGTCTTCGAATCAGGGATCTTTGAAAAAGTAAAAGAAAAGTCTGTATCGAGAGGTAATTTCTTCATGCTATTTACAACGCGTAAGCAATTCTTCAAATATTTTCGTTGTATTTTAATCGGTATTCCGGTTTGGTTTGTAGCCGGAATTTTAATGACCTTCTCTCCCGAGTTCGGCAAAGTACTGGATCTCGGAGTACCCATCGTTGCGGGCAAAGCAGTGATGTGGGAGTACCTCGGTTTAACGATTGGAGACATCTCCAGTGGGGTATTGAGCCAGTACTTTAATAGCAGGAAGAAAGTTGTTTTCCTGTTCATTTCATTGGTTGGAGTCTTATCGGCGGTTTATTTGTTTGTTCCATTAAAGTCCGATGTCGTTTTTTATGGGCTTTGTGTATGCCTTGGTTTTGGTGCTGGTTATTGGGCACTTTTTGTAACGATCGCTGCTGAACAATTTGGCACCAACCTTCGGGCTACCGTCGCTACCACGGTTCCAAATTTTGTTCGAGGAAGCATCCTGATCATGACCCCCCTCTTCCTTCTTTTCAAAGACAAGTTCGGCATATTACAAGGTGCTGGTTTGGTAGGCATTTTATGTATTGCCATTGCCCTGATCGGAATATTATTTATGGAAGAAACCTTTGGTAAAGATTTGAACTTTGTGGAAGAAAAAGCGGTTACTGTGGCCGAACCAGCTGCAAATCTAAAATTAGCAACGGTAAATACCTCCGAGGTCGTTTAACTCGCGGTTTCAAAATTTTTATTTAAAAAAGTGCTGAAAAAACAAACAATGAAAAAACACATTCTTATTATACCCGGAGACGGGATTGGCCAGGAAGTTACTACATGGGGCAAAGCCGTACTGGAACAAATTGCTTCAGATAATGGTTATAACTTTACTTTCGACGAAGCTTTAATGGGCCATGCTGCTATTGAAGCTACCGGTGATCCTTTACCTGAAGAAACGCTGAACAAAGCAAAGGCAAGCGATGCCATTTTATTTGGTGCCGTAGGCCATATTAAATATGACAACGACCCAACATTAAAAGTAAGACCTGAAGGAGGTTTATTAGGCATTCGTAAAGGGCTAGGCTTATATGCAAATCTTCGCCCAATTGTTTTGTTCG
Source organism: Segetibacter sp. (assembly GCA_025963675.1). Taxonomy (GTDB): domain Bacteria; phylum Bacteroidota; class Bacteroidia; order Chitinophagales; family Chitinophagaceae; genus Segetibacter. Next base: position 7,873 of record JAOQAJ010000185.1, read on the forward strand.
ATGAATTGCTGGAAGCTTCCAGTATAAAACCGGAAGTTTTGAAAGGAACGGACATCCTGTTTTTCCGTGAGTTGACAGGCGACGCCTATTTTGGAGAAAAGAAAAGAAGCGAAGATCGCAATACCGCGTCTGACCTGATGATCTATCACCGGTACGAAGTAGAGCGTATAGCCATAAAAGCTTTTGAGGCAGCAAGAACGAGAAATAAAAAAGTATGTTCCGTTGATAAAGCGAATGTGTTGGAAAGCTCACGGCTTTGGCGCGAAGTAGTGCAGGACGTGGCCAAAAATTACCCTGATGTGGAAGTGACACATATGTTTGCCGATACAGTATCGATGCAGCTTATAAAGAACCCTAGACAGTTTGATGTGATTGTAACAACAAACATCTTTGGTGACCTGTTAACAGATGAAGCATCTCAGATTGCCGGCTCTATGGGCATGTTGGCATCTGCATCTATAGGCGATGGAACCGGCTTTTTTGAACCTATTCATGGTTCTGCTCATGACATCGCCGGGCAGAACAAAGCAAACCCTTTAGCCTCTATTCTTTCAGCAGCATTGATGCTGGAGATAAGTTTTGGATTAAAGGAAGAAGCGCAACGGGTAACGGAGGCTGTTCGCCAGGTATTAAAACATGGATATCGCACCGGAGACATTGCCACTGTTAATACTGACCGTAACAAGATATTAGGTACAAAAGAAATGGGACAGCAGGTTCTTACGTTTTTAAAGAAATCTGTGTTAGCAGAGGAAAGTAAAATGTCGCTGGTTTGAGGAGTTGATCAGGTAATAATTTAAGAACTATTCTTCGTTAAGTCACGTCGTTCATTCAATCATTTTATTTGAATTTTACAAATTAGATCGACTGTTATTTTCCTGTGTTGGAATAAATTTTCTTTCTGAAGAGGTAAAACTTCACTAGTCCGGTTACGTTAATTCCAACTTACCTGGATCAGCCAATAGAAGACGTTTATCCCGGGTAAAAGAAACAGATATAAGAGAGATTTACCTGGGTGAAGTAGGAAATGGACTAGTCGCCGATATTTATAATAGGGTTGAATTGGGTGAATTGGGGGGAAGGCAAGCCCCCC
>JAOQAJ010000189.1 GCA_025963675.1 Segetibacter sp.
GGCAGACAAATATTAATAATGCTTTAGCTGGTAAAGTGTCAGGTCTGCAGGTTAGAAGTCAATCTTCTGCTGCACTTGGAAGAAATACACAGGTAAGGCTACGGGGAGCATCAGGTTTAGGTACCGGGGAAGACGTGATTTACGTGGTTGATGGTACGATATTACCAAATGCTGACGATGTGAACTTAGACGAGGTTGAGGACATAACAGTATTGCAAGGCCCTGCAGCAGCTGCTTTATTCGGCTCACAAGGAGCAAATGGAGCTATTGTAATAACGATGAAAAAAGGTACCAGAACCGTAGGTTATGGTGTTGACGTAAATATCGGTGCTCAATTTGAAAATGTTTATATTCTTCCAAACTACCAAAACTCTTATGCCGGCGGCGGTGTTGCGAACTTGATTAAATACAACTGGAAAGCGGGGGATCCTAACGAATGGAAGACTTTAGACGGAAAGTACTATCATGACTATTCTGATGATGCAAGCTGGGGGCCTCGTATGGTAGGACAGGAGTATGTTCCGTGGTACTCATGGTATGGCGGACATCCGTATTCTTATACCACATCTAAATTGGTTCCTCAAAAAAATAACGCAAAAGAATACTTTAATACAGGTGTGACCACGAACAATTCAATTAGCTTTTCTAAAAATACTGATGTATCCAGCTTTAGAATGTCTTATTCTAATGTGGGCATTAAAGGGCTTGTACCAACAACAGGTTTACAAAGAAACATTTTGAATTTAAGAGGAAGCCTGAATGTTACCAGTAAATTGACTGCAAGTGTAAATGTAAACTATGTCAACCAGAAAGTTAATGGTGATATTGATGACGAATATTCTAACCAGACAACAGGTTCTTTCAACCAATGGTTTCACAGAGACCTGGATATGGGGATCATGAAAGAACTAAAGGACCTTCGTACTCCAGACGGAATTTATGCAAGTTGGAACCATTCCAATCCAAATACTTATAACGCAGCCAGCCCCAGGGACTTCTACGCAGCCAACTATTGGTATAACTTCTATACATGGTATGATCTAACCAGTGTTAAATCAAATAGAGATCGTCTTTTTGGAGATGTTGCCCTTAATTATAAAATCACAAATGATCTTAGCGTCAGAGGAACTTACAGGAAACAACAAAATACTACCTGGGACGAGGAGAAGTTCAGCTCTGAGTTAAACAATAGCGGATTACAGACGCAGGGCAATGAACCAAGGGCAAGAGGTTATTATTCTACTTTCCAGGGTTATTCAAACCGGGAAAATGTAGAGTTTCTTGCTACATATTCAAAGACGTTTAATGATTTCCAGGTGAATGTAAATGCTGGTTCTGATTTCTTTAATACGACCAGTAAATCTAACGGAGGAAATACTAACCAGGGATTAAGTGTTCCCAACTTTTATTCTTTGAATAACTCAATTAATGCAGCTACTCTTAACAATTTCCGTGTACAGGAAAAGTATAAGGCAGTCTTTGGGATGGCTGATGTAGGATACAAAAACTTCCTTTTTGCAAACGTTACTTTGCGTAATGATTGGTATTCAACTTTACCGCCAGCAAACAATGACGTACTTTCTAAATCTTTCGGTGCTTCCTTTGTCTTCAGCGATTTAATGAAGAGTGTATCATGGTTAAGTTTCGGCAAATTGAGAGCTTCATGGGGCGAGGTTCCAAAGGCACTGGGAACAACCACCACTTCTTTTGGTGCTTACCGTTACCCAGGCTTTACTTATGGAGTAGGGCAGAACCAGTATGGAGCAGGAAATATTTTGATGTCAACACCTGACCAGTTGGTTGACTCTGCTATACATGGTGCTGTTTCTTCTCAAAAGGAAATTGGACTGGAAGCAAGATTTTTAAAGAGCAGGGTAGGTTTTGCTGTTACTTATTGGGATGGTACAGAAAGAGATATTCCACAATCATTGACGATTACTCCAACAAGCGGATATTCTTCGATATTAACAAATGCCGGAGAGATGACAAAAAAGGGTATTGATTTGCAATTAACAGGAAGACCTTTTACTCTCCCTAATTTTTCCTGGGACATCAGTGCTACTTATTCTAAATTGATTGAGCAAAAAGTGGTTTCATTAGGTGCAGGTATAACAAGGACCTTGAGTTTGCAGAATACTTATAGTGCGAGTACTCCTATTCTTGTTCATGCTGTTGGCCGCGAATGGGGTGAAATATATGGTCCTGGTATCTTGCGTAAAGACGGAAAACCTGTTCTTACAAATACGGGTCTTTACCAAACTGATCCTAATGTATTTTTTGGAAATGTATTACCTAAGCATACCGGCGGTTTGCAAAATAACTTTACCATCCTGAGAGCTTTTACTGTAAATGCTAATTTTGATTACCAGATCGGTGGAAAGTTCTTTTCTCTTTCGGACATGTGGGGTTCTTATTCAGGCCTTACTGCCCGTACAGCCTCTGTAAATGATAAAGGCGAGTCTGTGCGTACACCGGTTGCTGATGGGGGTGGAGTTCATGTCACAGGTGTTGACGCTACAGGTAAAGATGTTAGTTACTATGTTCCGGCTCAAACTTATTACCAGCAATCATATAATACAAAAGTATTTGATGAATACATCTACGATCTGACTTTTGTTAAAATGCGCGAATTATCAATAGGATACAGCATACCCGTGGAGAAGATTGGTTTTGCGAAGTTTGCAAGATCAGCTACTTTCTCCTTAGTTGCAAGAAACCCTGTGTTGATTTATGCTACTACAAAAGATTTCGATCCTTCAGAAGTTAGCCGGATAAGTGGTGAAGCAGGTCAGCTTCCCGGAACCCGTGGTCTTGGCGTTAACCTAAAAGTAGGATTCTAAAAAGTTAATTAAAAAATTGTTGAAAATGAAAAGAACAAAATATATTTTATTCGCCTTCGTATCGCTAATGGTTTTTGGCGGATGTAGCAAGTTGAAAGACTTTGGAGATACAAACATTAACCCCAACGCTACCGGAAGTCCAATTACGAAAGCCTTATTTACCAATGTGGAAGCCCAGTTAGGCGCATTTGCGTCTATGACAAGGCCAGGATTATATGCACAGTATTTTTCGGAGACCCAATACACGGACGTTTCTATTTATAGTAATCCTATTTTAAATTTTAGTGGTGAATATTCCGGCGCAATGAACGATCTTAAAAACATTATTAATGTTAATGAGAGCGTCAATCAAAGTGCAGCGGCTCAAATTTTATTGCAATATCTATTCTGGACAGTAACAGACCGCTGGGGAGATGTTCCCTATTCTGAAGCATTGCAGGGAAAAATTGCCGCCAAGTATGATAAGCAGGAAGACATCTATAAAGGTATGATCGGTTCTTTGACCGCTGCTGTAGCTCAGTTCAATAACACCTCGCTAATTAAGGGAGATGTTATTTACAATGGAGATGTTGCTAAATGGAAAAAACTAGGCAATTCATTGAGAATGATGATGGCTATACAATTATCAAAAAGATACCCGGGAGCTGGTGATTATGCTGCTACTCAATTTAAAGCAGCTTTAAATGATCCTGCAGGATATATCGCAACTAATGCTGACAATTTCACACTCACTTACCCTGCTAACTTTCTTAATCCATGGTACAACACATATAACGGTCGGAAAGATTTTGGAGAAAGCCCTGTTGTTATTAATTTATT
>JAOQAJ010000192.1 GCA_025963675.1 Segetibacter sp.
ATTTAAAAAATTTTCTTCCAAATATTATTGGCTATAAAAGCTTTTCGTCGTGTTCTTCGTGGTTCTACATGTACGTTGTGGCCTAAAAAAGGAGCACAAAGGACACGAAGGTTTACACGCAGAACACGAAGAAGAGAAGCTTAAAAGCCTTTATTGTAAAACACATAAAGCCCGTCTTTGCCGGCCACGATAATATCCTTTCTTCCTGACCCGGTCAGGTCTGCAACAGTAAAATACAATCCTGTCCCCTTGCCTTCGCCAAATTCGCCATAACTAACTACTTGCTTTGTAAAAGCTTCACCGTTCCATTTAAAATAGTAAATACCAAGGGGATCATTTTCACCCGGGTCATTGCCATTATGTGCACGATATCGTTTACCGGTAATCAACTCCTCCTTTCCATCTCCATCAATATCTATCCATTCCATTGTATGATATTGTGAGCTGAAAGGATCGATCGAGTGCTTTATCCAGCTTACTTTTGATTTTTTATCTTTTTTCTGTTCATACCAATCAATCCCATAACCGTGCGCCTGTCCGGCGATCAAATCGTTTAAGCCATCTTTATTTACGTCTACAACAATTACCGGTATGCTTGTAGTACCAAGTGCAAGTTCTTCATGAAAGGTCCACTTATCTTTAAAACGGTTTATTGGGGCTTCGAGCCAACCGGCACTTAAAATAAAATCGTTTCTCCCATCTCCGTTAACATCACCAAAGCCAAGTCCATGACCACTTTTAGTATCTCCAATTTTGATTGTTTCAAACCGACCGGCACCTTTTCCCTGGCTGTCTTTAACCAGGTGGTAAATAGTTAAAGGGTCATTAGGTGTATTGGGAACAATTTCCAAAGTACCGTCTCCATCAATATCCCATCCTCTTGTCGTTTCTATATTGCCCGGCATAGCAATTTCATGGTCAACCCATTCTTTGGTATTACCCGGATTTTCACGCCAGCTTAAAACTTTTCCAAACCAGCCGCCGGTTACAAAATCAATCCGGCCGTCGCCATTTACGTCAAGTGGAATAGTAGAGAAATCGTCGTAATACTCATTCGTCCTTTTTGCAGCACCGATATAATTTCTTTTCCAAAAGCCCGGTCCCTCATACCAGAAAGCGCCGGAAACAATATCTGGTATCTTGTCATTATTCACATCAAAAACGTCGACCGATTCAAAGCTTTCTGATGCAATTTGCTTTTTCGTGAATTTAAGAGGTTTGGTAATATTCTGCGGAGTAGTATGAGTTTGCGCAATAGAGAATAGCGTAGCCAATGAAAAAACCAAAAATTGTATAAAAACCTTAATCATTTTTGTTATCCTTAAAAAATGTTGCATAAGTATGATAGAAGGCTTTTATGTTACCGGCGTTCAACCTTGATGCGTCATCGTTGCGACGCTCCTTTCAACTTTTAAACTTCCGGCATCAAGAGCAACTGGATGTATTTTCAGCTGGTGTAACTGTTCATTCCAAAACGTATTCTAATCAAATTGCGATACTGTCTCTCGTTGTGTCCATTGTGCTTCTTCGTGCCCTTCGTGACCCAAAAGAAGGAACACAAAGGGCACGAAGTCATACACAATGGACACTAAGAAAAAAATGTATCGTTCCTAATATCCTTCGATATCCTTCCAGCTTTTTGACGAAGCGGAGTCGAGAACTGCCTGGCAAACCTTTTGCGTTTCCAGTGCCTCTCTAAAAGTTGGCGAACAAGGTTCTCCTGTTTCCAAACTCTTTAAGAAGTCAGCCACCTGGTGCACAAACGAATGCTCGTAGCCAATCGACAATCCCGGAACCCACCATTTACTCATGTAAGGCTGGTCCCCATCAGTAACATGTATGGTACGCCATCCGCGAACGATTGACTCATCCCGGTGATCAAAATACTCAAGCTTGTTTAAGTCGTGCAAATCCCAACGAAGAGAAGCATGCTCGCCATTGATTTCAAAAGTGTACAACGCTTTATGCCCGCGTGCATATCGGGTAGATTCAAAAAGACCTAATGAACCATTCTCAAAATGACAATGAAAAATGCAGGCATCATCTATACCCACTTTCTGCATTTGTCCTGTAGCCTGGTGAACACGTTCTTTTACAAAAGTTTCGGTTACTGCAGAAACGTCTTTTATTGAACCATTTAGCCAAATAGCAGTATCGATACAATGGGCAAGCAAATCTCCTGTAACGCCTGAACCTGCTGCGTCTACATCTAATCTCCAGGTACCTTCTCCGCCTTGAGGAACATTTGCATTGATCGTCCAGTCTTGTAGAAAATTTGCACGATAATGAAAAATTCTGCCAAGTTTGCCCGATTCAACTATTTGCTTTGCCAGCGTAACAGCAGGCAAACGACGATAGTTGTACCACACCGTATTATTCACTCCAGCCTTTTCTACTGCATCGACCATTTGTTGTGCTTCCTCTAAAGTTCTGGCTAGCGGCTTTTCGCATAAGATCATTTTGCCAGCTTCTGCTGCAGCTATAGCTATTTCAGCATGCATATTATTTGGAGTGCAAATGTCTACAGCATCAATATCATCGCGGGCAATCAAAGCCTTCCAATCTGTTTCTACAGACTGGTATCCCCATTGCTCTGCAAAAGCATTTACCTTATCAGCAGTACGCGAACAAACCGCTTTTAAAACCGGCCGGTTTTGTAATTCAGGAAAAAAATCACCGACACGTTTATAACCATTAGTATGGGTACGACCCATAAACCCAACGCCGATTAAACCTATTCGCAATTCTTTTTTGCTCATTTGTCAATTAAAATTAAACATTGAAAAAAAATCGGATCAATACCGGTCACCCGTTTACTGTTACCCGTCCCCTGTCGCTCGGATGATGATAAACCGGCAAGATGCAACTAGAAACTTGAAACCCGAAACCCCCTTACTCCGGCTCATACCATCCGTGAAGCCTTCTTACTTCTATCATTTTTGCAAGAATGTCGTTCCAGGTTTGTTGCTTCATCATCACCTCGTTCGCGAACATGCAACCATCCCAACAAATGTGCTTGAACGCTTTGGTCAGGTTTCCATTCTCGTCCCTGAGCCAGTAACCTGCGTCTTTTGCGATATCCAGTTTTCCGTTGGGATCGGTTGCCTGGCAATGGCGTCCTGTTTTATCATGTGATCCTGTTCCGTGAACCGTTCCATCGTTTTGGGCGACGTGAAAATCAAGGGTCCATGGACGAAGGGCTTTGGTTACTGTTTTTATTCCTTCTGTAAGCGTCTCCCGATCACTCCAGTCAAAGTTCTCCGGAAGTATTCGGTCTTCCGGACGGTTATAACCCAGCAAGTATAACGTTGTATGAGACATGTCGGCCTGGAAACCAATGTTAGGACGATCGACCATTTCAAGTGTGTTGATCATTGTTTTCCAGCTGTGCATTCCACCCCAGCAGATTTCTCCTTCGGCGGCCAGCTTTTCTCCGTATTCAGCGGCTACATCGCAAGCTTCCCTAAAGGTTTCGGCAATAAGTTTTGTATTATTTTCAGGATCTTTATCCCAATCAGATGGTGAACTTGCAGAGTCAATTCGAATGACTCCATAGGGGCGAACTCCTAAGTCGCGTAAGACCTTACCAAAATGACAGGCTTTGCGAACCATTTCTACAAATACAGCACGTTGCTCCTTTGTACCCATTGCCGGGCCGCCCCATATCGGTGCAACGAGGCTACCTATTTTAAGGTTGTACGAAGAAACCTTTTCAGCTAACTGTTTTATTTCGTCATCAGTGCTGTCGATGTTGATGTGCGGGTCCAATAATCCCAAATCAATTCCATCGAATTTTATCCCGTCTACTTCTGCAGCAGCAGTCATCTGAAGCATCGTATCAAAAGGAATTACCGGTTCTGAGTCTGGTCCTTTTCCAACGATACCTGGCCAGGACGCGTTGTGCAGTTTGGGGAAGTTATTTTCATTCATATAGTCAAATCTATTAGTTATTAAAAAAGGATCGCGGAATAAGGTGATTATTAAAATCAGTACTAAAATTCGCTTTCTAAAGATAAATACTGTCGCTATTCCTGCCGACTAAAGAAAAAAATGTACAAGAGTGCGACGCAACTAAAGCACTATCGAAGCGTTGTCGTTTGGCTCCAAACAACACTTATGATTTCATAATTATAGAACCATGTCAGGATTTCCAGGTCCAAAATGTTTCAGCATTACTATAGGATCAGTTGTGGAAGGATTTACTATTGTAACACCTTCCATTGCGGCACTTTCACTTACAAAAAATTCATCGTTCGTCAATTGGCCGTAACGAATTAACGCCGGGGTTTCAATGTCCCATACGCCCATTTTACCATGCCCTTGCATCACGATTAATCCGTACGCTGCACTGTCTTTAATGGTAACGGTTTGGCCAGGGAAAACCGTGAGTTCCTTGGCACTAAAAGCATCAGACAAGTAACAAACCCATGTTTCTGAGTATCCTTCGGCTTCCATTTCGGCTACGGCCTTTACAGGTTTAGGACGCATAAAACGAGTTTCCAAAATATTAGGATTCGTGTTTAAATCCCAATCGATTACTTCCATTAGCTGGTCATAATCTCCTACCCTATCCGGCGGTGTTCCGTTCCATAATAACTCTTCAGGAATGATTGCTTCATTCACTAACGATTGATACATTGCGAATACGTCAGAAGCTTTTTGCGGTTCATAAGTACACATACTTCCGGGAGCATGTAGCATGCCCGGCGGCACATCCCAACCGGTACCGGGATATAAAGGAAATGCCTGCGAATAACTCGTCAGCTTATTATCGCCTTTCGTAAAATTCATGAGACATTCTTTGATTTGCTCCTTTGTAGTTCCAGGTGCAATTCCAAAAAAAGTATAGGGAAAATCGCCTCCGTGATTATTCAACTGCGGTGGAAAGTAGTAAGCTTCGGGCTTACCTAATTGGCCAATCTTAGCGGCATGTTCATCGTTGTGATGGATGTGGTGTGGCAAAGGCCCCATGTTGTCAAAAAACTTTGAATACATTGGCCAGCTTTTATGTTCATCCCACAACCGATCACCGATCAATTCACCTTTTAACTCATCAATGGCATCCTTCAATAATATTTGTGTTTCACCATTTCCATCGTTAAAAACTACTTTGCTCAAACCTTCATGTTCACCGGTTAGGGGGCCATTTTTTGCAGGCGTTGTTGAAGACAGCCAACGCTCATCTATACCACCACGTTGTCCCCCTAAAACATAGTAATCATCAGGGTGTAGTTTGATTCGTCTACCAGGCACGCAGAACGATCGCGGTACCCAGGTTGGAGCGAGTCGTAAGATCCCTTGTCCCTGTTCTAGTGCTTTGCGCGACAGGCTTATTTTTTCCGTTGCTTCCATTAACAGTAGTTTTTAATTTGTTGATTGGTTTTATGATAAAAGGCATGATCTTATTTGTTTAAAAATGTACTGATCTCCTCTTCATTTTCAAGCACTTCTAATTCGAGGTCATAATACCGTGTTTCTCCCGGCTGTAAGAATATTAGTTCTTTCCTTTCACGCGCCTTTGCTTGACCTATCAACGGATTTGTTGAGGGCTCAAGGCCGGTAACATATTCACCATTGCCCCAATGTTGCCAGTTGATCATCCACGGCAGTTGTTCTTTCTTAAACCGCAGCGAAAGAGCTAATCCAAGTTTACTGTTATGAAGTCCGCAAGTACACCAGCCATTAGCGTCTGAAGCCATGTCGATCATTGCTACTTCCTCGCCTGTGCCACTATGATCCTGTAAAGGCGATGGGCATTTTTTATAGTTGTTTCCCTCGGTAAAAATTTTATTAATGGTGCCTTCGCGCGGCTTCCATTCGCCGCGCCAGATAATATCAGTGCCTTCATCAACCAAAGGCCAGCCGAAATTGAAATGATACAACAACATATGCGGCGCAACGGTGTTTCCGCGGTTGGATACTTCGTCATGAATTCGAATCGTTGAGCTCCCGAGGGTTGCAGAAATGGTACGCCTTAATTCCAGGTTCGGTCCAAGCACCTGGCTTTCTTTCATCTTTCCTGTAATGCTCATGTCCATTTTACCAGCGACGGGATCCGGTTGAATGATTGACTCAACTTCGGCAGCTAGATTACTGATTTGTCCATGAAGGCCTCGTTGTCCAAATTCATCGCTTTCGGGCCCACCGACATGACTTAGTCCACAGGTCGTCAATAATCCTCCGCCAAATGTTTTTAACCAGTCGAGGCCGGTATTTGAAAATGGCTGAGGTGCGGTTATACCTGCATGACTTAACCACGCCAGGCTATGTCGATTATAGAATGTATCGGCGATATCAATTGCGCGATCGAGTACCACTTTAAACCTCAATCCTGATCCTGTATTTATCCACGCGATACGGGTTCCCCGACCTGCTCCATTATCAAGTACAGATGTCTCTATACCACCAAGCTGGGCATGGTTCGAAATCTTGCCTTTCCAACTTTGATCTGACAAACCTGTTCCTCCTTTTTTGAGTTATTAAAAGTGTTGCCATAAAAAACCAACGGCACAAGTGAGTGACACAACGATGCCGCCATGAAAAACATCTGTATGGACAAAAATACAACCTTGTAAAATTGGCTTCTATCTAAAAAACCAACTGAACAAGGTGTATATTTTAAAGATTTAAATAAGAATTTTAGGTTACCAACTGTCTATCTTTTTTCTACATCGTTGTGTCACTCACTTGTACACTTGCTCGTTATTCGGCGACACCCGATAGTGCTGCATCCCGACTTATTTTACCGATGCTGTTGTGGCTTTATTTGCTTTTGGTTTATAAACCTCGTGGTTTTTATTTCCTGCTGAGGTTAAATAAGCCAGCAGGTCTTTCAACTCTTCTTTATTTAGCCGGTTTATAGTTCCGGGGTACATGATCGAAACATTAGACAGCTTTGTACTTTCCACATCCTTTTTTTGAATTACCTGTAAGGTCTGTGGCGAAAATGGGTTCATTGAAATATAATACTTCCCATTTTCTTCATTTTTCAACCTGCCGGTTATTGTGCTGCCATCCTTCATCCTGAAATCTGTAGCGGCATATTGATCGGATATCACTTTACCAGGTAGAATAATCGATTCAAGAATATCCCTATTAGAAAAGCGGGTTCCTAATTGTGTAAGATCAGGGCCTACTCCACCTCCACCTTCACCTTTTAAGGTATGGCAGTTGCTACACAATGCTGCTGTAAATAACATTTTACCCTGGGCGAAGTTTCTGTCAGTAGAGTCTGTTTCAACAACCTTTAATGCTTCTTCCATTTTCCAATCTCTACCGGGCCCTTTTGGATTTCCTATGACCGCCACATTTCTTCCCCTGGTTATCAGAAGCGAATTGCCTGACATAGCATTAAAATATTCAAATTTTTCCTTAGGAACATTTGCAAGTGCCATTTTCCTTGCTTTTTCAATAAAGCCGATATAACTATTTCCGCCTTTATATCCAAACGCTGTCGTATACCATTTAAAATACTTTTCACGTAAAGGAGCTGTCCAGCCAGTTTTTGCTTCACTTAAAACAGTGAGATAGTAGATCTTTTCTGCAGGCGGGGTTTTGGCCAGCATTCCGGCAATATCAAGGCCGTACTGCGGGTTACGAGCTACAAGATCAGCAGAACTGGTAAATGTTTTTTGCCCGTTGTCATCGTCTTTTGCCGTTGCCATTAAAGTCATGGTCTTTGACACAGCTTGTGGGGCATCCACATAAACCAAAACTTTGCTTAACAAACGATTTAGTTCATTAGATTTTGTAGGGAACTTTGGGTTTAAGTAAGCAATTAGCTTAGCATTGTTTGCGCCTGTTGGCTTACCCATGCGTAAAATCAGTAACTCAAACGCTCTTAAAACATCAATTTTTTGCGGTTCTGACAATTGAGCAAAGTTGATTGAAGCTAAAGCACTAATCATTTTTGGCTGCAAATCGGCGGTGCCGGTGCGTGCTAATGCGATCATTGCCTGGGTTAGTATTTGTGGATCCTTTTCAGATAAGGCTTTTTCCTGCCATTCTGCTACGGGTTGGTGTTCAACCGCGATCCTGGCTGCATACCTTATAAACCGGTCATTGTTTTTAAGATGCGGCCATGCAGTGCTTACAGCTTTTGGGTCAGGATTTCCGTGAAATTTTTCAAGTTGTTTCCTTGTGTTTTGCAACTGTAACTGGGAAGCGTTTAAGCTGGATGTCAACGGTGCATTAGAAGATGTATTGTCTCCATAATATACCCTGTACAGATCAGAATCTAATTTACGTCCTCCCGTAAGAAAGTATAACGCGCCGTCGGGTCCTATAACACCATCGGTTAGAGGCAAAGGTGAACCAGAAAGAAACATTTCAGCATTTGCGGTGTAAGAAGAGCCTTCCGGGCGAAGTTTAACAGCATATATAATTCCGAAACTCCAGTCAAATGCAAAAAGTGAACGCCGATATTTTTCAGGGAACCTGGCGTCTTTGGCGCTAATAAGATTGGTTGGAGATCCCTGGCCAATGTTTAGCACTGCCGGTAAATTATCAGGGTAAGCAGGAGACCATTTACTGTTACCTGTACGCCACCCATATTCACTACCGCTGGTTGCATGGTTTATACGGGTAGGTCTATACCATGGCATACCAAAATCCCACTCCATATCAGCGTCGTAAGTAAAAAGTTCGTTGTCTTCGTTAAATGCTATATCAAAAGCATTTCTATAACCTGCGCTAATCAGTTCCCATCGCTTGCCTTCAGGGTCGATGTTGGCTATCCAGCCGCCCGGTGCATACCTGTCATTTGCATGACCGTTCGGATCTTTAATTAATGGGAACAGGTTATCTTCCTTCCAGGTTTTAGGTAAACGGTAAGCATCCATTTCAGGAACATCAGTATGGTTTCCTGAAATTACATAAATGGATTGTTTATCCGGAGCTAGTAAAATACTGTGAGGACCATGTTCGCCACCCGGTGTTACCAGGGCTTTTAGCAATGTGATCTTATCATACTGGTCGTCGTTGTTGGTATCCTGCAACCGGTATAGCCCGCTCCCCTTGTTCATTGTGCTAGGTGGGGTTGGGTTATTGTTTACCATTACATACAGGCTATTGAAAGCGTATAAAAGCCCATGTGCAAATCCCATCTTTATCCTCGAAGTATCACCTTCAACTTGTATATCAAGTCTTTCCACTTTTAACTTGTTGGTGTTAGTATCGGCACCGACTGGCGGTATAGTAAGCCGGTATAAATAACCGTATTGATCGGATGCTATCATTCTGCCCTTGTCATCGAATGTCATTGACACCCATGATCCATTTCCAGCTTCAGAAGGACTGTACAAATGCTCAGCTTTAAAATTTGGTTGGAGCTTTAGTTTTTGAATTTTAGGATTGGGATCATCGGCGGGATTAAAAAATTTTCCTTTAATCGTGGTTGAATAAACGCCGACCAGAAGAACAAGTGTAAGCGCTAACACTAATTTGACAGAAAGTTTACGATTATTGCTCATAATAATTTTGGTTGGTTTAACGGTATTTAGAAAGGGACATAGCTTAAGGCGTCTTATTTTAAACCCGGCTAAGCTCCTTATGCAGATATTACTAATAATTTAATTGAAATTAAAAATCTTTAAAACCATTCGAACGGTCTTTAGATAATAGAAGCGATAAAATCTATTTTGCCTAAATCACTTTGCGTTACAAAAACAAAGAGAGTTTATTTATTAAGAATAAAAAGACCAGTTTCGAAGAGAAGTAACTAAGGGCGCATTGTCATTAATACAAGAGTGAAGAAACGTGATTTTCATAATAGCCATTTTATTATCGTTAGTGGTAAACTTACATAATAAATTTAATCTTAGAGCAAGATTTTAAATTTATCAGTTGCAAAATATCGTATGCTATCAATACAACTGTCATGGAGTGTTCTGGTATACAAACCGCCAGTTGATCTGCTATTTTCATGTTCTGGAAAACATGATAATTACCAGTACAGCTTCTTGAATAAATACCCCCCGGTAATAACCGGGAAGTACGCCAATAAATACTATTTACTGGTTGCTTCTTTTTTTTATGCCTTATTTCCGTTTTTTATGAAAGTTGGAGATGCTTATTTTTTTGCCTGAGCAAGAGCGCTGGTTTTCTCCAGTTCCTCTAATGTCCAGGGCTTATTTCTTGAAGCATTTTTTTCTCTTATAAGTTTTACTTCTGTCGGAGTTACAAACGGGCCTGTTGTGTCCGTAGGTCTGCGTCTTGAGTTTACTTTTCCAAATTCATATCTAACGTAATTAACCACTGAGGCTACCCATTCATCCGAATTAGCGCCTAACGAAGGCATGATAGAAGGATAAGTCTTGCCATCGATAGGACCGCTCAATCCATGCAACACTATTTTTACGAGACTATTTTTATCTCCTGCAAGGCGCTTGGTAGAATTGGTAAGAGGTGGAGCTGCAAAATCAGTGGTGCCTGCAACTGCAATTCCTTTTCCGGCAGGACCATGACAAGTTACACAGAGCGAAGAAAAAGTAGCTGCTCCTGCAAGGATCATTTTTCTATCATCAGCAGGCATACTACCCAAACGGGCTCCATAGGTTTTAACGTCATTATTTCTATCCATTGCTCTACGTACTGATGCAAACATGTCGTTGTCTGCATTTTTCACTTGTAAATCCCGGGCTAGCGCTTCAGCCTTTTTTGAATTGACGTTATACAATGATAAGAGCAGTTGTATCCTCACGTCATGGCTTGGATCCTCTTTCATACCTGCCAGCTTGTTCAGCATTTCCTCATCATTCTTTTTTATGAATGACTCACTAATCCAGACTGCCGCTTTTCTTACCTGTGGATGTTCATCCTTGATAGCGGTGTATAAAATATTTTTATCTATCGCATCTAATCCCTCCAAAGTCCACAAAGCATGTATTCTGGCAATGGCTGAAGGCTTCGCTGCAAGCGTAGCCTGTTGTCCTGCCGCAATCAGTTTCAATGTAGGAACGACAGATTTATCGCCCAATACAACCAGTTGCTTTTGTGCATTATCTCTCCACCAGCCGTTCTTATGATCTAAGTAAGTAACCAGTTTGGCTGGTGATTCATTTAGCATCTGAGGCTTTGCCTGCTGCTTATACCCGTCATATACAACCCGGTAGATTCGTCCGTGTCCAACATTTTTAGCAATTCCTTTCGCCTCTATCTGGCTACGTAAGTATGATCCCGGCTTTGTCCAGTTTCCCTGCTGAATAATGCCACGATGCATGTCTACAATATATAGATTTCCGTCAGGTCCTGTATATGTATTTACCGGCCGAAAGAACATGTCGTTAGAAGCTAAAAACTCCTGCCTGTAATAAGCGTTTTGAACAATCGTTTTTCCTTTTATATTAAGCACTTTTGCCCGACGTATAATTCTGGCAACCGGCTCACACACAAGGTAATCTCCAACCATATCTTCGGGTAGTGCATCGCCCCTGTAGATAGATTGTCCGCAGGAAGCCGTAAAATGGTTAAGTGTACTGTCAGCCCGCATTCTGGGAGCGCCCCCTTGTACATCAGCAGTTGCCACTACCGGCCACACCTGTTGAAATTCATCACTTACCTGCTCAGGCAAATCAAGCCCACCATAAGCTGGATTTATTTGCACCCGCACCAGCGGATTTTCACCACCTGCACTTGATAAGAATAAGCGGCCATAGTTGTCATGCGTTACTCCCCACTGGCCACCGGTTCCGGCAGGAATAGAGTCTGCGGTCAACATCCCATTCTTATACCTGAACCTTATTGGATCGTAAGTCAAATACATATAGTTATCGAGGTTCCAGTCTAACCCGCTTCTCTGGTGTTCCATGTTTGCATCGCTTACACTATATCCCGGCTTTTCAAACACTGTCCTTTTTACATCAGCTTTTCCATCACCATTTGTATCTCTATAACCGTTTATCGTTATGGTATTCGTTTCGTTTACAAGCAACTCATTGTTTATGCATTGTATCATGCGTGGCAATAAAAGACTATCGATAAACACGCTGCTTTTATCCATTTTACCATCATTATTGGTATCCTCCAAAAGCATAATCCTGCTTACATTCATCCGTTCGTTAGTGGCATCGGCATCCTGCATGTATGTTAGCATCTCAGCTACATACATTTTTGCATTTCCATCCCAGGCAATCGCTACCGGCTCTTTTATCATTGGCTCACTTGCCACCAGTTCTATGTGATAACCTTTTGGCAGGTTAAAAGTCTTTAAACTTTCCTCCGGGGTTAAATACGCCCAGGAAGGGGTCGAGTCAAAAGTGCGGTCCGGGTAAGGATTAGTTATTTTGTTTTTCGAAATACCCTTTGTGACTGTGCAGGTATAAACGAGCATCGAAAAAGCCAGGAAGGCTAATATTGAAAATATTCTTTTCATGTATATAAAAAATGAAGTGATTATTTTTTAGCGGAGTTTGAGGATGCCTTAGGGTTTTCGCCCATTGCATATCTAATTCCCCCTAAGAGATGTTGCAGGTAAAGTGGATCTTCGTAAGATTTATTGTCGTGGCCCAAAGCTGTATAAAAAGCTCTACCCCCGTCAAAATCGTGGTACCAGGCCATTGGGTGATGTTCCCCGTTCGCACCACCGGTGTAGCTGTTCTCGTCAATGGTGATCAGGATATGCAAATCAGTTCCCAGCCATTTAAAGTTATACAGTTCGTCAAAGCGCTTCCACACTTTAGGTAAGTGGGCAGTTGCGATATTATCAGCATCGACAATATTAAATACTGCTTCCTGCTGCCTTGGATGACTTTTAAAATATCCACCATTTAGTTCCCCGTACCATGGCCAGTCATATTCGGTGTCAGCTGCTGAGTGTAACCCTACAAACCCACCGCCGGATTTAATAAACTGTTGAAAAGCTTGTTGCTGCTGGTCATTCAAGACGTTGCCGGTTGTACATAAGAATACAACTGCGGCATATTTTTTCAAATTCTCCGAAGTAAAGACATCAGCATTCTCGGTGGTATCAACATCAAAGTTGTTTTTAGTTCCAAGTAACGGAATATTTATTTTGCCCGCAGCAATAGCCGCATGGTGACGAAAGCCGGCTGTCTTACTAAAGACCAGCACTCTTTTTTGTTTCGCTGAAACATTGGACGTCACAAAAACGGCAAGTACCAGAAGAAGGACTGGCAGTGGTGTAAGTAGATTTTTTTTCATATTAATGGCAACTCTTTAAAAAGTATCTAAAATAGCAATCGTTTATGAAGCATAAAACCCCGAAAGAATTCGGGGTATTTATGCTATGATTTTATAATAGGCCAGGCTTCAATTCGCTCATGTTACATCGTTGCGTCGCACTCTTGTACATTGATTTTTAAATCGACCAACCAAAAGCCGGCTAGAAGCGAATACATGAATAATTGATAGTTCGGCAGTAACACAACCAATGCAGACTATTTGCCTTTTAAAGAAAGAATGTATTTCACCATTTTCTTTGCGTCAGCTTCTGCAATCTGTGGATGAGGAGTCATTGGCGTCTGTCCCCACGCTCCTGCACCACCCTTAATGATTTTTCCCGCAAGCTTATCAATGTTAGCATTCGTTGCAGGATATTTTGCAGCAACAGCACTATATGCTGGTCCAACCACTTTCACTTTTAATTGATGACAAGCAAGGCAGTCCGATTTTGAGATCAAGTTCTTTCCTTCTTCTATATCAGCTTTTGATGAACTATTAGTTGAAGTGGTCTTAGTCGTAACTGTTTTAGTGGTTTTCTTCACAGGCTTTTTTGTCTGGGCAAAAGAATAATAGTTTCCAA
This sequence comes from Segetibacter sp., assembly GCA_025963675.1. Taxonomy (GTDB): domain Bacteria; phylum Bacteroidota; class Bacteroidia; order Chitinophagales; family Chitinophagaceae; genus Segetibacter. The sequence goes on from JAOQAJ010000192.1 coordinate 13,760, forward strand.
ACCCTGCCACTAACAGGCTAAAAAATAAAATCGACGCTTTTTTCATATGACTATTTAACTGTTTATACGAGAATTAAAAATACAGCATTGCTTTAAAGTGAAAAAAATATTTCTTGAATCAATTCTTAAATACTTTTAAAAACAGGCAAATAAATACCTTAATAATTGAACCAATCAAAGTAATCGGTTAATACTTATTTAAAATCCATTTACACTTTAGAAAACCACTCAGTTTTACAGATTAACCGGAAACTAATAAAAATCTTCAACTTTAAAGGAATGCCTCTTATTGACTTGTGGCGAGACGAAAAGTTTAACTAATGAAACTGTGGTTTTATAAATCAGGAGAATCCGCAGGAACCGCCACGCACGCATTCTTAAAGACGCATATTTGAGCTCCTTACTTCCCCATTGATCTTAAGTAATAATTCATTCGCTTTTGCAAGATTTACTGGAACCATATTAAAAACGATGGGTAACATCCTCATAAGCCAACTCCTATTTCCTGATGTTTATTTTTCATTCAAATCAAAATTGTTTTTATGGAAAAAATGCAAAGCCGTGTCTAAATATTGAAGAACTACCTGAGCTGGATTTATAAAAGAGTTGCTGCAGAAACTTCAAAAATCCGGTCTTCATTTTTCGCATCTACATTCTTATTTACTTCTTGATGAGGACGCTTTGTTATAGATCATAATAAAGCATCTATTAAACTCATTCGCTTTGTTTCTATAGCGAAAGAAGAATCTATTGTGCCCAAACAAGTTTAATAAACCAACATTAAAACAAAAACTATGGAACTTAACAAAATCATGAATGCCGATTTAATCGATATTCTTTTTGACGGCAAGAACAAAGAGTATGGGGCATACGAATTAAGAAAAACTTACAACAAGAGAATTACTATTGCCATGACAGGGATGTCTATTTTTTGTTTGCTATTTGTTCTTACTCAACTATTGGCAAACGACAATGACAAATTAAGAAACAGTATTGATGTAACTGACTTGCACCTGCCCAATTTTAAAACAGAAG
>JAOQAJ010000211.1 GCA_025963675.1 Segetibacter sp.
ACATTACAATTTGCTTCTCTCGGATTTGACGCTTCTGCATATGAAATATTTAATACGCTATTAAGTGGCGGTATTTTGGTTTTAGCAAAAAAGGAAGATCTCCTTTCCGCAGAAGGACTAAAGTCAATCATAAGCAGAAATAAAGTAGAAGTTGCCGTTCTTCCATCATCGTATCAGCAATTTTTAAAAGATGCACTAGGGTCAATTAAGACAATAGTATCAGCCGGAGAACCGTTGAATGAAGTTATTGGCCGCTACATCTCGTCACAAGGTGTGCAATTGATTAATGCTTACGGACCAACCGAAAATACCGTTTGTGCCACTTTAACCAATACCCCAATTCTAGAAAATGGCGTTATTACCATAGGAAAGCCGATTGCTAATACATCAATTTATATTGTTGACAAATCTCTTCGATTATCTCCTATTGGCGTTGCCGGAGAAATTTGCATCGGTGGGGTACAGGTAGCTCGTGGTTATTTAGGTCGGCCAGATTTAACAGCTGAGAAATTTATTAGTAATCCATTTGACAATCGGGCCACAGGGCGGATATATAGAACCGGAGACTTAGGAAGATGGCTTCATGATGGAAACATAGAATACCTGGGTAGAATAGATGATCAGGTTAAAATAAGGGGCTACCGAATAGAGTTGGGTGAAATTGAGAATGTGTTATTACAAAGTCAACTAGTTGAACAGGCAGTAGTGCTTCCAAAAGAAGATAGTAGTGGCAATAAAAGATTGGTCGGGTATATAGTTGCTAAAAAATCCGGGAATAAGGACATAATTACTAGCTATCTAAATAGTAAGTTACCTGAATACATGGTTCCTTCATTATGGGTAGAGTTAGAAAGTTTTCCGGTTACTCCAAATGGAAAAGTAGATAAAAAAGCGTTACCTGATCCTGATGAACGTGATCTTTTCATAGATAACTTCGCGGCGCCACGAACAGAAAATGAAGCCAGGCTTGCAGAAGTTTGGCAACAGGTTTTAGGATTAAGATTAATAGGAGTTAACAACAATTTTTTCGAAATTGGAGGCCATTCATTGCTTGCTATGCAGTTGATATCAGCAGTTCGGAAGCAATTGAAGGCCGAGCTTTCGATAAGAGATCTGTTTTCTAATCCGACAATTAAATCTTTAGCAAAACATCTCGAAGGCAACGACAAAAAGTTATTACTCCCGCCAATTGAACCACAAGTTCGACCGGAATTTATCCCCTTATCTTACAGCCAGGAACGTTTATGGTTTATCAATCAGCTTGAAGGAAGCCTTCACTACCATGTGCCGGCAGTATTAAGATTAACCGGCAATCTAAATAAGGAAGCTTTATCATATGCGTTAAGAAATGTGGTAAATAGACATGAGGTTTTAAGAACGGTGATTAAGCAACACAATGAACAGGGTTACCAACAAGTCCAGGAAAAAGACCTGTGGCAATTATCACTCGTTGAGCCTCCCAGGGGTGTTGATGATAAAAGTGTATTGCAAGAGTTAATAAGAAGTTTAATTGAAGCTCCTTTCAATTTAGAAAGTGATCACATGCTGCGGGCCTCCCTGGTTATTCTCTCAGACCAGGAACATCTATTGGTGGTGGCAATGCATCATATAGCTTCAGACGGTTGGTCTTTGCCAATTGTTGTAAATGAGGTGACAGAACTATATAATTCTTTTGTTGAAGGATACGCTCCACATTTGGCCGACCTTCCAATTCAGTATGCCGATTTTGCAATCTGGCAACGAAATTATTTACAAGGTGAATTATTAGATAACAAATTAGGGTACTGGATTAATAAGCTGAAGAATTTGTCACCTTTGGACTTGCTGACTGATTATACACGAGCTGCGGTTCCTGGTACTAAGGGCGGTACCATAACTTTTGGTATTGACAAGGATTTATCAAATCAGATAAAGTATTTTAGTCAGCAACAGAACAGCACACTCTTTATGACTTTGCTTTCTGTTTTTAAAGTAATGTTGTTTAGGTATATTGGTCAAAATGACATAACAATTGGCACACCAATAGCAGGGCGGCAACAGCAGGAAATTGAAGGTTTGATCGGCTTTTTTGTAAACACATTGGCCTTAAGAACAGAGGTCAATGGACGTGCGACATTTCTAGAATTACTTCAACAGGTAAGAACAACAACACTGGAAGCTTATGAGCACCAGGAAGTACCATTTGAAAAAGTAGTGGAAGCTGTAGCTAAAGATAGGGACATCAGCCGAAGTCCACTCTTCCAGGTGATGTTTGTATTACAAAATGCGAGTGAGACGTCTCAGGTGCGATTTGGAGAAGTACAGGTCGAGAATGAAATTTTACCTCAAACAACATCAAAGTTTGATATAACATTTTCTTTAAGCGAAACAACTAACGGCTTAAAAGGGTCTGTAGAATATTCTACTGAATTATATAATAATCGAACAATAGAAAGTATAATTGAGCATTACACTCAACTACTTAAATCCATTGTGGAGCACCCTGGGCAGGCTGTTTCGGCTTTACAAATGCTTACAGCAGCCGACGAGCAGAAGTTATTAGTTGAATTTAATAATTCAGTAGTAGACTATCCAACAAGTAAAACTGTAATAGAATTATTTGAGGAACAGGTCGATAGAACACCTGCAACAACTGCGGTTGTTTTTGAAGGCAAAAAGCTAACCTATAAGGAGCTCAATGAAAGGGCAAATCAACTGGCGCGCTACTTACAAGGGAAGGGAGTAGAAGAAGAAACGCTGGTGGCAATCTGTATAGATCGAAGTATTGAAATGATTGTCGGGTTACTCGGGATTTTAAAAGCCGGTGGCGCCTATGTTCCCATTGATCCTGAATATCCAATCGACAGGATTCAATTTATGCTTGAAGATTCTTCAGCATCCGTAATTATAACCAGCGATGCTGAAATAGGAAAGTTGCACGGCATTGGCAGGTTCGACTTAATAAATTTAAACCAGGATTCGGAAGAGATAAAAAAACTTGACATTGAGAATATTAACCATCAAGCAACTTTAAGTAATCTCGCTTACGTTATTTATACCTCAGGTTCAACAGGAAAGCCAAAAGGTGTAATGATTGAGCATGGGTCTATGTTGAATTATGTTTTATTATTCAAGAACTATTTTCAGATAACTGAATACGATACTATCATTCAGCAATCTTCCATTTCCTTTGACATATTAGTAGAGGAAGTATACCCTGTTCTTATCACTGGAGGAAGTATGTGTTTGATAAGGAATGGAGGAAAGGATGTAGCTAAGATTAAGAAACATATTGAAAGCAATGAAGTAACAATTTTGACTACTACTCCGATGGTGCTTGACTGGTTGAATAAGGAGTTGACGTCAATTGGAAGATTGAGGCATTTTGTTGTCGGTGGAGATGTTCTAAACCCATCGTCGATAGACAATCTTTTTTATAAAAATGTCCAAATCGTAAATGGATATGGTCCTAGTGAAACTACGGTAAGCGCCACCTACAATAAAATTGAAAAGATATCAGAAGCATCATTACTGGGAAAGCCGATTGATAATGTACAGATATACGTTTTAGACACGGAAAACAGATTAATGCCGGTAGGTGTACCTGGAGAAATCTGTATTGGTGGTGCAGGTCTTGCGAGAGGATATCTAAATCGTCCGGATCTAACAACAGAAAAGTTCATTAAAAACCCTTTTAATGAAGATCCTGACGCACGGTTGTATAAGACCGGAGACCTGGGAAGATGGTTGCCAAACGGTAACATCGAGAGTTTAGGCAGAATAGATGACCAGGTTAAAATAAGAGGCTACCGGATCGAACTTGGAGAAGTAGAAAGTGTGCTGCTGCTAAGTGCATTAGTGAAGCAGGCAGTAGTTCTGGCTAAAGAAGTTAAAGGGATTAAGCGGTTAGTGGCTTACGTTGTTGTTGATAAAGAGTTTGATAGGCAAGCAACTATTAGTTACCTGCAAAATCAATTGCCGGAGTACATGGTGCCTACGATATGGGTCGAATTGGAAAGTTTACCGCTATCGCCAAATGGAAAAATCGATAAAAAAACTTTACCCGATCCTGATATAAGTGAACTGTTGAATGATGAATTTGTTGCACCTCGAAATTTAACAGAATCAGCCTTAGCAGAAATATGGCAGCAATTGTTGAATGTGGAAAGAGTCGGAATAAATGATAACTTTTTTGAGTTAGGCGGGCACTCACTTTTAGGGATGAGATTAATCTCAGTTGTACGCAATCAGTTAAATGTCGAGTTAGCAATAAGAGATTTATTCCTTCATCCAACAATAGCACAATTAGCAACCCATCTTTCGACTGTTGAGCAAGGTGTGCTTCTGCCATCTATTATCCCGGTACAGCTAAGGCCAGAACGTATTCCACTCTCTTTCAGCCAGGAACGGTTGTGGTTTATTGACAAGTTGGAAGGCAGCATACAATACCACATTCCAGCAGTGTTTAAATTAAAAGGTAATCTGGATAAAGAAGCTTTACAATTTGCCTTACAAACAGTAATAAACCGCCATGAAGTCTTAAGGACGATTTATAGGGAAGACGATGGGCAGACGTATCAAGTGGTGAAAGATATAGATGAATGGAAGCTAAAAATAAATAACAAAGTCCAGTTTCAAGATGACGAAAAAAGCTTACAAGAATACACCCGGCAGATAATTGCCGAGCCGTTTGATCTTACAAAAGATGATGTGTTGCGAGCAAATCTTTTGAGTGTTAGTGATCAGGAACACCTGTTGGTAGTAACAGTGCATCACATAGCAATTGACGGCTGGTCGTTTTCAAATATTGTTAGAGAGGTAGTGGAACTATATTCTTCTCACATCGGAGGGCGGGTTGCGGAGTTGCCGAAGCTTTATATACAGTACGCAGATTACGCTCTATGGCAACGCAAATATTTTAAAGGTGAGTTGTTAGACAAAAAGTTAGCATATTGGAGGAATAAGTTGGACGAGCTACAACCGTTGGAACTTCCTACCGATTATGTTAGACCGGTCATACAAACTGCAAATGGTTCGATTAAAGCTTTTGAAATAGATAAAAGGCTCATGTCGTCCTTAAATCAATTGGGCCAGCAACAAGGGGCGACTTTATTTATGACTTTGCTTGCAGCGTTTAAAGTGTTATTATTTCGGTATTCAAACCAGGAAGATATATGTGTAGGTACCGCAACCGCGGGTAGACAGCAATTAGAATTAGAGGGTTTAATAGGCTTTTTCATAAATACTCTTGCATTGCGGGACCAGCTAAATGGCGAAATGCAGTTTACGCAGTTGTTGCAACAAGTGCGGCAAACAACGATGGAAGCATTCGAACACCAGGATGTACCATTCGAAAAGGTTGTAGAAGCAATAGTGAAGGAAAGAGACATGAGTCGCTCAGCACTGTTTCAGGTAATGTTTTCTCTGCAGAATACCCCCGACATCGAACAATTGAAATTGGGAGATGTCGAACTATCACAACAAAAATTTGAAATCTCTTCGACCAAATTTGACCTTTTGGTGTCGATAACAGAATCTGCAAAAGGGCTGGCCGGGGTTATTCAATACAACACAGATCTGTACGGTAGTGCAACGATAGATAGAATGATTAGACACTATCAACAGCTGTTAGTTGCTATTATAGAAAATCAGGATCAAAAGTTAGCAACGTTGCAAATGTTGACTAAAGAGGAAGAAAGTGAACTGCTGGTAAAGTTTAATAACGCGACAGTTGACTTTCCGGAAGATAAGACAATAGTGGATTTATTTGAGGAGAATGTAATAAAAACACCAGACACCGTTGCAGTAGTATTTGAAGACGAGCAGCTGACTTACCAAGAGCTTAATGAAAGAGCAAACCAGGTAGCGCATTATTTGAAAAGTAGGGGAGTAAGTGTAGAAACTCTTGTTCCAATCTGTATCGAACGAAGTTTGGAAATGCTGATTGGTTTGCTGGGAATTCTAAAAGCTGGCGGAGCATACGTCCCTCTGGACCCAAAATATCCAAAAGAAAGAATCAAGTTTATTATTGCCGACACTCGAGCTCATATTGTTGTGACCAGTAAAAAGAGTGAAGAGTCGTTTGTGGGAGTTGAAGATGTAGAAATTTTTGCAATTGATAGGCCGGATGAGCAAATGAATGACACTCCAGCTATAATAAATACATCTGCTGTTAAACCAAACAATCTTGCTTATGTAATTTATACTTCAGGATCTACCGGTACACCAAAAGGCGTAATGATTGAACATCGCGCTTTACTTGATCATTGTTTCGGGGTCATAAAAGAAGCATCTTTAAGTGATTGTAGTTCGTTCGCTCTTTTTGCACCGTTGATTTTCGACGCGGGTCATTCCATAATACATTCTTCATTTATTTTGGGTGCTAGCCTACATGTTGTCTCTGATAATTTATTAACAAATGGTGAAAAGCTAGTAAATTATTTAGATAATAATGAGGTTGAATGCATTAAAATAGTTCCTTCTTTGTGGATATCGTTCGCAGATGAAGATCACCTTGCTTTGGCAAAAAGAGTAATGATTTTCGGTGGTGAAGGTTTTAATATAAGCATTATAAATCGTTTATCAGAAGCTGGTTACCAGGGAAAAGTATTTAATCATTATGGCCCGACAGAAGCTACGATTGGTAAATGTATTTATCCCGTTAATTTAAATAAGCAATTTAGCATTGTTCCAATCGGAAGACCATTTTCAAACACTAAAGTCTATATCGTTGATATCAGCGATCAGTTAGTTCCTATTGGAGTTTCGGGTCAATTGTATATCGGGGGCGAGGGTCTCGCCCGTGAATACTTGAATGAACCCGTATTAACTGCTGAAAAATTTATTAAAAACCCATTTTCTAGAACTACAGGGGAAAGGGTGTACAAGACGGGAGACCTGTGCAGGTGGTCGTCTGATGGTAACATTGTGTACTTGGGAAGACTTGATGACCAGGTAAAAATAAGAGGTTATAGAATCGAACCCGGAGAGATTGAAAATTTGATTTTGCAAAGCGACTTAGTCAAAGAAGCTTTGGTTTTAGCGA
>JAOQAJ010000432.1 GCA_025963675.1 Segetibacter sp.
TTTAATTTTTATATTTCAAAAAAAATAGTTTAATCACCACCATAAAAATAGTTCGAATAATGCATTTCGTTTGCCATACCTAAGTGTAAATACCAATACATTGAAATCAAAATCTAATGTAACTTGTAGGTCTTGTAAAAAATTACTAATCCCCCTTATTTGAAATGAAAAAATTCTTTTTTTTAAGCTTTTTCTTATTCTCCGTTATACTCATGCAGGCACAATCTCAAAAACCCGTTCCGGTAATTTTTGATACGGACATGGGTCCCGATTATGATGATGCCGGCGCTATTACTTTGTTACATGCTTATGCAGATGCTGGTAAGGCGAAAATTTTAGCTACTGTAGCAAGTACAAAATATGAAGGCGTAGCGGCAGTATTGAACGTTTTTAATACTTATTTCAAAAGACCCGGAACGCTCATTGGCGTGCCAAAAGGTGAAGCAAGTACCAGGCGAGACTCTCAACACTGGACAGACTCTTTGATAAAAAATTATCCCCACGCCATAAAAAGCAATAAAGATGTACCGGATGCAGTTGATGTTTACAGAAAGATTCTAGCAAAGCAAGCGGATAAAAGTGTTACGATTATAACAGTTGGATTTCTAACCAACCTCTCTAATTTACTTACATCGAAGCCAGACAAATATTCGCCCCTGACAGGAAGACAATTGGTAGAGAAAAAAGTGAAATCGTTAGTAAGCATGGCAGGTAAATTTCCTTCTGGCCGCGAGTTTAATATTTATATGGATGGCCCTGCGGCAAAATACGTGTACAGTAATTGGAACACGCCGGTTATTTTTAGCGGGTTTGAAATTGGTGAAAAAATAAAAACGGGTTTGCCTTTAATAAATAATAATGCTATAAAAAATAGTCCTGTAAAAGACGTCTTTCGCATTTGCATTCCACTGGATAAGAACGACAAAGACGGGCGAATGAGTTGGGATGAGACGGCCGTATTGGTTGCTATCGCGGGTTACAAACCTTACTATAAATTAAAATCGGGGACTATTGAAATTAGTGATGATGGAAGCAATACATTTAATGATAAGGGTGGTAACCATTTTTATTTGATAGAAAACAGACCGGCATTGGAAGTACAAAATATTATAAATAAAATGATTATGCACCAGCCAAAGTAATGTTGAAAAAAGACCGGCACGCTTTTGTTATTGTAAAAAGACAAATGGACGATAAAAGATTGAAAGTCGCGGCTTGTTGTAGTTGATAGCTCCTGTTGAATGAATTGAAAAAGTACAAGAGTGCGACGCAACAAAAGAATAATAGTTGTAAAAAAGCTGGTTACCAAAAAGGCTTTAAATTGAATGAATGGCCTTCAATTATACTTTATTCGTTAACCATTTACACCTTCAGTTTTTGCGTTCCAGGCCCATAGCCAGAAGCAAAAGACGGTACATTAAAAAATTTTTAACTAACGAATTCTACATCGTTTTTAAGCAACTATGATAACATCTAATAAATCGCTGCCAAAAACAGAAACTGGAATAACCGGCCTGGATGAAATAACGGGTGGAGGGCTTCCGGCAGGGCGACCAACCTTATTTTGCGGTGCAGCAGGTAGCGGAAAAACATTGTTTTCGCTGGAGTTTATTGTAAAGGGAGCGACAGAGTTTAATGAACCAGGGGTATTTATGGCTTTTGAAGAAAAAGCAGAAGAATTGTCTGTCAATGTTGCTTCTCTTGGCTTTGACCTGGATGAATTGCAAAGGAAAAAACTTATTAAACTCGATCATGTACATATTGAGCGGAGTGAAATAGAAGAAACGGGCGAATATGACCTTGACGGGTTGTTTATAAGATTGGGGTACGCCATTGACAGCATCAGGGCGAAGCGGGTGGTACTGGACACGATAGAAAACCTGTTTTCAGGATTGACCAATCAATCGATATTACGTGCAGAGTTGCGCCGGTTGTTTCAATGGCTGAAAGATAAAGGAGTAACTGCGATCATAACGGGGGAAAAAGGTGAGGGCTCTCTTACCCGGCAAGGGCTGGAAGAGTATGTTTCTGATTGCGTTATTTTATTAGATCACCGTGTTACTAACCAGATCTCGACAAGACTTCTGCGCATCATAAAATACAGGGGCTCTGTACATGGAACCAATGAATATCCATTTTTGATAGATGATGAAGGTATCTCTGTTTTGCCGATTACCTCATTGAGACTAGAACATGGTGTATCTTCTGAAAGGGTTTCATCAGGCGTTCCGACATTAGACAAAATGCTTGAGGGCAAAGGCTTTTATAAAGGAAGCAGCATTCTGGTTTCGGGAACTGCGGGTACAGGTAAGACCAGCCTTGCAGCATACTTTGCTCATGAAACCTGCCTACGTAAAGATCGTTGTTTGTATTTTGCTTTTGAAGAATCGCCGCAGCAGATCATCCGAAACATGCGGTCGATAGGCATCAATTTGCAGGAACATGTAGACAATGGCTATTTAGAGTTCAACGCGTCGAGGCCCACTTTAAATGGTCTTGAAATGCATCTACTAACCATTCATAAAATGGTGAAAAAATTTAAGCCTTCAGCCATTATACTTGACCCGATCACCAACCTTATTACTGTTGGTTCGGTTAGCGAAGTCAAAGGAATGTTGATACGACTCATAGATTTTTTACAAGCCGAGCAAATAACGGTAATGTTTACAGCGTTGACACTAACAACGATCGTAACCGAACAAACCGATGAAGGCGTTTCTTCACTAGTAGATGCATGGCTGCTTGTACGAGATCTTGAATTTAATGGCGAAAGAAATCGTGGTATGTACATAATGAAGTCAAGAGGAATGCGCCACTCCAACCAGGTAAGAGAATTTGTAATCTCTGATGAAGGATTAAGCCTTGTAGATGTTTACCTGGGACCAGATGGGGTATTAACAGGATCGGCAAGGGAGGCGCAACAATTGATGGAAGAAACCGGTGCAGTGCTGCGTACACACGCTGTTACAAGAAAAGACCGGGAAATAGAAAGGAAACGAATGGTATTGCAGGCAAAAATTGAAAGTCTGAAAGAAGAATTCGAATCTGTAACGGATGAATTGAATAAGAGCTATGTAGAAGAAGAATTAAGGAAAGAGATCATGGAAAAAAATCGTGAACAAATAACACAAAAAAGGCATCATGGAGACATTAATGAACCTGGAAGCGAATAGTGAAACTGTGAGTGAAGATAAATACGAACTTCGGTTATATGTGGCGGGAAGGACCACCAAATCAGTTGCTGCAATAAACAACTTAAACAAACTGTGTGAAGAGCATTTAAAAGGCAAATACATTATTGAAGTAATCGACCTACTTGTACATCCTCAGCTTGCAGAAGGTGACCAGATATTTGCCATACCGACACTGGTAAAAAAAGTACCCGAGCCTATACGTAAAATAATTGGAGATCTGTCTAACGAAGAAAAGGTTCTGGTAGGTCTAAACATTCGACCTGCAAAATAATATTATGAGTAAAGAAGACCCGGGTTTTTTTGAAAGTGCAGGTGAAGAGGAAATGAATAGAGGTCCTGAATATGTTCTTCGGTTGTTTGTAACTGGCGCATCATCAAACTCTGTAAGAGCTATAAGCAACCTAAAACAAATTTGCGAAAAACATATTAAAGGAAATTATTTACTTGAAATAATAGACGTGTACCAGCAGAAAGCATTAGCAGAAACCGAACAAATTATAGCTTTGCCCCTTCTTATAAAAACACTGCCTTTGCCGGAAAGAAGACTTATAGGTGATATGTCAGATGAGCAAAAAGTACTTCGTGGTTTAGGACTTATTTTTTAGATGTAAATGGAAACAAAAACTTATGAGGAACTGGTAAACGAAGTGCATCATTTACGTCTTCAGCTTGAAGACGCAAACGATGCTATTAACGCCATTAGAACAGGACAGGTAGATGCACTGGTTGTGCACGGGAAAACCGGCCATCAGTTGTACACGTTAAAGACAGCCGATCAGACTTATCGCCTGTTTATTGAGAAAATGACTGAAGGAGCGGTAACCCTGGATCAACATGCAGTTATTCTGTATAGCAATTCTCAGTTTGCCTCCATGGTGCAATTACCCTTATCAAAAGTCATTGGTTTATCGTTTTACGATTTCATTTCTCCGGCCTCTAAAGAGCATTTTACTACGCTCTACAACAAAGGCTGGAAAGAGGACTGCAAAGGCGAAATCGCCTTGATCAACAAAGACAAGCATATAGATTTTCAGCTTTCATTTACATCGCTCGAACTCGATGAAGGAGTTTCATTAAGTATCATACTAACTGACCTTACAGAACAAAAAAAGACACAAAGGCAACTGAAGCAAAACAATGAACAGTTAGAAGAAATAAATCACGCGCTAGAGGTTAGTAACCATGATCTGCAACAGTTTGCCTCTGTAGCTTCTCACGACCTGCAAGAGCCACTTCGCAAGATTCAGATCTACTCAAAAGTGTTGAAAGAAAAACATGCATCAGACCTTCCCCCTCTGGCAAATACTTACCTGGATAAGATCATCACTTCTTCGGAACGAATGAGGGTATTGATACAAGATATCTTATCTTTCTCGCGTTTATCCCAGAAAGATAATAGATTCGAATGCACCAATTTAACCTTGCTGGCAAGAGAGTTATTAAAAGATTTCGAATTATTGATAGAAGAGAAGAAAGCAACAATCGTGATTGACGAGCTTCCTGAAATTGAAGTTAACCCGGGGCAGATAAGACAGGTTTTACAAAACATACTTAGCAATGCATTGAAGTTCTCAAGAACAGACGTGCCTCCTTTCATACATATTTTCGGCAAAAGAATTTGCGACAGCGCTTATGATAGCGCTACTGATATTGACGGACCGTTTGCTTGTATTCATATAACAGACAATGGCATTGGTTTCGATGAAAAGTATATATCAAATGTTTTTACCCTTTTTAAAAGGCTACATACAAAAGATAAATACGAGGGTACCGGCATTGGATTGGCCATTACAAAAAGAATTATTGAGAAGCATAACGGGCACATCCTCGCACATAGCACCGAGGGCAAAGGATCGGACTTCATCATTGTTTTGCCGGTAAAACAGCAGCAGGTAGCAAACTAATTAAGCGGTTTTTGCCAACTGAATTTATCGCATTGGAAATATTTTTTACCCGGCTAAAAACCACCATTAAGCTTTCGTTGCGTCGCACTCTTGTGCGGTTTATCTTTACGCTAACGCCTACAGCATACACCGCCCTTATTTACACTAAGGCTTTTACAATGGCAACTTTTAGAACTTTATCAAAGTCATCGTTTTAGGGGTAGCGTCGTCACTCGTCAGTTTAATTTCTTTTGAAGCATCATTTATGTATCCCTTGTATGTTCCTTTTTTTGAAGCTCCAGCAACATAAGTAAATTGAAGATCGTGATTTGTAAATGAGCCTGTAAAGTCCGCTGTACCATTTAATCCTCCTAAATCTTCATTTCCTGTAAATTCAGACGTATTCGAATCCGGAGTTTTGACCTTAAAGAAGAACTTATGGTCACTATTTTTTTCTTCAAACCACAAGGCGCCAAGCAATGGGATAAAAGCTGCGGCTACCACACCTGCCGCGCAACTAATTCCTGTTTGAATTACGTAAGAAAAAGCCACTAGTAAAACAAAGTTTTTTAAAGTCGTCTTCATAATTGTACAATTTTAGTATTTAAAAGAATAATTGGTTTAAAGAGTAAGCTGCTTTTGAAAAGCAAGATTTCTTCTTCTGAGCTCTTCAAGCGTCGGTTGAATGCTTATTTCCTGTTCCTTGATGTGTTGCTGAATTTTGTCTTTCAGCTCTTTGGTTTTTTTACCGAAAAAATATTCATTTATAAGGGTTATATCAGACTGTAGCGGATATAATTTTGCAGTGTGCAAAGTATCAAGGGCAAAACCTATAACCCGTATATACTCGTTGGTTAATGAATCATCCCGCCAGTTCTCATTGATCTGTTTTTGATAATTCATTCTTTGCCTGTTTAAGACGTTGTAGATGTTTGTATACGAAGTAGCCGCGTCATGCAATCTTTGTGTTGCAGCAGGATTATCAAAAGCAAACTTTGCAACATGCTGAAATGCCGCTTTCAAATCAAATGCACGACTAACAAATTCATTCAAGTTTTCAGAGATCTCCGGGTAATACTTATCTCTCCCATCCTGCATGTCTTTTGCAGTACGCAATTCGCTTTCTGAATAATTAAGCTGCAGTAAAATCTTTTGAAGTGAGTCAAGTTTTACATCCAGTGCTCTCACTTCTGCCGAGGTTGCACTTTTATTATTCCTGATTGCTTTATACAAATTCAGATATTGGTTCAAATAAGTATTATCTGCAGGGCTACCGATTATGATCTCGGGCATATCATTAAGGTCACGAGGTACAGCTACGTATCCAGCCGTCGGATACAACACAGTGTAATTATTCTGCTGCAATTGAATCTTTACATGATTGGTGTTATTGGTAAGTGGAATTACAAAAATGCCTGCATCGTTAGTTACCGCAATATTACTGTTCACGAGCAGGCTAAACTGCTTCATCATTCCATTCTTATTATGCAACACTTTTGCTTTAAAGGCAAAAGTATTTTGCGCAAAAACAGTGTGTACTCCCAGAAGTAAACATATGGTGATGCATACAAGGCGGATCATTTATGGTAGTTGTATGTTTAGACTAACGTTGTTTGACAACACAACAAGGTTGTCGTATTCAAGTTTGTCTTTTATATAAATTCTTAAGGGTACCTCATCCCCATCTTTAAAGGGCATAGAAACATTAAAATTTCCATATTGGTCTGATGTTGTTTTCAGCAACCCATCAGCAAAAACAAGTGAAGCTTCCTTTACCGGTCTTTTTCTGGCATCTTTTACTAAACCATGTATTGATACCGAATCCTTTATCTTATCGAGAAAAATATCCTGGGCAGTATTGCCAAAAGGCATTACAACTGCCTGTCTTTTTGTAACATAACCTTTTGCTTTTGTAATCAGTGTAGCGCCTTTCCCTTTGTAAGTCGAAGGCAGTTCATTAAAAACAGATTGACCTTCACTTATACTTTTTGCTAAGCGTGCAGTACCAAAAAACAGTTCAACTGATCCGTCCCTAATTATCTCAGTAGTATCATTTGCTTCGAAAAAATTGACCGTATAAGAAAACTCTTTTTCAGTGGGGCGAAACTTGAAACCCATTAAAATAATTAGTGCAAGAACAACTACAGGACCGCCTAGCTCGATAGTACCAGCATATGCTTTGCCTGTATATTTCGCATGTGACCGAAGTGCTCCAAATAAAAACCCGGCGCAGACTAATGCAAGTGGAATTAAAAGAAAGAAATAGGCAGATGCGTTAACGAAATTTAATTTGTCGCTATAGATGCCAAACAAAAAGGCAGTAGCCAAAAACAGTACAAATCCTACTCCCGAAATAAGTACCCATTTAAATGAAGAAATAGAATTTTTATTAACCGGCATCATAAACAGCACTTTTAATTTCTCTTTTAAAAGTACCATTCAATTGATGCAATGTCAATAGCTATTGTTATCTCAGAAGAAGTATTTAAAAACGAAAGCGTTGGGATTTGAAATAAAACAAACATGGTTGTTTGGTCAAAAACGTTCTTGAACCAATCTGTCGACTTTTAGAATTGCCATAATCCGGGCAAACTTAAAGATACATAAACAAGATCTCCAACAGCTACTTTACAATCGCCTGTCTTTATGTTTATCAAGGTTTCGTCGGCGACAACTTCTAACTCGTAGTGACCCCCAAAAAAAAGGATTTTGTTTACTTCGCCGATAACTGCTTTTTCCTCAGTTGCAACAATCTTAAAATCCTCTGGCCTGGTAAAAACATGTTTACTACTTGCTTCAGCAGGTAATGCCGTCATAGCCAGAGCCAACTGAGAGTCGATGATATTATAAGTGCCGAAAAGGCCGGCGACGTATTCATTCGCAGGCCATCTATAAATTTCTGCTGGCGTTCCTTTTTGAATAATTTCACCACCCTTCATTACCAGTATTTCCTCTGCCCACGAAAGCGTATCTAAAGGATCATGTGAAATCATGATACACGTAATTTTTAGTTTCTCACTTATATCATCGATTACTGCTTTTAAAATTTTTTTATGCACTATATCAAGGTTTGAAAAAGGCTCGTCGAGCAACAACAATTCCGGCGATGTAATTAACAACCTCGCCGTGGCTATTCTTTGTTTTTCTCCTCCGGAAAGCTGGTCTGTTTTCCGTTTTAAAAGGTGCTTTATCCTGCAAACGTCAAAGATTAAATCGGCTTCTTCAACCGGTATTTTATTTGCCATCTCCAGCAGTTCTTCTACCCTGTAATTATTTCTCAGTTCAAAATGTTGCGACAGGTATCCTATTCCTTTATGCCCCGGTATCAATTTTTCTTCAGGGCCTAATACCCTTTCATTTTTAAACCAAACCTCACCTGATGTTGGTTGTACGATACCCGCAATAATTTTAAGTAGGGTGCTTTTACCTGAACCAGTCTCCCCCGCAATCGCTATCTTTTTAAACTGCTGCTGCAGGAAGTCGATGTCTTTCAATACTAAATCATTTCCTGCCTGCCTGGTTATTTTAGAGACTCTTAAAAAATTCATTTCCTTTTATCTATTCAGCCAAAAGTAAAATGTTTTAAACTTGCCTGCTAAATTTAGTACAGCCCCTTGGCAAGACATCCAATAGAAGCAAAGACACTTGAAACAGCAACGGAGACGGATATGCAATTCAGAAAAAGCGTTAGCTCTAACCCAGGTTCCTTTGGGCAAACAGTTAAAATGTTTTGCATTAACTCAATAAATCTAATATTTCCTATTACTTTACTTAAAATTGCTCATACGCTAATAACTCGAAACATGAAATCAGTTAAACTTATCACCTTATTCTGCTTTATAATATCTGCTTTATTTACTTCAGAAAAAACAGCCGCGCAAAACCCGGAAAACTGGACAAGCAAACAATTAATGCAACCGGCACAATTAGCGGAAAAAATTACGGCGAATAAAGATATACCGGTAATATTTAGTGTTGGGCCTGGAGCTACGATCCCTCATTCAATTGACATTGGCCCAGGCAAAGAGAAGGAAAACATGGACAAACTAAAAAAAGAATTAAGCGGTTTAGCTGTAGATACAAAAGTTGTGGTGTATTGCGGCTGTTGCCCTTTTGAACACTGTCCAAATATAAGACCAGCGATTGATGCTTTAAAAGAAATGAAGTTTACAAATTACCAATTGCTAAACCTTTCTCACAACCTCAAGACCGATTGGATCGATAAAGGCTATCCGGTTTCAAAGCAATAATCAATCGTCCAATTGAAGCTCGCCTGATTTAAAAAGATTAATTAATAGGGTGGCTTTAGAAGTCCGTAGCCCGCAGGGGTCAACCTACTTACGAAATTTTATTTTCCAGTAAGACTGTACACCATACATCACATTACCCTTTACATCAATTCCAGCTTTTACCCCATACATTTGATCCTGTTTGTTTTTCACATCAGGCTGCTTCAAATTGCTGAACTAAACTTGCTGGTGCACCAGTAACTCCACGCCGATTTAAACCTGGTTTTGAGGCTGATAAGGATGATCAATAGTTATAGTATTGGTTATAATGGGAAAACGTAAACTAACTGGGTTTGCGGCTTTGTATTTGTGTTTTCACTTACCGCATTGTCAAGCCTTACCACTCCCACATTATTGCCACTGCTGTCTTTTAATTGAATGCTGTTTGTAATGATTGACTGCATAAAATTGAGCAGCCAGTTCTTTAACCTGTTTTGTTTGTTCTTTAATGTCGGTAGAAGTCTGTTGATAGATTTGTGGAATAACAGATGGTGAAGCAGGATCAGACTTAACGTTGATACTGAGGAATGGTTACAGCGATTGAACAATGTATTGAGTATCTCTTTTAACTGTGATAGTTGGCTGAGCTGTTTGATCAGACTTTACCTGAAAACATCCCCTGGAAAACATTACGAAGAAAATTATAAATCGCAGGATAATGACAAGTGAAAGAAAATTATTTTTAATGTAGGTCTTGACCGGCTGATTGTAGTGTTAAAATAATATCCTCTACTCATTACTCCTATTGTGAGGATTACATAAAGAATAGGGCGTTTTATTTTACTGGTTTCTGCAAATAGTCGTTAGAAAAAGGTGTGCAATGACAGAAAGAATAATCAAAAAAGGCCATGAAAAAGCCCTTACATTTCTGTAAGGGCTGTAACTATTCATCAAACAACTTCTTTATTTATTTTTTCTTATTTCGCAGAGTTTACTTCTAAACTGTTATTTACTGCAACATCAGGATATGAGTTTCTTTCTTTTCTTACTTGTTTTGCAGCCCCACCAAAAACTTCAAGATAATACGTAGCCGGCATGCGACCACTGAAATTAGCTGCGTAAAGCGCTTTATCATTATCGCTATTGTCAATCCAGATCGCGTCAA
The DNA here is from genome assembly GCA_025963675.1 of Segetibacter sp. Lineage (GTDB taxonomy): Bacteria > Bacteroidota > Bacteroidia > Chitinophagales > Chitinophagaceae > Segetibacter. Next base: position 10,472 of record JAOQAJ010000432.1, read on the forward strand.
CGTTATCATGTAGGTCTTTGGTAAGTATAATGCCGTTAGCAGGAGAAGGATTGTCGAATGATGCACCGATCAAAAACTTCTGAGTGCCATCTTCAATTCTAACATCAGTCTTTATCTTGAAAAGAGTTGAGACTGAGTCACCTAAAGTTATCACCGAAGTAACCAATGAGCCTCCATTAACCGGCAAACTTACTTTACCCAGGAAAACAGGTGATTGTTTTGCAATCGGGGTAGCGCCCGTAGAGTCATTCTCAAAAGTAGTATAGTATAAGTTTACATCAGTTGCAGGAGCGTTAGGCGCTCTTCTGATACCAACGTTTATTTTGGTGATGCTTATAGAGTCACTTCCCTGTGCAATTGAAGATCGGATGGTTACATCGTCATAAGCAACAACCGGTGTACCCAGTGAACCAAGACCCGGATTAAATCTGCTGGAGTAAGCTGTATTTGAATAAAGCTTTTGTGCAAATAAACTTGTGTTTACAAACAAAGTAAAAACGAATGGGAGTAAAACTAGTTTCATAAACATATCGAAAGTTTTATAGTGAATATTGGTCATTTCCTTAGATCAAAGATAAACAGCCTTATTTGTTAAATGATAGGGAGTTAGCTTTAACAATGCTCTAATCAGACAAATTGAAAAAAATTAAAAAAGGTTTCAAAATTTAATATTCAACCTGAATTACACAGCTATAGATCTTTATACTATCATTTTACGAAATAAACAGAAAGTCATTGGTACATGAATAGTTACTGAAACACATTCTAAAGTACAAGTGTGCGACGCAACGATGTAACGGATCTTTACAACTGCTGAATACCAAAATGCTTTTAACAGGCTTATATGAAAAACGGTGTCGGTTAAATAAAAGACCGAAAATTGAGAGAACTGTGTGCTGGTAGTTAGCTCAAAATGAATTTGAACGAAGTCGCCAGCAAAGTCGCTGGCGATGAGATTGGGAAAGATCGCTTTGTATATTTTTGGAAGTGGTTTTTTCAGGGGAATTTTAAAGTAAGGCTTATGAACCAGGATGCGACATTTAAGCTGTGAGGATGTTAAGCAAGTACAAGACTGTTTTTCGTTTTATTCATCGACCTGCGGCCCCTTATCTCTCCCATCTTCAAACCTTGCGCTCTCACCTTCATCCAAATCATCAATTGGTTCTGGCTTAAGACTTAATTCTCCATCTTCTTCTATATCTTTTTCCGCTTCATTGTGTGCGGCAATCACTGCTTCGTCTTTAGGCGTAGGCATCGGATTGTTTCTAACTTTGGGCGTATCGTTATCGAGTGGCATATTGCAGTTTTTGTTTAAAAAATAAAACGATTAAAATTTTGTGCCAATGAATTTCCATACCTACCTGACTTCTGAACTTTGAATGATCGTTCCGCCTTTATTTATTAAGTCGGCTTTTGCTCGTTTATACCCCTCATCGTTGATTGCCCTTACCGCATCTTCGATTATATAGGTTGTAAATCCCTCTTTTATTGCATCTTTGGCTGTGTAATAAACGCAGTAGTCGGCCGCAAGACCGACAATATAAAGATCGTTTACCTTTTTTCCTTTAAGGTACTGGGCAAGTGCTGTCGATTTTCTGTGTCCGTTATCGTAAAACCCGCTGTAGCTATCTATTTCACGATCTGTTCCTTTTCTAAAAATTGCCTCAATCTTGTTGGTGTTTAGCGCAGAAGAAAATTCGGCACCTTGGCTTCCCTGTACACAGTGAGCTGGCCAAAGCACCTGCGCCAATCCATTCAAATCAATCTCTTCAAAAGCTTTTTTTCCAGGATGATTTGTTGCAAAGCTTTTATGATCGGCCGGGTGCCAGTCCTGGGTAGCCGCTATAAGATCAAAATGTGATTGAAGCTTATTTACAACCTCAATGATTTCATTTCCGCCTGGTACCGGCAGCGTACCACCAGGGATAAAATCATTTTGTATGTCTATCAATAGCAGAGCCTTCATAAGAATTAGAAATCCATTTCATCCACTTTAAGCAACTGATTATTTTTTACCACTGCTTTTTTTGGCTGCTGCCTTTTTAGGCGCTGCAGATTTTGCTGCCGCTTTTTTGGGCTGACTATTTTCAGCTTTTGCCGGCGCTTTTTTAGCTGCTGCCTTTTTAGGAGCTTCGCTTGCTACAGCTTTATTGGCGCCCTTTATATTTTGCCCACTCTTTTTTGCAGCCGCCGTTTTATTAGACTGACCATTGTTTTTTGCAGATCCCGCTTGTCTTCGCGATGCTGAATCATCAGTCGATTCTGCCTTTTCATTTACGTCTGAATATGCAAGTTTCGTAAGCAAGTCATCCGCGGCATATTCTTCATCCAATGTCTGTTGCAACAAACTTTCTGCTTCTTTCATATTTAGCTGCATCGCATAAGCTCTGGCAGTACCATAGCCACAGATTTCGTAGTGTTCTATTTTCTGTGCTGCAGCAATTATCGCTGCATCCTTTACGTCAGCATCCATGTCAGCCTTCATTATTTTCTGACCTTCAGTTATAATTCCCTCCATTCCTTTACACTTGTCACCACTACTGATTGCTTCAAATAACCCGGAAAGAAAACCTTTGCTTTCTTCACCCTTTTGTGGCTTACCAGTAACAAGTTTTTTTACCTGGTCCAACCGTGTTCTTTGTTTTTCGGTAACTGTTAAATGTTGTTGCAATGCCTTTTTCAGTTCATTATTCTGAACCTTTTCAATCATCGCAGGCATAGCCTCTATTATCTGGTCTTCCACCGAGATAAGGTCTTCAACTTCATGTTGTAATAAAGCTTTTAAATCATTCATTTTTTCCATAATAATTTTTTTAATTTTTATTAAAAAAATTATACCTCCTACTCCCTTAAAGGCATTTGAAGCAATTGCTAAACAAGCAGTTAGTTTGATTTGCTGTCTGGCGGCAATCATTTCAGGTTTGCGTGACTTTTGTTTGCCGCCTTTAAGTATGAATAAGAGCCGATTGTTTTGTTACAAACATTTGTTTTATATGCTTCATTGTTGCGACGCATTACGTTCATCGGCAAACCGCTGATAAACTTTTTTCATGTTTATTTAGAATATTGATAAAAAAAGTGGATACAATAACTATGATCGCGGGCCGAAAAGCAAGGCCTTTCCGTTGTGTTCTTTGTGGCTCCTTTGTGCCCTTCGTGTTCCAAAAAAAGGAGCACAAAGAAAAGCAATATTAATCCCATCAAGTCTTCATAAAAGTGTCGGGAATTGTAAGCTGTATTTTCTAAGTTTATCGAAACAACAGATTATGATCGGGTTTACGTGCACGATAAAAAAATTTGTCGAACTGCGTGAGAAAACCGGCTGGACGTATATAGAGGTTCCAGAGTCAATTGCATTGCAACTAGTGCCTGGCAACAGGAAGTCATTTAGAGTAAGGGAACGATTGATCATTACATGTATGAAAGTCTTGCATTGATACCAATTGGTGGAGGCAATTTTATTTTGCTCCTAAAAGGCACAATCAGAAAAAAGCCTGGAAAAGGTGTGCCACTCTCAATGAAAAAA
>JAOQAJ010000434.1 GCA_025963675.1 Segetibacter sp.
CAACGAAGGTTATGGTGGCAAGGTCAAGAAAACCGTTAATAAATCTTTCCCAGCCAAATTTTGTAACACCGTATTTTCTGGCCCGGTGTTCTACAACTTTTTCACCAATTTTTCTAAATCCGGCCCATTTTGCAATCACAGGAATATAGCGGTGCATTTCGCCATACACTTCAATGCTTTTTACCACCTTTTTCTTGTATGCCTTTAATCCGCAGTTGAAGTCATGCAATTGGATCTTACTGGTTTTTCTTGCAGCGGCATTGAAGATTTTTGACGGAATATTCTTAGTTAGTTTGTTATCAAACCGCTTCTTTTTCCAACCGCTTACCAGGTCGTAATTGTCTTCAACAATCATCCGTCTTAGTTCAGGAATTTCGTCCGGAGAATCTTGCATATCAGCGTCCATCGTAATTATGACATCTCCTTTTGCAGCTTTAAACCCTTCATTTAACGCAGCTGACTTGCCGTAGTTTCTTTGAAACTTTATGCCTTTAATATTTTCGTTAGACGAAGTCAGCTTTTCAATCACATTCCAACTATCATCACTACTTCCGTCATCAACGAGTATTATCTCACAAGTAAGATTGTTGGCAATCACAACTCTTTCAATCCATGAACAAAGTTCAGGCAAAGACTCTTCTTCATTAAACAAGGGAACGACGATAGATAGGTCCATATTGCTAATTAACTTCCTCGAAAACAGGTTTTTTCTTCTTCACAATGGCTGAAATAATTAAGGCAAAAATTCCTGAGATAGCAACACTTGATAAATAACTTTTGATCATCTGTGGCAATTCTGTTGCTTTCTTTATATCTCCCATTCGCTCAAGCGCTTTTTCTTTGTCAGCATCGCTCATTTTGTCGCCTACTTTATCAAACATTTCCTCCATGCCAGCACGCATTCTATCACCGACAGTCGGATCTACATAAGTCAAGTGAATGTATGTATAGATTGAATACAGCAGTTCGAAAATGAGCACAGAGATAAAAAGCGTCTGGAAAAGACTTTTAAAATCAATAAAGCCGTCACTCACTTTTCTCCGTTGGTAAGCCTCAAAAAACAACAAGCCTAAAATGATGATGTAACCAAGGAATGTATATAGTCCAAACTTAATTAAATTGGTGGCAACGCTCCAACGAAAGAATAACATCAAGACGTAAATCAATCCAATGATAACGCCGTAAGTAACACCCGTGGAGATATTTTTATTTTCCTTCATTTTTACTCATTTCGTTTAAAATTACCTGGTCTTTATTTACGATGCCGATTACTTTACCCTTTAATTCTTTCCCGATAAACGCACTGTTTTTACTCTTGCTTTTAACATCATTGAGACTATAGATAAAATCGGTTTGTCTTTCAAAGATCGTAAAGTCCCCAATCTCATTTTCTTTAATAATGTTCTTCTTTAAAGAAAAAATTCGTCTCGCGTTATTAGATAAAAGATCAGTAATGATTTCCGTTGAAAGATGAGGAAATAATTTATTTATTGCGGCGAACGAAGTTTCAAGTCCTATCATACCGGGAGCAGCATATTCAAATTCACAGACTTTGTTATCCTGATTTTGAGGTATATGATGCGATGCAATACAATCTATCACTCCATCTTCAACACCTTGCCTTAATGCTAATAAATCCTCTTTGCTGCGCAAGGGAGGTTCAGTTTTTAAATTGGTATCATAGTCAGCAAGGTCTTCATCACAAAATGTAAGATGATAAGGAGTAACACTGCAGGTAACAGCTACACCCTGTTCCTTAGCTTCTCTTATGATCTGTACACTTTTACCGGTAGATATCCCTGTTATATGCAATCTGCTTCCGGTATACTTTGCCAGTTCTATATCGCGTCCAACCATTAACTCTTCAGCAATTGAAGGTATACCGGCTAATCCTAAACGTGTACTGGTAATTCCCTCATTAATTAATCCAAATTTTGCAACCGATTTATCAATAGGTAATTGAATTAATACACCATCTATTGCTTTTACATATTGCAATGCTTTTAATAATAAGCCTGGTGTTTGTACCGGTTGTAAGCCATCAGAAAAAGCAATCGCGCCACTTTTGTACATGTCGTACATTTCAGACAACTCCTTACCCTCACCATTTTTACTTATGGCACCAAGAGGATGAATGGTTACCGGTAAAGCTTTCGACTTTTGAACAATGTATTCTACGGTGGACTTACTACTAACAACAGGCTGAGTATTTGGAAGAACAAAAACATTTGTAAAGCCACCAGCCGCAGCTGCCATGGCACCACTTTCAAGCGTTTCTTTATACTCGAACCCCGGATCGTTGAAATGAGCAAAAACATCGACCCAGCCACAGGATATTGTTAGTCCCGGACGGTCGACAACATTTGCGTCATCTGCATTAATGGCGTCATCAATTTTTGCAATAAGACCATCAATTACCAAAATGTCTTTAACCAGTCCGTTGTAAGGAGAAAGTTTGTCTGAGATGATTACTTGCTTTAATAAAAGCTTCATGAAGCGGAAAGAAAATTTTGTGCAATATACCCGATTTTTGTAAAATCCTTTTACATTTGCCACCCGCCGGGAAATTTGGGCTGACCGACAGTTCCAGTTAAGTTGTTTTACAACCCCTGGTGCTGTTGAGTTGAGAGTTCGGGACGTAGCGCAGCCCGGTAGCGTACTAGCATGGGGTGCTAGGGGTCGCAAGTTCGAATCTTGTCGTCCCGACGAACAAGCGGTTATTTAAATTCAAAAGCCTGTAATCACACTGATTTACAGGCTTTTGAATTTGTAATAATATCAAATCTATTCAAACAAGTACAAATTATTCATGACTTATGCGTGGGTTCTTTAGATTTCTCTATTGTGGCTCACAATAATCATCAACCAGGAACTGACAACCAGATTTGTACGATTCGACACACTTCGAACTTGAATCGTACATGTAATGACTTTTTAATTAAGTGATTTTGCAGTTGTGTCATTGATTTTAAAATTTTAAAAAGTTATTGTATGAAAACAAACAACACTTTTTCCATCATGCTGCTTTGCCGTCCGTCATTGAAAGATGTTTCATAAGGACTTGCTATGTACGCATTACAGTTAATGGTGAACAAACGGAACTTTCATTGAAAGAAACGGATACCAGTAAAGCAATGGAAGGTTATGAAACAGCAAGTGATGGGCGTTCTCGGCAGATAAAAGCACTTAATACTCATCTTGATAACGTAAAGTTCAAAATCAAGGAAAAGTACAGGTCGCTTTTAGACAAAGAAGCCACTATCACTCCACAAATTATGAAGAATGCTTACTTAGGCAACCAGCTGAACAAAAAGGGCATTCAATGTGCGAGTTGATACCGTACGATACAAGAATGGAAGGAGAAAAGCATAGCCCGGCACAATGAAGAATTATGTCACTACGGAAGACTATATAAAGAGGTTTATTAAGACTAAGTTCGGTAAAGAAGATCTCTTTCTTACACAGTTAAATCAAGAGTTTATTATCGAATTCGAAATACTTTATCCGAAATAACCCTATAAAGTTACATGATCCTTGTGCTGGTAATGGTTTAACGAAGCATGTGGAAAGACTCAAAAAGATGGCCCGTTGGAGCAGGCAGTTGGGCTGGCTTGAACAAGACCCTTTTATAGATTACAAACTTAGCTTCAAACTATATAAAAGAAAGAAACTTGACCACCAAAATAGAAAAACAGACCCTTTTAGTAATAAAAGACAACTAAAATAATTAGAAAGGAATAAAATAATTAAAACGCTTTCCTACATCCTTCACACTTATGCGCGTCCAAACATTTCTTACATTGCAATTCACCCGGCAATTTTAAAAACTCATCCAAAGGTTTTATTCGCAGCATCGCAACCCTTTTTCCGCCGTAGTTAGTTTGCTTACACCTGGTTCGCTCGCCTTCTTTCTCAGCCTTTAAATGGAGCTTTTTCATCAACCTGTTTTCCCTTCAAATGGAGTAAAGAATCTTAGCATGAGAAATAGTAAAAGCTACATTAATAATGCAATAATATTAGAAGGTTTTGTGTAGGTTAATTACTACAACGAATGGTGTAAGACAAGATGCACAACTAACGCCATCCGATGGCCAAAATCGAAAAGCACTGCACTACATGTCCCGCATTACCAATACCTATAAGATGGTTAATAAGAGTGTGTTCACGGATGAAAAAAGTACCTTTCGGCTACTCATTAAACTCATA
>JAOQAJ010000243.1 GCA_025963675.1 Segetibacter sp.
TGCTACCGTTCAACTAACTCTTGAAGATCTACTTGATGTTGACAATTCAAATGCCCGTGGACTTGCACTAACCAAATACGAGATTTTAAACCAGGCATCAAAAGACATAAACAATCTTATTAAAGACGCGAGGTCGAAAAAAAAGCGGATTCGGGCTATCGGCTCAGCATGGGCTTTATCACATATCCAGGTTACTGAAAACTGGCTTTTAAATACTAAACTACTTAATGAATGCTTTGAAGTAGATAATGATTGTTTTCATGCTAATTATTCAAATGGCAAAAAACCAATGCTCGTTATTGCTCAATGCGGTACATCAATAGCCGAGCTTAACGCATATTTGGAATTACCTAAAAGCCGAAATAGAATAGCTCGTTCATTAAAAACTGTCGGCATTGGTGCTGGACAAACAATTGTTGGCGCAGTGTCAGGAAATACTCACGGTGCCGCAGTTAACTTCGGAGCCATTCCTGATTTTGTTGTTGCTATTCAAATCTGTAACGGTACAGACAAGCCAGTATGGATAGAGCGAAGCGACTATTGTGTCATGAATGATTTATTCATAGAAAAAGTACAGTCAAAGCTCATTCGCGACAAAGATATTTTTAATTCCGCTTTAGTCAGTTTTGGTGCCTTTGGAATCATAACTGCTTATGCAATAGAAACCGAACCAATCTATCATATCAATTTTCCTAAAATTCAGGAAGTCAACCTAAGCAAAATCAGAACCATCTTCCAGGATCAATCCTACTATTCTAAACTGCGCCATCTTGAGTTTGTCTTTAACCCCTATGATGATGATACTTTCTATCTTATCGAAGGAACTGAAGTTGCTTATACTGAAGGTCTTCCAAATCCAGGACCTTTATGGGTAATAACAAATAAACTAGGATATTCTCCTGGAGACTTAACTACAAAAATTTTGCTTAATCTGCCGCTGGTATCGGGAAAGAAAAAAAATCAAATCTTATTTAAAGAATATTTGAAAAATGGAGTGTTGAGTGAGGTCAGAGGTACATCCGGACAGTTGTATACTGCGACCATAACCTATTTGGAAGGATATAATGAAACTGCTTTTGCTGTTTCAATTAATGATGTAGTGGAAACTATAAGCATTGTAAAGCAAGCAACAAGAGAAAAGAAACTGCCGCTTGTTTACCAGACAAGAACAGTCAATCCGGGGAACGCAATTTTTGGTTTTACTAATCATTTGCCAAGAGCCATTGTATTTGAGTTTGGAATAACCAACGATGCAAAATACCCGGAATTTGAAGAATTATTAATAAGCAGATTAAAAGCAGCAAACATCAGATATACCCTCCACTGGTCAAAAAATGCCCGCGTTGATAAAGCTAGATTGATAGAAATGTATGGTGAACCGAAAATTGATACATGGAAAAAAAGCAGGTTAAGTGTATTCAACAACCAAATTGAATTAATGGAAGTCTTTAATAATCCCCATTTAAGGAAAGCGGAACTTGATCACTAGCTCTAAAAAAATGTCGCGCCGAAATATTTACGGGAGCATCTGTTATAAAGTAGAAGAAGTGAAGCTTTCCCTGTGAAACCCTCATGGTGTTTCCGTTGCTTTTATGAAAAGAATTGGAAAATTACTTCGATAAAGATCATTAATAGCGAAAGGTACAAGCGAGTGATCAGAGCCGGCAGGGGGACAAGCACAACGATGTTTAATGATGCTTCGATAGCTTAGTAGATAAACTTCAAAGCACTTGCAGTTAAGCAAGCTTCCAAACGTGAGGGAGTCATCACAAAAATTCAATTAAGCGTAAAGGCTTATACAACTATTTTTGCCAAAGCTTATTCTCTAACCATCGCATCGCATGAAATGTGTTTGCTAAATGAAGATCTATGTTTAAAGCCATCGGAAAAGTTTTCAAATTGGGTTACATAATTATCATTTTTCTGCTGATCTGTTGTGCGCTGTCACTTATCTTTTTTGCAGCATCCGAACTGTGGCATGGCATTAATCCTGCCGCTACGCTGATGCTTAACGATCGCTTTAATTCTATACTTGAAAGCGTTGGCTTATTGACCATTGCTATAGTCGCCTTTGAACTTGGTCAAACAATACTTGAGGAAGAAGTGCAACGCCAGGCACAGGTGAGTGCACCAACACGGGTAAGAAGATTTTTATCTCGCTTTATGGTTGTTATTATTGTAGCACTTTCTATTGAATGTTTAGTGGCAGTATTTGAAATTGCGCATAAAGACGCATCTCAATTGCCGCAAGCTGCTTCGATTGGAATAGCAGCAGGCGTACTGCTAGCTGCATGGGGCGTGTTTATTAGATTAAATAAAAGCGCTGAAGAGTTGGAGCCGGAGGCTATGGAGAGAACTAAGCGTGAAGACGAAGAAATAGAATAAGCAAAGCCACCGATTATTATTTTTTCTTCTTGCATTAATTTCACAGCCCCCAGTGGGAATAATTTTTTGTAAGTAACGAAAGTGGGACCATTAAAAGGGTAAAAACTACCACAGTATTTCCGATTATAATTACTTCTTACAAGCAGCAGAAAAGCATTTTTAAATGTCCTATATGTGCTGCATGTGTCCAATAGCTATTTTAAAGACTGGCAGGATTTTTTTGTTTCTGATATGTCTCACATATGAAATACTTACTGCTTCACATAAAGCACCTGCATCCTGCCTAATTTTTTTTTCTATTAACTCTTTTTGTTTATCCAACAACATGTTGGAATTGCTTTACCAATAAATTTTAAAAATGAATCGATTTTTAAAGAACTTAATACAATTTTCAATTAAGACTACAGCTAAAATTTTTGCTGC
>JAOQAJ010000245.1 GCA_025963675.1 Segetibacter sp.
TAGGTTCATTGCCTACTGTTCCGTAAGCTTCAAATACACCGTGAGCACCTGTTCCGCGTGCATGCACTACACGCTCTGGTATACGCTCACGATCGAAATGGGACATTTTTTCAAGAAACTGGTAATTCTCGAGGGTGGCAGGTCCGCGGTTTCCAACTGTGCGTAGGCTTTGATTATTTGAAACAGGATGGCCCTGGCGCGTGGTTAAAATACCGGAACTGTTTTGCTGTCCGTTGCCTGAGCTGCCATTACTCTCAGATTGATTTGGTTTACCATTGTCTGCTGGGATCATTTGTAAAAGTTTAAAAGGTGAAACATCTGTTTACTACAAACATTTTATTAAAAGGTTTATAATCATTCATAATTGTAGAAACAATTGCCGGAAAGAGTTTGTCGCAAATAAAGTACCGTTTCCTTCGAGCTGGTTCCTGTTTCTACTATCAGCAAAAGTGCGCGACGCAACAAAGAAGAGATCAGTTCAATTGTTGGCTACAAAAATAAAAAAAGTAACTACTTTTTCAAAGTGCGAAGGTATTGAATCTGTCTAATCACCACAGGTTTACCAATTATTAGTTCTTGTTCCTCCGAAATTTTTCCGGCTTTAGAAAATTACATTCTTTCAGGAACCCTTATACCGAGTAAGGCCATCGCTTTTTTAATAACATTTGCTGTTAATTGCGCCAATTGCAATCGAAGTTCTTTTTTCTCTTCGGTTTCTGCATTTGCTATAGAATGTTCTGTATAAAATGAATTGAATGTTTTTGCAAGGTTGAAAACATAGATGGCGATTTTTGAGGGATCATGATCATTTGCAGCCTCTTCTACAACTGTTTCAAATTGCTCAAGAATTACAATAATGTCTTTCTCAAGCCGCAACAAATTAGCAGCAAGAGATATGCCTTTTGGTTGTTCTTTTCTTAAAATGCTCTTAATACGAGCATGTGTATATTGTACAAACGGACCTGTAAAACCTTGCATTTCTATGCTTTCCTCCGGGTTGAAAATCATTCGCTTTTTTGGATCAACCCTTAACAGGAAAAACTTTAAAGCACCTAACCCAATTGTCTCATACAGCTCTGATAATTCAGTTTCTGTAAACCCTTCTGTTTTCCCCTGGTCTTTGGTTTTTTGTTTAGCGATTTCAATCATAGCATCAACCAGGTCATCCGCATCTACAACAGTTCCTTCCCGGCTTTTCATCTTTCCGGTCGGTAGTTCGACCATTCCGTAACTTATATGAGTGATGCCATTTGCATAGGGGGCACCCAATTTTTGCATGATCAGCTTCAGCACTTTCAGGTGATAGTTTTGTTCGTCGCCAACTACATAAAGGCTTTCATCAATCTTGTATTCCTCATATTTCAATTGTGCCAAACCGAGATCTTGCGTGATGTACACCGATGTTCCATCACGACGCAACACCAGTTTTTGATCAAGACCATCTTCAGTAAGATCTATCCAAACGCTTCCATCTTCTTTTCTAAATAAAACCCCTTTTTGCAACCCTTCTTCCACAATGTCTTTACCTAATAAATACAAGTCGCTTTCGTAATAAATCTTATCGAACTCGCTTCCAATTCGTTTGTAGGTTTCGTCGAAGCCAGCATACACCCAGTTGTTCATTTTTCTCCACAGCTCAAGCACGTCATTGTCGCCTTGTTCCCATTTAAGCAACATTTCTTTTGCTTCTTTCATTATGGGTGTATTGTTCCTGGCAATCTCGTTTAGCTCACTTTTAATCTCAGTGTATTTTTCTTTATTTTGAGAACGTTCTGCCTTTTCCAGCGCGTCTACAAGAGACATTATCCTGGTTTCTTCCTCTTTTGAAAAATGTTCAAGTTGCCTGCTTTCTAGCTGATCATACACATTTAAAGCCTCAATTTTCAAATCTTCTTCAAACCTTACATAATAGTCGCCTACAAGATGGTCCCCTTTTTTTCCTGTGCTTTCGGGTGTAGCTCCGTTTGCATGTTTTTGCCATGCTATCATGCTTTTGCAAATGTGTATGCCGCGATCATTTACAATACAGGTTTTGATAACTTCATTTCCTGAAGCTTTTAGGATCTCCGCTGCACTCCAGCCCAAAAAGTTGTTTCTCAAATGGCCAAGATGTAAAGGTTTGTTGGTATTCGGTGAAGAATACTCCACCATTACTTTTTTATTCTTTGCAGGCGATTTTCCAAACGCCTCGTTGGCATATTCCTGATGAAGAAAAGTGGTCCAATAACCGGGAGTGATTGATAGATTGAGAAAGCCTTTTATAACGTTATAGCCAGAAAAGAGATTGGAGTTGTTGTCTACAATATATTTTCCAAGTTCTTGTCCCAGTACTTCAGGTGATTTTCTTAATTGCTTTACAAAGGCAAATAACACAATTGTATAATCGCCTTCAAACTCAGGCTTTGTTGCATTTACTAAAATTCCTGTTTCATCTATTTGAAATTTATACAACTCGTTTATGGCTATAGCCGCGGCCCGTTTTATCTTAGAAACAACACTCATTCTTTTTAACTGTTTGGGCGGCAAAAGTACAATTTACAACGCTTATCTTCGCGCCGCATTTAGCAAGACCGGCCTGATGAATAATTTTTTATTAAGTATTATTGATTTTTTTTATCCCTTGTTTAGAAAGTTTATGCCCCTGCAAACTTTCAGATACGCCGCTTGTGGAGGTGCAAATACTCTTTTAGACATCTGCTTATTTAGCATTTTTGAAAACAGGTTTAAGCAATACGGGGTAATGCACTTTGAGTATTTTGCTATAAGCCCTCACATCCTTGCAATGATAGCCGCCTTTTGTATTACTTTTCCTATAGGTTTTTATTACAGCCGTTACCTTGTTTTTAGTGAAAGTAATTTGCGCGGAAGGGTACAGTTAGTCCGTTATTTTTCTATGGTGCTTGCTTGTATCGCGCTTAATTATATGTTTTTGAAATTCTTCATCGAGCAACTTCACATCAATGCCATCATTTCAAAAATTATTACTACTGTTTTTGTTGTTACGTTTAGTTACTTAAGTCAAAAGCATTTTACTTTCAAAACGAAGAAGATAACTCATCATACTTTGCACTAACTTTTTTTGTTACCAGCAATGGATCTATAATGTTGCTTAGGTTGTGTCACTCACTTGTACTCCTGAAACCGAGGAGCAAAGCGAATAAGAACAATGATGGAATTCTTTCGTTATTTTATCCCTAAACCTAATCACTTTAAGGTACTTCGCTAGCTTTTCTGCTTATGCTTTTTTAAAATATCTTCAATTTTTTCGTCAGGCACCAGTTCTGTATCATCCACTAACTTTATCTTGTTGTAATCCGCATGTTGCGCGTTTAGTAGGTAATTCGAACACTCCTGTAGAACTGCGAAGGAGCTTCAGCAATGGAGGTTTTCCGCCATTGTACCAATCGTCGCCCATAGGTTGACAGTATGAGTAATTGTTGAATTGTCTCCAACCTTTTTTAAGTCTGGCGAAATCGACGGAAGTTATTTCAAGATCTTGCACTTCAACAATCATTATTTTAAAGTCGTGGTTGAATCCTACACCTTGCCTCCTTACCATAATTTCCACAAAAGCTAAAGGAATGGACTCCGCAAAATAAACAACCTTATTTCCTGCACTGTTCCATCTTCCTTCAATGCCAGACGCATATAGCCCATCGCTATAATTTTTATGGGCAATCCTATAAACCAACATGC
>JAOQAJ010000253.1 GCA_025963675.1 Segetibacter sp.
ATACCTGAACCCGATATTAATCTTGAAGCAGGTGGAGGTACCCAGGCAGAGCAAACGGCGAACATAATGGTGCGTTATGAAAAAGTGCTTTTTGATAAAAAACCAGCAGTAACCTTAGTCGTAGGCGATGTAACTTCTACTATGGCCTGTAGTATAGCTGCAAAAAAATTACAGGTAAAAGTAGCCCACGTAGAAGCAGGGATCCGATCATTTGATCTGTCTATGCCCGAAGAAATAAACAGGATGGTTACAGATTCAATTACTGACTATTACTTCACCACCTCAGAAGTAGCAAATAGTAATCTAAGAAAGTATGGAGCAAAGGAAAAACAGATCTTTTTTGTTGGCAATACGATGATTGATACACTGCTTAAAAATATAAACAGGCTACAAAGACCTGCAGTATGGAACGAGATAGGTCTCAAAGAGAAAGAATATTTCATTATCACGCTTCATCGCCCTGCTAACGTTGATGAAGAAGGTAAATTAAAAGATCTGCTTGATGCTATTGTAGAAAATGTACAGAACTTACCCGTTGTATTCCCTGTCCATCCAAGAACAGCTAAAATTCTGGAAAGTTTAGGAGTTGAAGCACCTAATCTTCATATGATCGAGCCGTTGGGTTACCTTGAATTTAATTACCTGGTTAAAAATTCAAAAGCAGTAATTACAGATTCAGGAGGTATTACAGAAGAAACTACCGTAATGGGAGTTCCTTGTATGACCTTAAGAGACAACACGGAAAGACCTGAAACGATAACAGAAGGTACAAACGAACTTTTAGGAACTGATCCTAAAGCATTGAAACCAGCTTTGGATAGGCTATTTGCGGGTGGATGGAAAAAAGGAGGGGTACCGCCATTATGGGATGGAAAAACAGGCGAAAGAATTGTGGAAGAATTATTGAATGTTGTTGAATTAAATAAAGTGTCATCAAAAGGACCTTTTACTCTTTGCTAATGCAAAAAATAAAGCAGGCCGCTAATCTAGTAAGCAACATGGGCATAAAGTATGTTCTGTTCCGCACGGGTTATGCGTTAAAGAAAAAGGCTGGGTTACTTAAGAAAGAATTTCCCGTAAATACTCCCTTTTTAAATTTCTTGTCTCTCGACGAATGGAAGAACCTGTCCCCAAGGTTCTTTTTTCAATTAAGACAAGATCTGAAAGTACCTGTAGTGGCAGATCCGTCACTTAAAGAACAGGCAGAGAAAATACAGGAAGGCAAACATCTATTTTTTAGTAGTATTGAATACGATCTCGGTCGCACTTTTGATTGGGTAACTAATCCGGATACCGGCTTCAGGTATGACATCAGTAAACATTGGAGTGACATTAATGATTACTCAAGGGAAGCAGGAGATATTAAGTTTGTTTGGGAAAAGTCACGGTTCAGCTTTTTATATAAGCAAATCCGGTACGATTATCATTTCAGAAAAGATTCATCTTCTTTTGTCTTTTCACAAATTGAGAACTGGATTGATCTAAACCCTATAAACCAGGGCCCGAATTATAAATGCAGCCAGGAGATCAGTTTACGAATACTAAACTGGACATTTGCTTTACAGTATTATAAAGAAAGTGGGGCTCTTACCCCTGTTATTTTCAATAAGATTATTAACAGTATTTATTGGCAGGCAAAGCATGTTTACAGTAATATTAATTTTTCCAGAATCGCTGTTAGAAACAATCATGCTATAACAGAAACCCTTACACTTTATCTCATTGGTGTATTATATCCTTTTTTTCCTGAAGCTACCAAATGGAAGACCGAGGGTAAGCAATGGTTCGAAAAAGAAATTGAATACCAGATCTATCCCGACGGAACGTTTCTTCAATTCTCAATGAATTATCACCGGGTTGTTATTCAACTACTGACATGGGCATTAGCTTTAGCAAAGGCCAACAATGAAAGCTTTAGTAAAGTTGTTTATGACAGGGCAGCAGTGTCCTTAAATTTTCTTCTTTCCTGTACAAATGAGAAAGATGGCTGCCTGCCGAATTACGGTGCTAATGACGGGGCATTATTTTTCCCCTTAAATAATAATGATTTTAGAGACTATAGGCCGCAGTTAGAAGCACTTTCTATTTTACTGGGTAAAGAATTTCCTCTAGGTTCTTTCGAGGACAAATATTGGTATGGTTTAAATTTCACCTCATCAACCGGCATTACACCTTATTTAGGTATTGGCGCCTCAAATTTCCCGGATGGAGGCTATTATATTCTCAAAGACAAAAATAGTATGACTTTTATCCGCTGCGGAAATCATAAGGACCGTCCTTCACAAGCAGATAACTTGCATATCGATATATGGGCAGATGGAGAAAATATTTTAAGAGATGGCGGAAGCTACAAGTATAATACAGACGAAGAAACAATCCGTTATTTTTTTGGTACCGCCTCCCATAACACAGTAATGCTCGACGGTTATGACCAGATGCAGAAAGGCGCGCGCTTTATTTGGTACCATTGGTCAGGACCTGCATCCGGAGAATGGAAAGAAGAACAAGGATATTTTGAGTTCACTGGAAAATTACATGCATTTAAACATGTTGCGAAAGAGGTTATGCATGCGCGGATTGTAAGAAAATACAAAAACAAACTCAAGTGGGAAATAATTGATGAAGTTGCTTCTTCAGTTAATCTTCCTATAACACAAATATGGAATCCATCTGAAAAGTTCGAAAGTTTGTTTACAATTTCTGCCATAAATAAAATGGGACAACCTCTTGAACCGACGATGAAAGATGGTTGGTATTCGGGACAATATGGGAAGAAAGAAGCTTCACAACAAATATTATATACGTCACCAGTAAGGTACATACACACAACTATAGAAGCAAAAGGCGATAATAGCAAATGAATATTTTATTAATCCATCAATTCTATTTGGAAAAAAATGATGGAGGCGGATCAAGGTGGAATGAAATGACGAGAATGTGGGCTGAGATGGGTGATAATATTACGGTCCTCGCAGGAATGAACCATTACAATACCGGCAAGAAGAATGAGAGGTATAAAGGCAGGTTTATTTTCAATGATAATAACTTCGAGCCAGGAGTAAGAGTGATCAGAAGTCATGTATCGGAGGCTTATAACGTAAATTTCGTGGGACGGTTGTGGGGCTATTTCTCTTTTGTATTCTCCAGTATTGTGGCGGGTCTGTTTCAGGCAAGAGGCAAGTATGACATAATAATTGTAACCTCGCCGCCTTTGTTTGTAGGCATCACTGCCTATGTATTATCAAAAATAAAAGGGGTTCCGTTTGTGTTCGAAATAAG
Source organism: Segetibacter sp. (assembly GCA_025963675.1). Lineage (GTDB taxonomy): Bacteria > Bacteroidota > Bacteroidia > Chitinophagales > Chitinophagaceae > Segetibacter. The sequence continues at coordinate 3,280 of JAOQAJ010000253.1, forward strand.
GGACCTGTGGCCGGAATCTGCAATTGATACCGGCGTGGTGA
>JAOQAJ010000305.1 GCA_025963675.1 Segetibacter sp.
TAATCATGAGGTGGATCAGTAGACCATGTTTTCATTGTAACCGTTGCAGGCTCCATTACTTTTAAAAGCAGCTTTTTACCACCTTTTGTCAGTTCTGCTGAATTCGTCCCCGTAACTTTTACATCAGCTGGTGTCAACATCGTCCAACGTAATGTTGTTTCGGCAGGAAGGGTTTCTATCTCATCACGAACGACTACATATTTATTATCAACGATACCTATTCCGCGAACGGCTTTCGCAACTGAACCTTCGTAACCTTCAGACATATCAGTGACGGCATTCATAAAAGCGGGATTTGCCGAAGAGCCGGTTATAGCAGCATGACCAGTAACACGTTGGTGCTGACCATTTATGGTTAAAGTATTATGCACAAGATTGGTCAAACGAAATACTGTCCACCGTTGCGCATCCTGTGTTCGTCCAAAAATTTGCATACCCTTAGATTCAAGCGACTCGTATTCCTGCATTCCGAAATCCATGGCCCACCTTATACCATTAGCTTCCATTATAAAAGATCCAACGTCCATGTGTGCGTGGTTAATTGATGGAGACCCCCCTTTTATTGCAACATAGATCCCATTAGTATCCGTCCACGAAGTACGCATAAGTGCAACAGGGGTTTTACCGTGTCCGACCCATACCGTTGATTTTGGCGGCGCTATTTTATCGAGACTTATACCCCGCCCCCAAAGCATTATTGCTGGTAACAGCCGGTCGCTTACATGTCTTTTGGAATCATCGTTTATCAACCTTTTTCGTTCTACCCATAAAACTGTTGGGTCCTTAATTTTGTTAGCAAACCAAAACATTGCAGGTTGCAGGCTTCCTTCAGATCCTGCATCAGAATAGTTAAATGGCCTGTTAGTAGCTCCGGTCATGTTTTCTAAAAACCCGGCTGTTTTTAGAAAGCCTTTTTGAGCACTTAAACCAAAATCAGTTCCAAAAGCTTTTTCAATTGCGCTGATAAACATCACGTTGAAACTTGTTCCATAGCCCCAGTAACTATACCCTTCGGGATAAGCTCCATCAGGACCATAATCGTTCATTGCGAGGACAATCGTTTCAATTCCCCGATTAATCATCTGTTTTGAAAGCCCAGGTTGATCTTCATAAATTGCCATTGCACCATAAGTTATTCCAGCATTACAGACCTGGTTCCAATTGTGCCCGGCTTTTAGCCAACTATTGTATTTTGAATCAAGCGAAGGCTCTATACCTTTCTTTAAGATTGCTTCTTTTATAATAGATTTTGCATTTGACGATAAACCGTCGAACAACCAATCATAGCCAATAGAAACTGCCATCGTCATTTCAGCGACATCAAGAAAATGCGAAGGGTTCCAATCGCTGAAAGCAGCGATGGCAAGCATTTCCTTTTCGGCCCGGGCAAGGTATTTTTCTTCGTGCGTCATTCTGTATGCGTAGGAAAGCATGAACAATCGTCTCAAAGCTTCTCTTGATTTATCAAGTAGCCGCCTTCCAATCCGGATCCTTTTTATTGGTTCAGTTAGTAAAAGATTTTCACACTCTTTAATAATTGCAACATGAAGTTTACTCCATGTTTTATCACTGGCAATATTTTGTTCAATGGCAGCTTCTTCTCCCTTAAGCATTAATATTCGTGGATGATCCGGCAGTTTTAGATTGGAGCCAAGATGGTCAACTTGCGAAAAAATAATACTGTTTAGCAACAGTATTATAGAAAGAAATATTAAACTCCTTTTTGTTTTCATACGGCGCAACAGCTTTAAATAAATGTCGGAATCTCGCAACAAAAGATCACTTGAAATTTGGTGATTATTCATTTCATCTTTAGATACCTAAATATAATTGTTCGAAGCCTTCAAATAAGAAAAGAGTGTAAATAATCATTATAAAAGGGTTTTGTTGTTGACTTTAATTGAAGGAGAAATGGACAGGAAGTTTAGTAACGACTATTACATCTGAAATTCGGTATTGAACAAATAAGATAGCTATATTTATTTTTTAAAGTTTCTGATTTGTAAACTTGGATTTATGTTATTTAAAATGCTTGCTTTCAAAAACACGCTGCTCATACTTGCTTTAGTTACCTCTGCAATTTCTTTTGCACAAACAGTGGTTCCTCCAAAAGTTATAGACAAACTTAAACCTGCAGACGCAGCGTTGCTGACAGGTTTTGTTGGACAAAAGCTAGATGCTGCTTATAAAAACCGGATAGTTGCGCAGGATGTCAATCGTCTTATTGAACCATTTAAAAACCGTACAGAAGACCGGTGTTGGCAGTCAGAGTTTTGGGGTAAGTGGTTTACATCTGCTATTCAGGCTTATACTTATCAGCCGGGCTCTGCTCTTAAGTCAAAAATTGACCAGGCAGTTGCTGACCTCATTAATACACAAACTCCTGATGGCTATATCGGAAACTATGCGGAGGCGAAACATTTAGAACAATGGGACATTTGGGGCAGAAAGTATTGCATGCTTGGCCTGTTGTCTTATTACGACTTAACGGGAGATAAAAGAAGTTTGCAGGCGGCAGCTAAAGTGGCTGATCATTTGATCAAAGAACTTCAGGATAAAAACGTAAAAATTGTTCAAAAAGGCAATCACCGGGGTATGGCGGCAACCTCAGTAATTGAACCTATGACGCTGCTTTATGCACGAACTAATAATAAAAAATACCTGGATTTTGCAGAGGAGATAGTGAGGGAATGGGAGTCGCCCGTTGGTCCGCAATTGATAACGAAAGCTGAGGTTAATGTAGGTGAACGGTTTCCGATCCCGGAGAAGAACTGGTTTGGCTACGAGCAAGGTCAGAAGGCTTATGAGATGATGTCTTGTTATGAAGGGTTGCTGGAACTATACCGACTAACGGGGAAAGCTTCGTATAAAACTGCGGTGGAAAAAACCTGGGAAAATATAAAAAACACCGAAATAAATGTTGCCGGTTCAGGATCTAGTATGGAAGCATGGTTTGGCGGAAAAAAACTTCAGCCGCTGGTATCAATGCATTACCAGGAGACTTGTGTTACTGCTACCTGGATAAAGCTTAGTCAGCAGTTGCTACGATTAACCGGAGAACCGAAATATGCAGATGCAATCGAACTATCTTATTATAATGCTTTGCTTGGTTCAATGTTACCTGACGGCTCAAGCTGGGCAAAGTACTCTCCTATTTTAGGTATTAGAAACGAAGGCGAAGATCAATGCAAGATGGGGTTGAATTGTTGCGTAGCAAGTGGACCGAGAGGATTGTTTACTTTGCCACTAACTACGGTAATGAATAACGAGCAAGGGTTAGCAGTTAATTTTTTTAATCCCGGCACATACAAAGTAAAAACGCCGGGGAAGCAAACAGGCGAACTGATACAAGAAACAAATTACCCTGTAAGTGGAACAATCACCCTGGTAGTAAAAGTGCGAAAGCAGGAAACCTTTGAGGTAAGTATCCGGATACCTGAATGGAGCAAACAAACTACATTAACGGTAAACGATGAAGCGACTGGCAATGTACATCCGGGCAAATTTGCACAAGTAAAAAGGACATGGAAGTCTGGTGATAAAATTGTTTTAAGCCTTGATATGCGTGGTCGTATAGAACGCATTGCAGGAATACCTTCTTACGAAGCTATTTTGCGAGGCCCTATTTTATTAGCCCGCGACAAAAGGATGACGGGAGAAGCTGATGTAGATGAAACCATCACTCCGGTGCTTACTAAAGATGGTTACGTGCCATTAGAAATGGTGGAAACAAAAGCCGATGGCAAGATTTGGATGACGTTTAAGACACCATGCATGGTAGGATCATACAGAGCCGAAGCAAGCGGGAAGCCCGTTTCTTTAACCTTTTGTGATTATGCTTCTGCCGGAAATACTTATAATGAAGATTCTCGTTTTCGTGTCTGGTTCCCACAATTGCTTGATCCAAGGGTGAAATTACCAGGATAAGGCGGGCTATAGCTTTTACAATAACAAAAGGCTAACAGGATTATTGGTTGTACTCAATACGGTAAATAGTCCCTTTTGCATCGTCAGAAACGTAAATTGATCCATCTTCAGACATTGCCAGGCCGCAAGGTTTATGAATATCTTTGTCAACTGCAAAACCTTCTGCAAATATTTCCCAGTTTCCGGAAGGCTTGCCGTTTTTAAAAGGAACGAAAGCTACAAAATATCCTTTCTGCAATTCTGCTGATTTTGCATGAAAAGCAACCAAAGCACCGTTCCTATATTTCTTCGGGAACTTATTACCGCTGTAGAATAAAAGACCATTGGGTGCCAGGTGAGCCGGGAAACCAACAATTGGATCAAGAGCGTTTTCTCCACCTGTTTTTTTACCATCGCCGCCGTATTCAGGAGAAACTATCTTTTTCTTTTGGAAATGATCATAATAAACATAAGGCCATCCACCCGTTGATCCTTTACGTACCTCGTACATTGTTTCTGATGGCAACAGAGCACCTTGTTCTTTCGTATAGTATTCAGGAAAGAGTTCACTTAATTGATCTCTGCCGTGCTCCATAATGAATAGAGAGTTTGTCTTGTTGTTCCAGTCGAGACCTACTACGTGTTTAAAACCTGTAGCATAACGAAAACCGTCTTTGTATTGTTGATTTAGGGCGTTGGCTTTGAACTGCCAGATGCCACCGACCGAGTCGAGCAAAGGACATGGAAAGGGTGCTTTTTTAGTACCGGCTTCAATAAGACATCCGCCAAGGTAAGAGCCGGAGTTTACATAGATGTTGCCTCTGTCATCAAGAGTGAGGGACTTTGCATTGTCCCGGTTTCTGTTAACCAAAGCAGTAACGATTTTCTCAGGTGCATCGGGATTAATAACCTCGCCTTTATTATCCAGCTTATACCTATAAACGTCATCGTTAGAAGAAGCGTATAAATAATTGTTTTTGATACTTATACCGGTTCCTGGATAATCGCCAAAAGCACTTTGTTGTTCAAGCTTTCCATCACCATTAGTGTCTTTTAAATAAATAATTCCTTTCCCGTCTTTTAACTTAGAAAGTTTTACATATAAACCTCCTTGTTTATTTGCTGCCATATGCCTTGCACCAGCAAGACCGTCAAAAGCTACGATTGCATTAAATCCTTTTGGAAGTTGAAGGTTAGCGGCTGAGGAAGTATCAATAAATTTCGCTTTAGGGCCTTTAAGTGGGGAGCCGGAAGTAAATTGAATTGATGCACTACATGCAATAATGAAGCTGAGTTTAGTAATTAATTTTATCATAGAGAAGCAAGTAAAAAGTAAGCTTTTTTTTATGAGGGCATAAATTGTTCTGCACCAAAAGTACGGCGTGAAGTAATGCAAAAATGTAGATCGGTAAGATTAAAATTTTTACTTGCTAATGGAAGGATGATGATACGTTTTGTTGCTGTACCTCCCGATGCAAAAAATTTTCTTTCCAATACTGCCTTATTATTCTTTGGTTATTTCAATATCATCGCCCGCAATTGACGGGAGGTTGAGAACAACAATACGCCGATTTGCACTGCTTTTACGCCGGGCGGTTACGTTACCGTTAATTGCAACCTGATAATTTGTATTTGGCGTAGGTACGTTGACAGTGTACGCTACTTTTGATTTTCTTGCAGAGGTCTCAATCAATGACATTTTATTTGGACTCCAATGTTTTATTTTTAACGCCAGCTTATTATTTGCTTCCGTTGTTACGACGAGTGAAGCAGTAGGTTCTGCACCTGGAAAATATGAGAGTTGGTTGCCGGCAGTCTTAAACCCAAAGTGGTTATCAGACGTAATCTTAAATCGACCGTTAGAAACAGAATACTTTTTCATCTCGAGCCCGATGGTCAGTTTCTGACCCTGGTAATTATATTTCAATTCGGTTCCGGCAAGTTGGTTAGTAATATGCGGGTTTAAATAAAAGCGGTTATACAAAGGATTAATTCCATAGATAGCCTGGTATAAACCTACAACTGAGAGACTGTTGCCTGAAAGAATATCATCTCCTAATCCGTCTTGTTTTTCACGTCCATACCGTTGGAAAGCCAATCCGTCCTGGCTATGTCGTGTCATTACATTCGTTACATATTTCAAAGCTAGTTCTGGTTTATACTCAGCATAGGCTTTTACCGCCACTGCGCCCCACGACAAAAACAAATCGCCATTCTCATAAGATGGAAATGGATATTGGGTTTCACGGCCTTCACCTTCAGCATAAGTTGACATAGTTAATGGCCAAAAGAATAATTTTTCTTTTTGCATTTGTGTTTCTATGTCATCAAGTATTGTTTTAGTTCGTGCACCGTCATCACAGATACCATAAGCAATAGCCATAAAGTTTACAGGTGTTACCATGTTTCGGCCATGAACGGTTTTGTCTTTATCCAACCAATGGACGTAGCACTTTTTTTCTTCGTCCCAGAAACCTCCTTGTGCTGTTGACTTATTAAAACTAGTTTTTAGCTTTTTTGCAAAATCTTCGTATTTTTTTGCTTTTGCCAGGTTTCCTAATTCTCGTTCAATAACTGTCCATTTAACCAGCGCGTGATACAGTTTGGCATTTACGAAAGCATTTTCATAAGCAGCCCAAATAATATCAATCCAATCGCTTCCTCTTTTTTCTTTGTAACTATCTGTCATCATTTCAACAAGTCCATCCTGGTCGCTATCCCTGTTCATAATCCAATCGAGGGCTTTCTCGCAAGACTGCTGGTGTGTCTTCACCCACACCTTATCACCAGTCTGGTCAAAGAGCTCTGCAACATTCGTTACCAGGTCAGGATTTGAATCCATCAAAAATCCCCACTGGGCTTCATAAAAACCTTTGTCTGTTACTTGCCCCGGCATAATGTCTACATTGTTATAAGCCCAACGAGCCCATACCCTTCCATCCGGTTTCACTGCGTTGTCCCGGTAATAATCAAGGCATTCTTTATAACCTTGTAAATAAGTATTATCATTAATAGCAAGACCCATTTGAGCAATATATTGTTCATGCAAACAAATTGGCCCGTACGGAGTATGCCAGCTATTTCCCCCGAAATGCTTACGGTCAATTACACCAATTCTTGCAATGGTATTTAAAACAGAGCTCACCTGTTCGCCATTCAATCCTACAAACTTTCCACGACCAAATTCTTTGTTGAAATCAAAGTATGAAAGGGTAATGCTTTGGGAAGTCTTTCCGGCAGTCATATTGAAAGCAGACCAAACATCTGTTCTATTACGAATAAATCTTTTCCTGTTGGTGCCGCTGTCAAACCGGGGAATCATTTCCATGTCTGAAACAGTGATTGCATAAGCCAGCTTATCATCATTGGTTCTGCTATATTTCATAGCCACTTCCTTTCCCGGTGCATCAACTACTATCTTCAAGCCATTACCTGTTTTACTGTTCCAAAATGCAGATGAATTTGTATGCACACCGTAGGTGCAAAGTCTTTCGTTAAAAAGATAGAACCATGCTAATCCGCCGTAGCCCTGGTAAGCGCCTTCCCAGGTATTAACGTTTATAAAATTGAAGTTTGGAAGTGACGCTTCTTCAACCAAAATAGGTCTTGAAAAAGTCCTGTCGACAGTGAACTTTATAGCATCATTTTTAATGACAAAATTCCAGGTTTCGTTGATTGTAAGTTTTGAATCACCAAATGAAATCCCTGCGACCTTCACCGCATTGGATGAAGCTGTTACAATTGGAGATGTTATTGTATGAAGTGAGGAATAAGTTGCTGAAGTTGTTTT
>JAOQAJ010000310.1 GCA_025963675.1 Segetibacter sp.
TTTAAAAAATATTTTACCTTATTGTAGCGCACACGGCTCAGTTGAATTTCATGCTTTTAAACATCCTTTCTAAACAGCTCTTCATAATGTGGTAAGGGTTCAAAGATTCCTGCACTTTCATCGTAAAAAGACTTTTCTGTTCGAAAAACTCCATTTTGAGCTGTAGCCCAGGAAGCAGTTGGTTTGGGATGATACGTCTTCATCTTATCCCAGTTTTTGTAGTATTGATGGCCGTTTGTTTCCTGCAAACCAATACCAATGTTTGCGAAAGGTTGTAAGCGTGCAGCAACACATTTGTTCCATTCAAGCAAGATAGGGTTAACAGTCAGGTCGGCACAAAAACAAGTTATCTTATTTTCATATGCAAGTTGTGCAATTTTCATTGTCATACTCAGCGTTTTTGCAATGGCTTTTACTGCAATGGCTTTATATCCTTGGTCGATGCGTTTAGCTGCATCTTCGACTGTGTGTGCACTTTCATCAGCAGCTATCGTTACTCCCATGTCACCCACGTACATATTATTTCTTTCTCCGAAAGGTTCTTCTATCACTGCAATCTGGTCAAAGGCCCCGATCTTTTTTGCGTGATCAAGAAAACGAAGCAGGGTATCCTTCTCATCGTATCGTTCGTTTGCATCAAAGTAATAAGGTATTTTTCCATTTTTAGTATAAGGCGTTTCGTAATGGCCGATAGCAGCATGAACGGCAGTCAGGAATGCAATATCTTTTTCAAGCATTTCTTTTTGTGTGCCTGCTGAACCTGTCTTTAGCTTCATAATAAAATATCCGGCATCGGCTGCTGCTTTAATACTTTCAACCTTAGCACCTACACTAAAGGCCGGCATACTGGCTACCTTATCGTGCCTATAAGATAAACCAGGTTTAAATGTTGCGGGAATAAGGTCGTCGAATTTGTTGATCTTATTTTCCCTGGCGTATAGCAGCCATGCAGCATTATCAACACTGACTAAAGCGTTTAAAGCGAACGTTTTTCTAAGGTCAGGGTTGTTGGTGATTTTTTTGGCGTAAGCAAAAACTTCCGGCAACAATTCATCCAGCAATTGAATCGGATTTGTAAAAGAACTTCCTTTCATCATTTCTAATGCTCTTTCCGTAACAGCATACATCAGGGCATTTCCACCACTTTGAGAATGTGCGGCAAATACCTTTGAATCTGACCACAAAATATTTTGAGTTCCAAGCCCAATGGTGCTGCTTCCGGATTCAGCCTCAAGCCTCGAAGCAATTTGCCATGCCTCGGTTATAGCACTGCCTTTAAAACGATAAGGAATAAGGGGCTCTCTTTCAAAATTAGAATCGACATTTTCAATGGTGATTCTGCCCGGTTGATTAAAATCTTTATTTGTATTCGAATTGCCTTGCAACGCCACCAGCGACAACGGTACAAACGCACCGGTAAGATTAAGAAATTGTCTCCGATTAATGTTTTTGCTTTCGTCGTTCATATGACTTGCATCTTTTAAAATCGTTTGTCATTGGAAGATACAATGATTGCTAAAACAAAAATTTGCAGGTGAAACTTTCCCACTTTTCAACACGGTATAGTTAACCGAAATAATAACAGCGAAGTTTGGTTAAAGTCGCATTCTCCCCTTTAAATTGTCGCTTTTGCACTTAGACAAACCCGAACTTGGCAGCTAGCTTTGTGAAAGGAAAAATAACAGCTAATACACGCATCGAATCAATTAAAACAACTAAAACTTAAAACTAATGGAAACACAAAGCGAAACAATTACAGTAGAAAACACAGTAGATGCACCTGTAGAAAAAGTTTGGGACTATTGGACAGGCCCAAAGCATATAGAGAGGTGGAACAATGCAAATGACGATTGGCATACGCCGCACGCTGAAAACGACCTGAGAGTTGGAGGCAAATTCTCCGCAAGAATGGAAGCGAAAGATGGAAGTTTCGGCTTTGATTTTGGGGGCGTATATGATGTTGTAAAAGAAAATGAATACATAGAATATACGCTTGGTGATGATAGAAAGGTGAAAATTTCGTTTTCTTCAGAAGGAGATAAAACGAAAGTTGTTGAGACTTTTGAAGCCGAAAAAACAAATTCGATAGAACTTCAAAAATTCGGATGGCAAGCGATCTTAGACAATTTCAAAAAATATACAGAAGCGAATTGCCAAAAGAGATAAAATTGCCTGCACAAGATAACCGGGAGCAGGCAATTTTATAATTAGAAGTTGAAAATTATATAGTTGAGAAATTAACGCTTGCAAGATTTAAGAAAGCTTCCAACTGCAACTGCTTTGCACGACTTTCTTCAATTTTTCGTTCATGACGTTTGACTTCAGATGCAGTCATTGTTGTTATTCCACCACTTCCTTCAAAGATGTAATGTGTTCCCATAAATCTCTTAACATGGCATCTTGTTTCCAACGGAAGATAAGCCTGCAAACTCCAAAAATTTTTACTACCACTTTTTCTGATGGCTTGCCTTACGCGACCTGCTCCGCAGTTATAAGCAGCAATTACTAAGGTCCAGTCATTGAACTGGCCGTACAATTCTTTTAGAATTTTTGCTGCCGCTGTAGTGCTCTTTCTAAAGTTCTTCCTCTCGTCTACTCTCGAGTTTATTTTCAGACCCATCCTTGTAGCTTCTTCCTCCATAATTTGCCATGGACCAACGGCGCCAGACCGAGACACAGCCTTAGCAATCAGATCAGACTCAATAACAGATAAATACTTGAGTTCCTTTGGCAAACCATATTCACTTAAGATATGGTCATACATTTTAAAATAAACCTTGCCCCATACTTTCATTTTTTCAAGTCTTGCACCTTCTGCCCGAATATACTTTCGAACAAATGGAATTGCCTTTGGATTTATTTGAGTTGCGTAAGGTGCGGGGGGGTCTGCAATGGTATCAGAAAGATCGCTTTGCAGTTTGTTTTTGTGAGGAAGACTTTCTTTGGATGATCGCTTTGATACATCATCTCCATTGGTTTCGCTTTTGAAAGCTGACAAACAAGTAGCAAGCAAAAAAATAATCAGACTAAATGCCGACAATTTTAGTACCCGATGCTTAACTGGAATTTTCAGATTTTTCATAGAAAATTTATTGGTTAACAAAATCGGTTATTAAAAGAGCACGGACAATTGGATAAAACTGTCTTAAAAGACGGGTGGGAGTATCAACAGGTTGCATTCCCTTTTGCTCGTGGTATTGCCCGCTCGCGTTGTGGTGAATAACGTTTACGAATTATCGTTTCCTACCATGGTTCGTTATTTGAAAGGACTATAAGCCTAAAACTTAAACAATTGGATTTACTAAAACAAGCCCCATCGGGATCGAAATGGATACCCAGGATTGCCAGGATAGGACTTATATCAAAAGGCATTATTTATTGTTTAATCGGGATCGTAGCTTTTATGAGCGCATTTAAAATTGGCGGCGAATCATATACCCACACAAATAAAAAAGGTCTGATGTCGTTGATACAGCAACAGTTCGCCGGGCAGTTTCTACTTGCCTTATTAATTCTTGGGCTACTATGTTATTGCTTGTGGAGAGGTGTACAATGTTTCAGTGATACTGAAAATAAAGGGAGCAATTCTAAAGGGTTTGCCAAAAGAGGAAGGTACTTATTAAGTGGCCTCATATATTTATCCTTTGCTATTGCGGCTGCCCAGGTCTTGCTTCACAGCGGTGGAAATAATGGCGGCAACAGCAACCAAAAGATTATCCAAGAACTTTTGGCGAAGCCGTTTGGGCAATACCTGGCAGGAACTGCTGCTGCAATTATAGCGGGAGTTGGGATCTATCAAATTATATACGGGATCTCAGGAAAATACAAAAAACATGTAACCGGCCTGCATCTTCATACTAATGCATCAGCTTATCTTTTAAAAGCAGGAACGATCGGCTATATAGCAAGAGGAATTGTTTGGTTGATTATTTCATGGCTCATGTTTAAAGCTGCAATTCATGCTAGTGCAAAAGATGCAGGCGATACGAACCAGGCTTTTCAGTTTATTGAAGATAGTTCGTACGGTCCGGTTCTAGCGGGACTTTTAGGATTAGGACTAGTGCTTTACGGCGTTTTTAATTTTATCAGGGCTAGGTTTGAACATTTCAAAACTGCTTAAGCTTTTAATAACGCAACGTCTTTATTCGTTGCACAACCCGCTGGCAATTACCCGTCTAAAGCCTCCATTGTAAATGCTGATGACATCAGCGGGCATACCTACGGTTATACTGGTATCAGACTCTAACTTTATCAAATCACTGATCTTGCCAGGAATGTTTTTACCATTACCAAAGAACAGGTTGTTATCTCTTACAAACCTGGAAGCATTGGCAGCATGACCAACAAACCTGAGTGAACCAACACCGTTGTTATCCGTTGCTTTGTATACAACATTCCAATTATTTTTTTTATTTGCTTCTATTGAAAATTTCATTTCCTTCATTTTCTTTTCTCCATTTACAAACGATACTGCTACCACGGTAAGAAAAGAGCCATTATTAGTTTTTATAAGTGTATTTATACTTTTCCTTGAAAACTTCTTAAGGATGGAAGCAATCTCTGTCTTTGCTCTCTCTTCAAAAAGTTGCATGGACTTTTCGAAGTCCTTTTGTTCGCTGATGCTTGAATTCATAATCTCGAAAAAGTTAAAGCTATTGTCAACATAACGAACATGGCCCGCCATTGCATAAATAATATCGTCTGTGTTATAAATCTTACACATGCCTTTTTTGTTGACCGTATAGCCGTTTTCAGTCAGAGTGGATGTTCTGCTGTCCGCACCGATCCAGATCGTGTCCTGGCTTGTAAGTGTGATGATAATTGTGCCGTTGATTATACCACTCTCTTGTGACAGGACTGAGGATACTAAAAGAAATTTTATAAGGACAAAAAGCAAAAGCTTTCGTAAGTAATCCATTAATCGTAATTATTGTATTTTGAAAACATTCAAAGGTGTGGGATATTGAAATACAAAATAAGAGCCACACGAATTATAACAGTCTTAATTTTTTCCTTATGTTATTCTTTTATGCAGAATGATGAATTCAATGGGAAAATCGCACTTCGTTAAATTGCTGATTTAGGATTACTTACAAAATCATTTGATTTTCATCATTTGTAGACAGGAAACTTCAGGCACCTTGATTTGTTTACCTGTAGCT
>JAOQAJ010000327.1 GCA_025963675.1 Segetibacter sp.
TTATTCAAATTGTCGACATATGCCTGGTGGTGCTTACCATGATGAATTTGCATAGTTTGCGCATCAATGTAAGGCTCCAATGCTTCAGGAGCATAAGGCAACTGCGGTAAGGTAAATGCCATAATTATTCGGTTTTAGTTTTTAATCAATTTATTATCAACAACAAATTTATAACCTATATGTGGAAAGTGTATTGGCATACTATAAATCTTTCTCATCTCGGAAATGATTCATTTTTTGACCAGCATTTTTCCTGGATTAAACATAGTTGTGTCACTCACTTGTACGGCAAATCATTTTTGAAGCTTTTTTTAAAATCCGTTCATAAATGTTCAATACCAGGTTGTGCCACAACTTAACCGGAATACTCGCCGCCCAAACAGATGCTAAAAAAAGATCCGGAAAACTACTTCAGTTGAACGGAGCGTCGCAACAATTGTTAAGAAAAGAACAGATGCTGGTCACCAAAGCATTTTTTAATAAAAGCAATTACCGGCGTTCTTTAAAAAAGTCTTTAATCAGCTTCGCACATTCGTCGCCGAGAACACCACCTAAGATTTCTGTCTTGGGATGAAAGGGGTTTTTATCTCCATAGAAAAAATGAAAACCTTGCTTCACATCTGTCGCTCCATAAACCACTCGTTTTAGTTTACTCCAATACAGGGCGCCAGCACACATGTGGCAAGGTTCGATAGTCACATACAAAGTAGCATCAGGTAAATACTTCGCTCCTAAATGACTGCACGCCGATGTGATCGCCAATACTTCTGCATGAGCCGTGGGATCGTTCAACCGTTCTACCTGGTTATGTCCACGGGCAATAACGTTATTGTTGATCACAATGATTGCGCCTACAGGAACTTCACCTTCATGAAACGCATCCTGCGCTTCTCTTAAAGCCTGCCGCATAAAATGTTCATCATCGTACACTATCATCAAGTGAAATTAGATGAAACAATTTCTTTTAAAGGAATCATACCATGTATTTCTTTATCCTGCGCCAATAACAATTAAACTTTTACCTTGTTATAAATATTCATGAACCAGGTAAACTCAATAGAAATGGACGCCCACACTTCTTCTGACTTTGGTAAAATGCAAGACTACTTTTTTAGTGGAGCTACTACTGAATACACTTTTAGAAAAGAACAATTGCAAACATTAAAAAGGGCCATCCGGAAATATGAGCAGCAGATAATGGATGCTTTATTTAAAGATTTACACAAATCGCAGGAAGAAGCTTTTACAACTGAGATAGGTTTTGTGTACGCTGAAATTTCTCATAGCATCAAAAACCTCAAAAATTGGATGAGGAGATCTTCAGTTAGTACCCCCTTGTTTTTGTTGCCTTCTTCAAGCAGTATTATAAGAGAACCACTAGGTGTTTGCCTGATTATCGCTCCATGGAATTATCCGTTTCAATTGCTGATTGCTCCTTTGATTGGCGCAATAGCTGGGGGCAACTGTGCGGTGTTGAAACCATCAGAAATGGCAGTGCATACGTCAGTAGTTGTTGGTGAAATGATTGCTGAATTTTTTGATAAAAAATATATAGCTGTAGTAGAGGGCGACGGTGCAGTGGTTGTTCCGAAACTGATGAATGAAAACCGCTTCGATCATGTCTTCTTCACCGGAAGCATACCTGTGGGAAGAGAGATAGCTAAACTGGCCGCGGAAAAACTGGTGCCGGTAACACTAGAATTGGGAGGCAAAAGCCCGTGCGTAATAGATGAAGATGCTGACATAAAAGTCGCGGCTAAAAGAATTGTATGGGGTAAGTTTACCAATGCCGGCCAAACTTGTGTGGCTCCCGATTATTTACTTGTGCATGAAAAAAATAAGGATGAATTGATTGAAGAAATGCAAACAAGCATTCGGCAGTTTTATGGAGCGGAGCCGATAAAGTCAGCAGACTATGGCAGAATTATTAACCGGCGAAGACTCGATAAACTAAAGAGTTTTCTTAGCCAGGGATCGATAATAACAGGTGGCGAAGTGCAGGAAAGTGAATTGTACATGTCACCAACATTGATGCAAGATGTTTCACCTGATGCTCCTGTAATGAAAGAAGAAATTTTTGGTCCTATACTGCCGATACTGACTTTTAAAAAGCAATCTGAAGCTTTACATATTATACAGCAAAATCCTCATCCCTTATCGTTGTATTATTTTGGAAGCAATCAAAAGAATGAAGATTACTTTATTAATAACGTTCAGTTTGGTGGCGGCTGTATCAATAATACACTTGTTCATCTGGCAAATGCAGATCTGCCTTTTGGCGGCGTTGGTAATAGTGGAGTAGGAGCTTATCATGGAAAATTTAGCTTTGAAACTTTTACACGTACAAAAGCCATTTTAAAAACTGCTACATGGATTGACCCTGCTGTGAAGTATCCACCGTATAAGGGAAAGTTGAAATTGTTGCGATGGTTCTTTAGGTAGAAGGATTTCTCGCAGAAGCAAGGCAGAGGAATTTCTCGCAGAAGGCGCGGAAGACACGGAAATTGAAGAAGTTACGGGAACTATGCTTTTAAATTAATTTTAGAAAAAAGCTGGTAATGGATCTAGATGAACTTACATATAAAGTTAGAGGCGGCATCTTTGAAGTATTTAAAGAGTTGGGGCCAGGATTGCTTGAAAGCGTGTATGAGGCAGCTTTGCTTTTTGAATTACGAAGTTTGGATTTATTAGTAAGTTCACAAGTTCCTGTACCTGTAATATATAAATCGGTTCAGCTAGAATTAGGATTCAGGCTTGATTTGTTAGTTGAAAACGAAGTGATAGTCGAAATAAAATCTGTTGAGTGTTTGCATGAAATTCATAAAAAGCAGCTTTTAAATTATTTAAAATTATCTGGCAAAAAGGTCGGCTTCCTTGTTAATTTTAATACTGTGAAGTTGATCGACAAAGAATCAATTATAAGAATTGTAAATAATTATTGAACAAAAAGCATTTCTCGCAGAAATCGCAGAAGGCGCAGAAAAAATACATTTCTTTTTCCGCGGCTTCCGCGCCTTCTGCGCGAGCAACAAAATTCTTGGCAGAAACCGCAGCACGAGAAAAATATTTCTTTTTCCGCGTCTTCCGCGCTTTCTGCCAGAACAATTTCTTCCACATGAAAAGAACAATTAAAAAAGTCGCCGTTTTAGGAAGTGGTGTAATGGGAAGCCGTATTGCTTGTCATTTTGCAGGAGTAGGATTACCGGTACTGCTGCTTGACATAGCTCCAAAAGAATTGAATGCTGGTGAGCTAGCAAAAGGCCTAACTGTTGATCACCCTGCCGTAAAAAACAGGATTGTTAATGACGCTTTGACTGCGTCTGTTAAGAGTAATCCTTCTCCTGTTTATTCTAAGGATGTCATCAACCGGATAACCACGGGCAACTTTACTGATAACATGAAAGACATCGCCAGTTGTGATTGGATAATTGAAGTTGTGGTTGAAAGGCTTGACATAAAACAAGCAGTTTTTAATGATGTAGAAAAGTTTCGCAAACCAGGAACGCTCATCACCAGCAATACTTCCGGCATACCTATTCATATGATGGCTGAAGGCCGAAGCGAAGACTTTAAAAAACACTTTTGCGGAACCCACTTTTTTAATCCGCCACGTTACCTGCGTTTACTTGAAATTATTCCTACCCCATATACCGACCAAGCTGTTGTTGATTTTTTGATGAATTATGGCGATTTGTTTTTGGGGAAAACAACAGTGCTTGCTAAAGATACCCCTGCATTTATTGCCAATCGAATAGGGGTTTTTAGCATCATGTCCATTTTCAACTTAATGGATAAGCTGCAATTGTCAATTGATGAGATTGATGCTTTAACAGGACCTATTATTGGTCGACCTAAATCAGCAACTTTTAGAACGGCCGATGTTGTAGGTATTGATACGTTGGTTAAGGTGGCAAAAGGAATTGCAGACAATTGTAAAAATGATGAAGCGCTGGAAACATTTACCATTCCTACATGGCTGCAGAAGATAACTGAAAACAATTGGCTGGGTGATAAGACGGGACAAGGCTTCTTTAAAAAGATGCCCCCTACCTCTAAAGGGGAGAAAGAAATTTTCGTGATCGATTTAAAAAGTTTTGAATATGGACCTCGAAGCAAACCAAAATTTGCAAGTGTTGACGCTGCAAAGCCTATTGAAGATTTGCCAACAAGAATAAAAATGTTGAGCGCGTCGCAAGATAAAGCTGGCGAGTTTTACAGGCAGTTTCACTACAGCTTGTTCAGTTATATCTCGCATCGGATACCTGAAATCAGTGACGAGTTATTTAGAATTGATGATGCAATGATGGCAGGCTTCGGGTGGGAGATTGGAGCTTTCGAAACATGGGACCTGTTGGGCGTTAATAAAACCGTTGAAGCAATGAAGAGCGTAGGCCTAGAGCCTGCTGCCTGGGTTGCCGAAATGCTTGCAACTGGAGCTACATCTTTTTACAAAGTTGAAAATGGCAAAAGACTTTTTTATGATGTAAAATCAAAATTATATAAACCAATTACCGGGGCAGAAGCTTTCTTAATACTTAACAATTACAAAGAAAAAACGGTTTGGAAGAATAGTGCATGTACAGTGTACGATATGGGTGACGACGTTTTGGGCCTTGAATGGAAAACGAAAATGAACAGTATAGGAAGCGAAGTATTGGAAGGCGTGAATAAGGCAATTGGGTTAGCAGAAGAGAATTTCAAAGGGCTCGTAATTGCAAACGAGGGTGCCAATTTTAGTGCAGGTGCAAACGTTGGAATGATCTTCATGTTCGCAGTTGAAGAAGAGTATGATGAACTCGACATTGCTATCAGGATGTTTCAAAATAGCATGATGCGCGTTCGCCATTCCTCTATTCCTGTGGTGATTGCACCTCATGGATTAACCCTTGGTGGCGGTTGTGAAATGAACCTTCATGCCGACAAAATTTGTGCAGCCGCTGAAACCTATATTGGTCTGGTAGAGCTGGGTGTGGGTTTAATACCCGGAGGTGGTGGAACCAAAGAATTTGCGTTGCGGGCAGCAGACGAAATGCATGAAGA
>JAOQAJ010000342.1 GCA_025963675.1 Segetibacter sp.
CATAGCATTCCTTCCGCTTCGGCGGCGGAGCAAAATTTGTCCAAACAATAAATCACTTTTCATCATAGCCACCAGGCACTGAAGCCGATAGTAAATCACCTGCTGAAGTGTCCCGTCGTCCATGTACTAAAGCTGCGAAAGCTGCTGAATAAAGATTAGATGCTCGGGTATGTTGGCTATTGCAGCCAACTCTTAAATATACGCACCTTCTTGTTCCATATAGAAATAATTTTCAGTAGTAAATTGAACAAAAGATACTGTTGAAATATATAAATACGCAATTGAAGATTGAGTAGTTGATGGGAGAAATGTGTATGAACTAACGAGTTAATTAAAGTGGTACTAAAGATGAATAAAAAATTGAAAGTACAAGTGAGTGACACAACGATGTTGATTTGAAAGATGATGTTTGCAACAAAATAAAAAATCGTGTCGATAAAGTTCTTACAATTTTAAGCGTTCTATTGTCTCGAGCATGTGCTCGTAATGCGAGCCTTTCCAATAAACCTTTTTGCAGCCGGTGCATTGATAAAACTCTTTAAAGAGTTCAACTGTTTTAGGTGGTACATGTTCAATTATATCTTTTTTATTTACCGGAACTATTTCCCCGTTGCAAATGATACATCGTGCCAGCGGGTTAATGTTTTTAGAGAGATGATACCTGGCGGCCACTTCTGCCAATTGCTCATCTGCGTGTTGTGATCGTAGCCAGTATCCCCATTTTATCTTTTTATGCTTTAATAAACCAATATCTCTTGTCAGCACTATGCGGTTTTCTCTTTCAGCAATTTCTACGACTTCCTCATCGGTAAAATTGTTTTGATAAGCAGTGTCAAATCCGAACATCCTTAATTTTTTTGCCAACTTACCGGCAGGTACATCTGCAATAAAACGTACGGGGGAATGAAGGGTAGGAGTCAGAGATTGGGAAGTACGGTTTGTGATGTTTGAGAGAGGATACACCTGTACTACATCTTCATTGGCCAGTTTGTGGAAGAAGTTTACAAAAGAACCATTTACTAATATTGAATCTACCTCAGTGTGTGGAATGCCAAGGGCTTCAATGGCATCTTTTATGGCAGGATTTCCTGAAAACCTGTAATTTATTTGAGTGTCTTTATTTGGTGATGAAAGAAAATCATTCAGAGAATCGTAAAAGCGAAAAACGGCTAAGTTTTCCATATCAATTAATCAGGAGGAGCCAGGTATGCGGTTTAATACTCAATTCCATTTTCTTTGACGATGTCTTTCTTGTGTTTGTCCATTGTATCCAATACTTTCTCGGGAGTGACTTCTTTTTTGAGGTCGTCGAATTCAGGATTTTCTGCTTCTTCAATGTTTAGTTTGCGTCCTATGGCTGAAACCAATGTGAGTAGCCTGGTTGCTTCATGTTCGGCAAGCAGGCTTACCTGCAGGTTTAGATTGGCTCTTTTATCTTCAAGCTTATTCATGCGGTTTTGCCGGATCAAGACAAAGGTTGACAAGAAAATTGCTTCGACGGATGCCACGGTACCCAATCCTGTAAAGTTTGGATCTATTGGTTTTATTGGCGTCAAACCGGCGTTCCAGGCGATATATAATGCGAAAAGTACCAGGTGAATGTAAACAAATGACATCCTTCCGGTAAAACTCGTAATCTTATCTGCGATATGCTCGTCGCTCGTTTTTTCCTTTTCTTCGTCCTGCCTAAGTTTTATTATTTCCCTGATGTTTCGATTCATTACCTCTGCCATCTCCGTATTGGGATCATTATTTTGCTCGGCCATAAAATTGCTTTAGATTATTTTATAGCAACAAGATTGTGGCCGAAGTGTTCACTTTGACCCAACACCCTTTACTTTTAACGGAACAGTATAGACCGCTGTGGAAGCAGTAACAAACAGTTGATCCCTGTTTTTGCCGCCGATACAAACATTTGCTGACCAACCTTCAGGAATGTCGATGTGGTCGATTTTTTTTCCATTTTTATTAAAAACTGTCACACCTTTTCCTGTCAGGTATAGGTTTCCTTCCTTGTCGATTGTCATTCCATCGGAACCCATTTCCGCAAAAAGTTGACGATGGCTTAATGTGCCATCTTTCTCTATGTGGTATTTGTATGTTTTACTCGCACCAATGTCTGCTACATACAACGTTTTGCCGTCGGGAGAACCGATGATACCGTTTGGCTTTTTTATGGTTGAATCCACCGGAATTGGTTGTTTTTGATTTTTAGGCAAATAATACACTCTTTCGGTTGGCAAGCGTTCGGTTGTTGCGGTCCACCAGGGCCTTTTGTAAAGCGGGTCGGTAAAATACAATCCGCGTTTAGGATGTACCCACACATCGTTGGGACCGTTCAGCAGTTTACCGCGGAAGTCAGACAGAAGAACTGTTACATTCTTGTCGGGATCGATTGCCCATAATTCATTTTTTTCATCAGCGCAGGAAATCAGGTTGCCCTTTTTGTCGAAATACATTCCGTTAGACCTGCCCGCTTTTTCCATAAAAAGGGAAAGATTTCCTTCTGTATCATACTTCCAGATTTTATCATTGGGTTGATCTGTAAAAAAGATATTGCCTTTTTTGTCAACCGTCGGCCCTTCGGTAAAAGCAAATTGTTTTGCAATGAGTCGGGGAGTAGCGCCATCTGCAACCACTCTTTGCTGCCTGCCTTGTGTAGATGAATCCGAACTTTGAAAACACCAGCCATCAATTGAAATTGTACTAAAGGTCAAAAGGCAAAGACTAAGGAAGAGGCGATAATTATATTTCATGGGATCGTTTTTATTGTAAACTTGCCGAGACGAACAATGCCTTTGCAAAATACAGATTGTGCATGACTATTCAGGATAAGACTAATAGGTGGCTACTATTGTCTTTTGCCTGATATTATCTTTAAAAAAGTTCACTTTTCGTACGCTGCCACTTTTTGGTACGGTAGCAACCGTCATCGGAGTCTGCTTATAAGTTTGCCAGGATGTCGTATCTGCCGTTGTATAATAAATATTGAGATCTTTCCCTGAAGTGGTTGCTTTATTTATTTCGACTGAAACAACTTTCTCAGTTGGTTTCATAATGATGGCCACTACTGATTGTGCAGCAAAATCGGGAACAATAGCATTGCCGATAGAAGTTTTCGTCATGCTAAATGTGTTATGAAAGATATTTGCTGAGCCAAAAAAAAGAAAATTAGTATCATCAGAAAATGAAGTGTTTTCATTTAAAACATAATTGTGTAATGGAACAACACCTATTGCAGAAGGAGTAGTTTTTTTAGTACTGGTGCAAGCAATAATGGATGTCATAAGTATTGCAATTGCGAACAAAGCTTTCATGGGTAAAACATTTGTGGCTGTAAGATAATGGGTATTTGGGTTGGAAAAGGCAGGTTTGGATGAGTGAATGTTTTAGTTGAAGTGAGCAATTTTTGAAGGATAAAGTCTAATAAATACAAGCCGACGAAATATTTTAAAGTTTACATTATGACGACGAGATTGTATTTTGACACATCAGTTTTTGGAGGCGTCTGACGATACGATGAGAAGACCGTAAAGCTGATGATTTTGGCTCTTACAATAAAAAACCTCTTCAACGAATTAAAGAGGTTTTTTATTAAATGAAATATTGAAAACTGAGCATGAACTTTAACCGGATACAAATTCATCATCACCTAAAGTTCCTCCCGGATCTACGATGTCATAACCGCCATCTATTTTAGGCAATTCTTTTCCGTCTGCAGTAAAAATTCCAGAACCTTCTTCCTTTGGCTCGTCACTATTTTCGTCCGCTGGTGCATCACTTGTTTTATTAGTTGAATTTTCGCTATCATGCAGTATAGTCTTAGACCGTTCAACTTCTTTATTTGCTTCTTCCAGATCTTTGTTATTGTCCATAATGTTATGTTTTTTCCGAAAGTTAAACAGCAAATCTGAAGCCACCGCAATAATTTCAATAGCAGTCGTGTGACTTTTTTCAGAACTTATTTGAGATTTGCTGTAAAGGTGCTCGCAATTGTTTACCCGCAAAAGTTTACTGGCGGTTCATGATTTCAAACATGGCTTCCCTGTTTTCATAAGAGTTTTTTGCCATTGCAATTGGTGCCATCAGCTTATCCGTCTTGATCGCTTCCATTGCCTCCTTTAGAAAATCTGCGACTGGTAAGCCGCCATGTGATTGTGTTTTGTCTTCACGCCGGTCTGATCCCAGTTCTGTATCAACTGCCGGGGGAGCGATTTCAAAAACTTTAACCGGGGTATTTCTAAGTTGATGTCTTAGCGACAATGTAATTGAATGAATCGCAGCTTTGGTTGCACAATAAACGGGCATAAAAGCTATTGGTACGAAAGCTAATCCTGATGAAATATTGATGATGGCAGCTTCGGGTTTGGTAGAAAGGTGTTGAGCGAAAAGCGAAGCAAGATGTATAGGAGCCGTAAGGTTGGTCGAAATCTCGCTGTTGACCCTGTTTACATCAACAGGTTTCGTCATATCGGTTAGTAATTGCAGACCTGCATTATTAATCAGCACATTTACTTCAGGGAAATTGCTGATTGCCCAACTGGCGAGATTTTCCCTGTCGTTGCTATCGGCAACGTCACAAACCCGTGTTACTATTCCTTCATGCTTTTCGGCAATTTGTTTAAGCCGGTCTTCTCTTCGTCCGCAGATAATAACTTTATTTCCTAACCGTAGAAATTCTTCGGCAAAAGCCAATCCAATTCCGGATGTTCCGCCTGTAATTAGTATCGTGTTTTCAGTTGTTTTCATATTAAAAAGTCATTAGGTCATTTTTAAAAATAGTCGCTAAGATAGCTTGCCACGGTGCCTGTTTCAGTTTCCAGTGTCACACAACTTGTAACTTGTAACAGGTAAGCTGCAACACATACTTCCCTTCACACTCCGCGCCTCCCCAACTCAATCACTTCGCATTCTTTGATGTCGGCGCCATCTATTACGAAACGAACAAGCGTTCTAACTTTATGCCACCCCTGGTTCCCTGCCGCTCCGGGGTTCATGTGAAGGCATTGAAACTTTTCGTCGTACATGATTTTTAAAATATGGGAATGACCTGAAATGAAAATCTTAGGACCCTTTGAAATAATTTCTTTTTTAGCCAGTGCAGTATATTTTCCGGGGTAGCCTCCTATATGAATCATCAGAACTTTTACGTCTTCGCAATTAAAATACGAGACTTCGGAAAAGTCGCCACGAATATCCTTCCCATCTATGTTTCCATATACACCGCGAAGTGGTTTGAAGTTTTTTAGCGCATCAGCTACTGTTGCCGACCCGAAGTCGCCGCCATGCCAAATTTCATCACATTTGTCAAAATGCTTAAATACGGCAGGATCAAGGTAATTATGCGTATCTGATATCAGGCCTATCCTTTTCAAAACAATTTTATTAATAATTAATAATCTTTTCCTTTTAGCAATTTCATTAATTTAGATTCAATTAAAAATGCTGCCGGGCACAATGATATGGTATAATATTTTGTGCCTGATATTTTGTTGAGCTGGTGCAAATAGAACTGTCGGTACAAGAGCTACGGTGAGCACACAAGTTTTTTTGGAACACGGATAACACAGATTGAGAGGATTAGGCAGATTAGCCAGGTAAGAAAACCTGAACCAATCCGTTTTTATCCGGAAAAACAGCGTTAGCGAAGTGATATTACCAGGGAAACAATTTTCAAATCGGTTTTTATCAGTTTGATCGGCGTCATTCGTGTTCTATTGTTCTGAGAAAAAAGATGAGTACACACGGTAGGTACAAGTGAGTGACACAACGATGCTTAATAGTAGCAACCAGCTAAGTACATAAATATCAACCTATACCAACAGATGAAACAAATACAAAATAACCGCCGCGGTTTTATTAGGAATGCCA
>JAOQAJ010000350.1 GCA_025963675.1 Segetibacter sp.
CAATCAGGAGAAATATCTGCGGATATAAAGCTGGCAGCTCAATCAAGCGCTACAGTTATTATATTAATGGCTATGAGCAAGCTTGAAGCAATTATGGAAATTTTTGCAGAACATGGCAAAAGCGAGACACCTGTAGCTATTATACAGGACGGCACAACTGATAAAGAAAAAATGGTTATTGGTAAGGTAAAAGATGTTTTTTACCGGGCACAATATGAAGGACTGTCTAACCCTGCAATTATAATGATCGGAGAAGTTGTTAGGCTTCATCCATCGTTTTGTAAGGAGTATATTGCTGCAAACGTAGATCTTGCTGCCATGAAAAGATAGCGTACAAGGGTGTGACACAACAGGCGCGTCATAAAGCGATGCTGTTTGCCAAACGAAAACTACGTTATGAGTACGACCTTTTCTCGGTGTTGTAGAACCTTTGTGGCCATCAACTTCTATCTTACCTTCCCCTAATGAAGCAGAATAAAAAGAATTGTGACCTGCAAAGCTGTTCCTTGTGCAAGGGGTGTTTGCAAGAATGGTTACCCGCTCTCGATGTAAACAGGAAAACTTTTGATTTCAAAAAAGGGGAACTTCTTTTTAAGGAAGGTGAACCCGTAACCGGAATATACTATTTGGTTGCAGGAAAAGCTAAGGTGCATAAACATTGGACAGATGATAAAGAACTAATTATTCGTTTTGCCGGAGCCGGCGATATTGTTGGTCACCGTGGGTTAGGAAAGGAAAACATCTACCCGGTATCTGCTACAGCCATTGAGCCCGTTTCCGCCTGTTTTATAGCGCTTGATTTTTTCTTCTCTACTTTAAAAATTAACCACGACTACGCCTTTAAGCTATTGATGTTTTATGCAGAAGAATTGCAGGAATCTGAAAAGCGAATGCGAAATCTTGCGCACATGTCGGTTAAAGGCAGAATTGCATACGGGTTATTGAAGTTAAAAGAAAGATTTGGTGTAACCGAAGATGGCCAACTGGCTATTGCGGTCTCCAGACACGACCTGGCTTCGTATGTAGGAACCACTTATGAAACTGCTTTTCGTGTCTTGACTGAGCTGGCACAGGAGAACGTTTTATCTGTATCCGGAAAAGGAATTAATATATTTAGTGAAGATACTCTCAGGACACTCGGTAGTAATCAACAACCGTAATGACTCCTATTAATTATGCTTATTTCAAAAACGACTTTATTAAGGCAGTTTTTGCACTTCGTTAAAGGTTAACCTTAATTAAATTAATTGCACTACAGTTAACGCGATGTACAATTTAACTGCTTTTTCATGATATTAAAATTTAGGGATATGAAATCGTACTTATTTTTATCGCTTATTAATAACTGACGATGGATCTCTTCAAATATCGCTTCCTTTTTGTTCTTGCCATATTGATGCTTGTAGATGTTGCCTGTAAGAATGAACCAGGGGGAAATGAAACAACAGAAACAGAACCGTCTTCCGGACCACCATTATTTACTTTACTGCCCGCTGAAAAAACCAATATTAGTTTTAATAACGCCTTAACCGAAACCCCTTACGCCAACATTATGTCGTACCCGTATTTCTATAACGGTGGCGGGGTAGCGATCGGTGACTTTAACAGGGATGGATTGCAGGATGTTTATTTTTCCGGCAACCAGGTTCTCAACAAGCTTTACCTGAACAAAGGGCAAATGAAGTTTGAAGATGTGTCTGTGGCTGCAGGCGTACAAGGTGCATCCAATAGTTGGAAAACGGGGGCTACAGTGGCTGACGTGAATGGAGATGGATTGCTTGATATTTACCAATGTTATTCAGGCCCTTTACCTGGCAGGGCAAGATTCAACCAGTTATTAATTAACCAGGGAAATGCCGCGAACGGCATACCAACGTTTGTTGACCAGGCAAAAGAATATGGACTTGCAGACTCTGCTTTTAGCACCCAGGCTGCTTTTTTCGACTACGACCGCGATGATGATCTTGACATGTTCCTGCTAAATCATAACCCCTCTCCTTTTAGCCACCTCGACGAGGTAACGATACAGCAGATTTTAAAAAAGCCGGAGCCAAACATGCACGCGAAATTGTACCAGAACAATGGGGGTAAATTTAAAGATGTATCGGTGCAGGCCGGTTTAGACAAGTCGGCATTTTCTTATGGCCTCGGTGTTGGCATCGCTGATATAAACCAGGACGACTGGCCGGATATCTACGTCTCCAACGATTATTCAGCCCCTGACTACTTATGGATCAATAATAAGAATGGCACATTTAGCGATAAATTAAAAAGCAGTATCGGCCATACTTCCCTATACTCAATGGGCAACGATATTGCGGATATGAATAACGATGGTCTGCCTGATATTATAAGTCTTGACATGTTACCAGAGGACAACAAACGGCAGCGGCTGTTATTTGCTCCCGATAACTATGAATATTTTGACATGATCGTACATGCCGGTTTCAGCCACCAGTATATGCGGAACATGTTGCAGCTTAATAACGGCGACGGCACTTTTAGTGAGATCGGCCAACTGAGCGGAATATCAAACACCGACTGGAGTTGGGCGGCTTTATTAGGTGATTATGATAATGATGGACAAAAAGATCTATTTGTAACCAACGGATTTCTGAAGGATTTCACTAACATGGATTTTATTAAATTCAAGAGCTCGTACTTCCAGTATTTGAATGGCAAAGTAACACCTCAAAGCGTAATGGACCTGATCTCTAAAATTCCTTCCTCAAACGTAAATAATTACATATTTCAAAATACCGGTAACCTGCATTTTAAAAATCAGGGTAAGAACTGGGGCTTTGACACTCCATCTAACAGCAACGGCGCTGCTTACGCCGACCTGGATAATGATGGTGACATTGACCTCATAGCAAACAATATTAACCAGGCTGCTTTTGTGTACCAGAACGAGGCACAAGGGCAATTGAAAAACCAATATCTACAGTTAAAGTTGGTAGGTGCAGGTAAAAACACAGAGGGAGTTGGTGCTAAAGTAACGGTTTATAACAAGGGGCAGCAGCAATACCAGGAGCAGACCACTAGTCGTGGCTTTCAGTCAAGTGTTTCACCTGTTTTACATTTTGGATTGGGCAGCAATACGGCCAATATTGATTCATTAAGAGTGGTTTGGCTTAGCGGAAAACAACAGGTACTGCAAAACGTAAAAGCAGGCCAGGTACTAACACTGGAAGAAAAAAATGCAGGTTCCATTTATCAAAGGTTTGTACCAGGCAACACCATTTTTGCTGAGGTAGCTTCACCCCTGCCTTTTAGTCACCTAAAAAACCTTCTGAATGATTTTAAAAGACAGCCGCTGATGGTCAACCCGCTTTCGTTTTCTGGCCCATGCATGGTTAAGGGCGACGTTAATAGCGATGGACTGGAAGATGTATTTGTAGGCGGTTCTACCCGACAGTCTGCCGCTTTGTATCTGCAGCAAAAAGGGGGAGGTT
>JAOQAJ010000410.1 GCA_025963675.1 Segetibacter sp.
GTTGTGTCACTCACTTGTACTTCTGGTGCTTTATTCAATAGCGTCAAGAAAGCGTCCACTTTGTAATCCCGGCATTTACATCTCCAGTCGATACTAATTCTTTCTAAAAACCGTTTTATTTTCAGGCGTTGAATCTACGAGTTGGTCTTTGAAATTTTATAAATGAAAATTGTTCATATCAGTCATTTGTATCATCCTTCGTCTGGTGGTGTTCAGTTCTTCTTTAAAAATGTCTCTGAGAGGCTGGTGAGAGATTACGGAGACGACGTTACAGTCGTTACAACCAATTCGTACTATGGTCCTGAGCGAAAAATGTTCAAGAACGTTGGGCCGGCAGAAGAGGTTGTTAACGGAGTAAAAGTTATTCGGTTTCCTTTTGTAAGGTGGCACATTAAACCATTCGCATTCATTAATAAAGTACTTGCAAAGCTTTCTATCCGAAAGCCGCAATTAATGTTTCTAATGGCAAATGGACCCGTTTCCCCGAAGATGAAAAGGTACTTGATGAATGTTGATGCAAATGCTTTTTGTGGTTCATCTGCCAACTATTATTACATGCAACTTCCTCTATGGAGAAAGTGTAATTTTTTTTATTTCGGCAGTATCCACTGGGAGGCTGATGAAAGCAAGACAACTTTGTATCCTATCCAGGTAAAGTCTATGAATGCGTCATCACTTTGCCTGGCAAATACCGGCTATGAAAAAAGCAGGTTAATAAAATCAGGAGTAAAAGCTGAAAAGATCTTTGTTTTAGGTGTGGGGGTTGATATGGAGCCTTTTGTAAATGTTGATGTAAAAGATATAGTAACATTTAGAAAAGATATCGGAGTGCCGGAAGACGGTTTAGTAATAGGATATGCGGGAAGAATTGAAAAAACGAAGAATGTTTTAGTGTTGATAAAAGCATTTGAAAAAATTGCCCTTCAATTTGCTGAAGCATATCTTTTAATAGCAGGTGCCGGCGGCGAGTATGTAAATCATTTGAAAAATTACTGCAGCACTTTACCTGATGCAATTGCAACAAGAATAAAATGGCAACCAAACTTCCCGATTGAAAAAAAAACAATGGTTTTTAATAGCATTGATATTCTCGTACTGCCAAGCCACAACGAATCGTTCGGGATTGTTTTCCTCGAAGCATGGAGTTGCAAAAAGCCGGTGATAGGAGTTTCAATTGGCGCGGTAAGGGATGTGATAAGAGATGGCGAAGATGGGCTATTAATGGAAATGGATAATGAAGCAAGCCTGGCTGAAAAGCTATCGAAATTAATGTCAGATGCTCAGTTAAGGAAAAGGATGGGTGAAAACGGCTTTGCCAAAGTGGAAGAGAATTATACCTGGGATATCATTACTGCACGCTTACGTCAGTGTTATATTGATAGCATTCATTCAAAAAATTAAATTGTTCAGAAGTTAAGTTGTATAAAAATGTTTAGAGAAGAATCACTTTGGATAAAAAATGCAATTCAAAAACTAAAGCCAGTGAACGGCTACAATGAAGTTGCAAACATTGGCTCATCAACTGACCATTTTAGAAAGGTTATTCAGCCTCACATTCATGACAATATTATAAACACGCTTTTAGGCTCTGGCTGGAATGTGATTAATGTAGATATGAAAAAAGAGCCTGGAGTTGATTTGGTAGCTGATGTTACCAAAGAAAATTTTGCCGTCCCTTTTAAAGATCGTTTTGCCTTAACTATTTGTACAAACCTACTCGAGCACGTTGAAGACATTGAACTGGTTACAAAAAACCTGGTTGCTATCACTCGTTCTGGTGGTCATCTGCTAATAACCGTTCCATATAAATACAAATTGCATTACGATCCTATTGACAACGGTTTCAGACCAACTCCTCAGCAAATCGTTGATCTGTTTAAAGACGTAGCCGAATATATTGTTGATTCGAAAATTATAGCTGTATCTGATAGAGACCAGTACCGGATAAAAAAGTCAAAATTCCCCGGTTGGGGTTATAGAGAAAGACTCGCTTACTATTTTGGAAAGCGGCATAAGACCTCCGGGATTTTGTTTTCTATAAAAAAATAAGGCGCTTTTCTTGAACCGCTACACTCTAGGCATAACAAACTGCACCAAGCCTTAGTGTTTCTTCGTGTACTTTGTGTCTTAGTGGTTTAAAGGCTCCGCACAGAACTATCAGTACAAGGGAGTGACACAACGATGTCGAATAAACCTCAAGAGCTTGTCCCCAAAAAATCAACTCCCAGAAAATACAACGAAGTGTGCGGTATTGTAGGCATATTTAATTACAGAGATCAGGTGCAGAATGAAAGGCCCTTTATTGAATGGGCTTTGAGGAGTATGCATCATCGCGGACCGGACTCTAATGGAACATGGTCGAACCAGCAAAACTACATTGCTGGTTTTGTTCGTTTATCCATCCTTGATCTCTCTGAAAACGGCAATCAGCCAATGATCTCAGCATGCGGTAGATATGCACTTTCATTTAACGGTGAAATTTATAATACTGGTGAGTATCGAAAGCGCCTGCAAAATGAAGGAGTAACATTTCGTTCGACCACTGATACTGAAGTTTTGCTATATGCACTTATGAATTGGGGTGAGGAATATGTGCTGGAAAATTTTGATGGTTTGTTTGCTTTTGCATTTTACAACGCAGTTACCAATACATTAATTCTTGCCCGTGACCGAAGTGGTATTAAGCCATTATATATCGGACATTCATCACACGGAATTGTTTATAGTTCTCAGTATGACCATGTCATAAATCACCCTACTATAAAGGCAAACGCTTTGCATGCTGGTGCTATTGGCGCTTACCTTTCTTTGGGTTATGTTCCTGAAAATTCCGGTGTGGTTACTTCTACTTGTATGGTGCCTCATGGTTATTTTTTTCGCATAAATAATGCAGGGTTTACCAGGCACCGGTTTTTCAACTATGCACTTAATCAAAAAGGAAAGGCGGCAAAATCGCTTGAACAAATTCTGGAAGAAAACGTAAAGGCTCAACTGGTGAGTGATGTACCAGTCGGAACTTTTATGTCAGGCGGAGTAGACAGTCCTTTGGTTTCTTATTTTGCTAATAAACATACTCCTATTCAATCGTTCACCATAGGAGTAGATGATAAAAAAATGGATGAAAGCAGCGCGGCTGCAGAGTACGCAAATATCTTTCAAACAAAACATCTTTGTCAGCATATAACCGAAAAAGATTTATTGGAAACAATAGCGGATAATACCAAAGCTTTTAGTGAACCATTTGCAGATTTTTCTTCCATTCCGACTCTGTTGTTATCGAAGTTTGCCAGGCAAAAAGTAACAGTTGCGCTAAGCGGTGATGGCGGCGACGAACTTTTTTGGGGCTACCCGAGAAATAAAAGAATGCTGCGTGAAGGAATGGTTTTCAGACACAGCAAATTGTTGCGGGTTTTGAATTTTGGAAAGGAAAAAGTTACAGGCGCAAAAAGGGTTGTTCGAAAGCGACACTTGGAAGTAACTGATTTTCCTGCCTATTATTATCGGTCATTATTTATAACAGGTGCCGAGCAATGGCTGCCTGAAATGTTTGATGATGAGATAGAAGAAGCTTTCTTTTTTAAAAACGTGTATAACGAAGACGGGGTGCTGGATGTAAATGAGCACAACATAATGAATGTGCTGCGTAAGCTGGAGTTTGATATTCACTTGCAAAGAATTTTAATAAAAGTTGATAGGGCAAGCATGTATCACAGTCTTGAAGTACGAGTGCCTCTCTTATGTAATGAGATGATCGACTATAGTTCAACTGTTGATTACACAAGTTGTATGAAAAACGGGCAGGGAAAATTCAATTTAAAAGAATTGTTGATTGATAAGTCAAATGAAAAACTGGTTTTGCAACCCAAAAAAGGTTTTGTAATTCCAATTGGCGATTGGCTGAAAAAAGAGTTGAAAAAAGATGTGGAAGAGAAGATCATGAATATGCCATCGGAGCTTTCTCCACTGTTTAAGAGAAAAGAGCTTGAAAAAATATTACATGAACATAATCACTCAAAGCAGGATTTGGGCTGGCTGATCTGGTCATTATATTCACTTGTTAACTGGCACCAACACCACCGGAATGCATTTTAAACCTATGAAAATTTGCCTGGTAACAAATGAATTTCCAGCGCTGACAGAAACATTTATTACAACAAAAGCGCTCGAGCTAAGAAGAAGAGGTCACGAGATTACGGTTATTAAAAATCAGGACAACGTTGTAAACGACTCTCATGTCAGCCAGGTAAAGCAAGCCGGAATAAAAGTGCTTTCTTATCATAGCCTTCAAACAAAGAAAGGGATAGCTAAGGCTTTTTTGTCACATCCTTCCGTGGTAATTAAAACAGTTCCAATATCTGCTTCTGGTAGAAAAAAGTTTAAGCAACATTTACAAAAAAAGCTGCTTCTCAAAAATTCCTATGATATTATTCATTTTGAATTTTCTGGTCTCGGTGTAGCGTATGAAAATATATTAGATAGTATCAATACTAAACTCGTAGTCAGTTGCCGTGGTACTGCTGAAAAGGTGAAGCCTATTTCTGAGCCAAATAGAAAAGAGCAATTAAAAAAGCTATTTTCAAAAGTAAATGCCATTCATTGCGTTTCGCAGGACATGGCAAATACCATCACACCTTTTTGCAGTGAACCTGAAAAGATCTTTGTAAATCGTCCATCGATCGATCAAACAGTATTTAAAAGGGCTAAGCCATATTCTGCCTCCGGTTCAGCCTTGCAAATTTTTACAATTGGTCGTTTTACCTTTCAAAAAGGATATCTGATAGGATTGATGGCGATGCGCCAACTGAAGAATGAAGGGGTAAAGTTTTCATGGAAAATTGTTGGCGATGGTCCGTTGAAGGAAGAAATCCTCTATCACATTCATGCATTGCAACTGGAGGACTGTGTCGAACTTCTGGGTAAAAAAAACCGTGACGAAATTCTCGAGCTATATAACAGTGTCGATGTCTTTTTGTTGCCTAGTGTTTATGAGGGTATTGCCAACGTTTGCCTTGAGGCGATGAGTATGGAACTTCCGGTAGTGTCAACGAAAAGCGGTGGTATGGAAGAAGTAATTGTTCATGGAGAAAATGGCCTCCTGTGTGAAATTTATGATCCTGGTTCTATTGCTGAAAATATAAGGTCGTTAGCCAGGGAACGTGCTCAATTAAAAATTCTTGGTTCAAATGCAAGAAAAACAATCATAGAAAGATTTACCATAAGCCGACAAGTTGATGTTTTTGAAGAGGAATATGCTAAATTGATCAATACATAATTAGTGCAATTCTCATTCATAAAATATACTCAGCCGGGTTGGCTCTTCAACATTCAGCCTTTAAAAGCCACACCTTTTTCATCGTGTTATTATCATCCGGAGTATTTGCCTTTGCAGGAGGATGTACAGGTAGAGCAAGATGATTCTTTTGAAACAATTACTGCAAAATATGCCGACGTCGGCTACCAGGCCTGGAACAAAGGGCAGTTAACCTGGTGCAATTCTGAAGCAAGAGCTTTCTTTGAAAAAATGCCAAAGCCTGGCCTCAAAGACGAATACACTTTTGTGTACAAATACTGGGGGAAGCCGTGGGCGACTTACGCATTATTCAGCCGCATTATTTCACTTAACAATCCTTTTAAAGAGATCAATGCTTATACAAAAGCTTCTTCTAAAAAAAGGATTAATCCTTATACGAACCCTTTAGATCGTTCCGATTATCATATCTATCATTCAAACCTTGTTGAAGAGGCTCCATTAGTTGCTGTAATTATTCCAACGCTTAACAGGTATCTGTATTTAAAAGATGTACTTGAAGACCTGGAAAAACAAGACTACCGGAATTTTCAAGTTATCATTGTTGACCAATCAACACCTTTTAATGAAGATTTTTATAAAGGTTTTAATTTAAACATTAAGGTAATTTATCAAAAAGAGCGATTATTGTGGACCGCTAGAAACAATGCGATAAAAGCTACTAAAGCCGAATATCTGTTGTTCTTCGATGATGACTCAAGAGTAAAACCAGATTGGATAAGTCATCATTTAAAATGCCTTGATTATTTTAATTGTGATATTTCTGCTGGTGTATCACTAGCAAAAGTCGGAATGAAAATTCCTGCTAATTATAGTTATTTCCGTTGGGCCGACCAGTTTGATAGTGGAAATGCAATGGTTAAAAGAAACCTTTTTTCTACTATTGGATTGTTTGACGAGCAATACAATAAACAGCGAATGGGCGATGGGGAATTTGGCACACGCGCTTACCTGAATGGCTATCGTTCTATTTCCAATCCTTATGCAGCAAGGGTCCATTTAAAAGTTTCCGATGGTGGATTACGCGAAATGGGAAGTTGGGACGGTTTCAGACCAAAAAAATGGTTTGCTCCTAAGCCAATTCCAAGTGTGGTTTTTCTTTACAAAAAATACTATCCGGAGCATTTATATAGGGCAGTTATTCTCCTGGGAATTATGTTGTCAAATGTTTCTTATAAGAACAAAGGCAACAATAAAATGCTCGCTCTAAGTATTGTCCTTACAGTTTTCAAATCCCCACTTTTACTTATCCAATTTCTGAGAGCGAGAAATATTGCGAACGAAATGCTGAGAAAAGATAACGGGATAAAACTATTACCAAAAACGGCTAACGAGGAAGCCCTTACCCTAAAGGGACAAGAGAGATAGACACCAAACCTAAAAGCAACAATGGCTTTAATAATTCAATGCTAACGCCTTTAACTCCCGTCAGGGCTCGCCGACTTCTAATAATAAGTTCCGAGTTTCCACCCAACGTTGGTGGAATTGGTAACCATGCTTATAATCTTGCAAAAGCTTTGGTGACCGAAGGTTTTGAAGTATCGGTTGTAGCTGATATCATTGGAGTGGATGATAATCAATTGGAAAAGTTTTCGTCAAAAGAAAATTTTAAAATATACTGGGTTAAGAGGAAACGTTTTGTTTTCCAAACTTATTTCGCACGTATTTTAAAAGCGCTTTCTCACGCAAAAAAAGCTGATAAAGTAATTTGTTCAGGCAAGTTCTCTTTATGGATAGGAATTCTGATACGGGCGAGAAATCCTATGAAAGAATTAGTAGCTGTGGTGCACGGTACCGAACTTGACTTGAGGTCGGCACCGTCAAAAAAAGTAACATCTTATTCAATTAAAAAATTCAATAAGATCATCGCTGTTTCAAATTATACCAAACAGTTCCTTCCACGATTTTTGCCCACCCGCATTCAGCAATTTGTTATTCATAACGGCATTAATGGAGGAGAATTTAATATCCCTTCAAATTTGCCCCTGACGGGAAATCCTGCACTAATAACAGTTGGAAATGTTACTGATAGAAAAGGGCAGGACAATGTAATTAATGCTCTGCCTGAGATTGTGTCTGAATATCCTACCGTACACTATCATATCGTCGGTAAACCGACCAATAAACAAAAATTAGACAAGAAGGTAGAAATGTTAGGGCTTGGGGATCATATAACATTTCATGGTGCGGTCAGTAGAGATGAGTTGTTACAAAAAATAGAAAATGCTTCAATCAAACTAATGCTCAGCAATCATACTTCAGATGGAGATTTTGAAGGTTTTGGAATTGCGGTTTTAGAGGCCAATGCTTTTGGGGTGCCGGCGATAGGAAGCAGAAATTCGGGCATATCAGACGCAATTAAAGATGGCGAGACCGGCCTTCTGGTCGACCAAAGTAATCCAAAAGAAATTGCTGAGGCTGTAAAAACAGTGCTGACTAATTATCCATCTTTTTCGAAAAATGCCAAAAGTTGGGCGGAACAACATGATTGGAAAATTATCGTTAAAGAATACGTCGCCGCACTTGAGGCCTGATTGCAAATGAAACTTGGGATTATTTCAGATTGTATTCACTATAAAACTCCCGATGGAAAAATCGGAACTGAAAACCACATTTTACTCAGGCAATTGCAGGCACTAAGTTCTTATTATTCTGAAACATTGATTTCCTGCCCTTTTGAAGATTATGATCCTTCAAAAGTTATTTCTGTTTACACAGATAAGAATATTCAGTTTACTACCGTTCCCGTTGTTGGTGGCAACACGCTGACAGCTAAGTTGAAACTACTTTCTGTTATTAGGAAATGGTGGCGGGCTTATAAGATTATTGATAGGTTTAGTGATGTCGTGTACCAGCGGTTTCCTAATAACCTTAATATTCCGGCATTTTTTTATTTTTGGTTAAAAGGGAAAAAAGTATTTGCTACCTATACCGGAACCTGGAATTCATACCCGTCAGAACCAGTGACATACCGTTTTCAAAGGTGGTTGGTGAGGAATTATTTAAAAGGGCCGGTTTGGGTATACTCTAATGAATTGAAGACTGGTAAACGAATATTTTCAGGATTTAGTCCCTCATACAATTCCCGGGAGTGGGATGAA
Source organism: Segetibacter sp. (assembly GCA_025963675.1). GTDB lineage: Bacteria > Bacteroidota > Bacteroidia > Chitinophagales > Chitinophagaceae > Segetibacter. Next base: position 8,410 of record JAOQAJ010000410.1, read on the forward strand.
GAAACATTACAGGTACAAAAGAGGATTGAGCGAATCGAAAATGTAGGATTGCCTGTTCTCCGGTTGATAACTGTAGGAACTCTGATCAGTTATAAAAACCAAACCGGCATCGTTAGGTCCTGTGTTTTGCTGAAAAAGCGAGGTTTGTTATTTTCGTTAACCATTGTTGGCGATGGGCCAATGCGGGCTGAGTTAGAAAGCTTAGTCATAGAAAGCGGCTTGCAGAATGAAGTAAAACTTGTTGGGAAAAAAAAATATGCAGAATTAAGAGAACTTTATCGGCAACACGATTTTGTAGTGCAGGCGCCCTTTTCAGAAGGATTTGGAAAAGTGCCGGTAGAAGGTTTTTTTCATGGAGTAATTCCCGTCATCAATAACATAAGCATGGCTCGCTATATGACTGGTGGAGAAGATCGTGGATTTTTATTTGATGCAACAGATGAAAAAAATCTTGCTGAAACGTTAGTTAAAATGAAAGAGAGGGTAGCAGATTTGCCAAAAATGATCGTGAAAGGAAGGGAGTTTGCAAAAGGGCAGACTTTGGAAGAATGGGCAAAAGAGTATTATCAAACAGTAACAAATTATTTTGGCAAAGAAGAAGTTCATATTTAACTCCGACAACTTAATAACAAGGTATATAATAGCTTTCTTATTAGGAATAGTAATCGGTTTAAAGTTACTGCCGGTTCCGGTCTTAGTCGGCATACAGATTTCGTTAGCCATTATTTGCGGTGTACAATGTTTAAGAGGAAACCTCAACGGCTTTTTCACATGGCTGCCATTTGCTGCATATAACGAAGTATATGTTCGCGGTTTTGCTAAATGGTTTCCATACCTCGCCATGCAGTACATGTATATTTTCTGCTTTGCAGTATTGTTTTTTACAGTTCCGCGGTTAAAGAAACCCCATTCCAATGCGTGGGTCTTCCTGGTGATTTTTACTTTCCTGGAAATAGCAAACAATGTTTACCCTGATAAGGCAGCAATAGGACGACAGATTCTAACCCAATCATTTGCGCTTCTGTTTGCCGTTATTTGGGCGTCTTATAATGTATTGAAGCCTGTGCTAATTAATAAGCTGCTGAGCAATATTAAAATAGCATCAGTGATACTTGCCGGAATTGTATTTGTAGCGCACCTGACTGGTAAGATAAATTATGGATTGTATTCTAATTCTGATTCAAGCAATGGATTAGCCCCGGTTCAATTGAGTGGGTACCTGGGACTTGGATGTATTTTATTCTTCTTATCCATTATGAATCCAGAGGATATTAAGAGCAGAATGATGAATATGACCGTATTAGGCCTCGTGGCTACAGTAATGGTATTGACTTTCTCGCGTGGTGGACTTTATTTCTTAGGTGCAGTTATTTGTTTGTTTTTCATCTACAACAGGGACAAACTGGCCAGTTATGCTCGCTTCCTCATTTTTATTCCCATTGGTATATTTATCTACATGTACGTAGTAAATCAAACCGGGGGAAAAATTGTAGCAAGATATGAGCAGGAAGGAACCAGTAACAGAGACGTCCTGGTAAACATTGGCTTCCAGATTTTTTCACAACACTTGGTGTTCGGAGTAGGAACAGGAAATTTCAATACAACTATTTTCAGGGAAAAACTTTATCCGGAAGAATCCGGTGCGCATAATGAGTATGTAAGAGCCGCAGCAGAACATGGTATTATTGGCATTTTTTTCTATTGGGGTTTTTACCTGTTGTTGTTTTTGGAATTAAGAAAAAGGCGTCAGCCACAAAAGCAATATGCAATGTACTTTTTCGCCTTGTTTTGCCTGATAATTGTACATAACGGATTAAAAATTTCAATACAACCATTGGTGGTCATGTTGGTAATTGCTACACCAACCTTAGTCTACCGGCTTAAACCAAATGTTTACAATACAGAACGCTCAGATAGAGAATTTGCGTGATATCGCTGGTTGTCATATCTCCTGTTTTCCAAAATCACTTGCAACAAGGTTAGGCAAATCATACGTACAAAAAACACTCGAATGGTTTTTGGTTAATCCCAACCGCTTTTTGTTTCACGTTGTTGAAGGTGGAGTTGTAGCAGGATATTGTGGTGGATTCATCCCGCAAAAACCTGGTGATGGAAGTAGCAGTGGAATGCTTCAATATGCTTTTAAGCAAGCCATCAGGGGAATCTTAAGAAATCCTCTTTTGTTATTTCATCCTGAAGTAACAGCTAATTATCCTTTTCTCTGGATGAATATTAAACGTAAAATTACTGGTAAGACTAAGCCTTTTAAACCTGTATCTGATGCGAGGCCATTTAGAAAGTATGTCGGCCTTGTAGTTATTGGTGTTCATCCTGATTTTAGAGGTAAGGGAGTAGCGCAACAATTGATGGCTGAATTTGAAAACAGGACGAGGGTGTTTGATCAAAATGAAATGGTGCTATCTGTGAAAAAAGATAACGGAAGAGCCATCAAAGCTTACTCAAAATTTGGGTGGACAACACGCGAAGAAAACGGTAATACCTTCATCATGCATAAGTTTATCTGATGTTATTTGCCTTGAAATAATCAGGGACAAGTAAAGCAGGTGCACATTCACTTTTTAAAATCAAAGAAACATTCGTACTAAAGTATATATTCCTGACTGGTCTGACCATTACGATAAACCTTATTGTGCACCACCAGTCTACCCATTTTTAGATAGCAATCAACATGAAGAAGAATGGTATGAGAGGTACGGAGATTATATAAATAAAATAACCGTCGTTAACAGGATAGAGGATTCCGACATTGTTTTGTTGATGTATGAATTGGGGTATTACTACAAGAAAAAGAAATTAGATGTTCTGCAGAGGATTAACAAGGAATCGAATTCTCATGATAAAATATTGGTTTGCTGGGTAAAGGGTGACCAGGGAATAACTCCTTCACTACTCAACTTTCACCTTTACCGGCTTGGAGGTTATAAGTCTAAGAATAAGGGTAACCAGTTTTCGGTACCTGTTTTTATAAAAGATCCGTTGCCGGAATTTTTTAATGACATTATTCCATTAAATAAAAATAAACCAGAAAAACCTGTTATTGGCTTTTGCGGACAGGGAAAAGCTGGGGTTGAAAAGGTTATTATAGACCTGGTTCGTGGGTTTAAAAACAGGCTATATAAATACGCTGGCAAATATCCTTTTGACCTTGAAGCATTATCCAGTAGTACTTACATGCGATCCAAGATCCTGGATAGTCTCGAGGCATCTCCTCTTGTTCATACCAACTTCATCAGGCATAGAAAATACAGGGCGGGTACCACTTCTGAAACAGCAAAAAAGGAAAGCACGAAAGCTTTTTTTAAAAACATGGCCGAGGTTGACTATATAGTTTGCTATAGAGGTGCAGGTAATTTTTCTGTAAGGTTATTTGAAGCGATGGCCTCTGGCAAAATACCGGTTATTATAACATCCGATAACAACCTTCCTTTTGAAGACCGGATCCAATGGGGGCGGTTTCCAATTATTCCGGAAAAGCAATGGAAAAAGACCGCCCAACTCGTTGCGTCTTTTCACGACAAATTAAGCAATGAAGAATTCGTAGAGTTACAAATGACGTCACGCCAATTATGGGAAGACTATTTGTCTTATAAAGGCTTTTTCTCTCATTGGGTCGATCGTTATATTTCTACTCAGGCAAAAACAAACTTATCAGTTGAAGAAATGGAGAAAGACAAACGCAAATAAATAAGAATTGTGAAGATTGAGACCTCATAACCTTTTTCAACATCGTTGTGTCACTCCCTTGTACTGAAAATCTTTTCTCAACTTTTATTAAAAGTATACAAACTGAATTTTCAACGGTTTCGCAATTTTAAGATGTAAAATATCATCTTTCGCAAGACTAATAGGCCGCCGTGACAGAACTATATCTTAAATATTATTTTGACGTTTCGAGGTATAATCTCCTTTTTTCTATTCTGGTCATAATCCTTACTCAGAACCTGCTTGCTGCCGTTGTATACTTTGGAACATTGGGATCGGTTGTGTCGTTAGCCCTCTTTCGTTACCATCAGAATATCGAGTATTACTTTTATTTAAATGCAGGATTATCAAAAAAAGCAATCATTTTAAAGTCTTTTATAATTAACCTGGTCATTTCTGTAATTCTTGTAATCATCTTTTGGGGCATACATTAGATGTGAGATCTGTTATCCATTCATTTGGCAAAAGACAAGTGTTGTCTAGCATAGCTTTTACATGTAGAACGGGAGATGTTATAGGTATATTTGGAAGGAACGGAACTGGGAAATCAACTTTACTAAAAATACTTTTTGGGACCTTACAGGCAAATGAAAGTGAAGTGTATATAGACAACGAATTAGCCGGTGCTAAAACTGCTATAAATAAACAAGTAGCTTATCATCACCAGGAAGTTTTCTTGCCAAAACATACAACCGTAAAAAACTTAATCCCATTATACTTTCCCAACGGGGAAAAGCAGAATAAATTATTTTACGATCAACAGATAAATAAGATAGAAAATCAGAAAGTGGGAGCACTGTCCCTTGGCCAACAACGCTATCTGCAATTCCTCTTGATTTTGCACTTAGACCATTATTTTGTACTGTTAGACGAACCATTCTCTATGCTTGAGCCGCTGCTTAAGGAGCTAATAAAAGAAAAGATTGAGTTACATAAAAGTTGTAAAGGTTTCATCATTACTGATCATTACTTTGCCGATGTATTACAGGTCGCAAACATTAAAAAAGTGATTACTGACGGAGTGATGAAAGTTGTAGACAAAGACATGGACTTAATCGACCTTGGCTATCTTTCAGATAAATTTAGAAGTAGGTTTTGATATGATGCAAACGATAATGTTTTAACAGCTGGATTGTTTGAAGTAAAAAGATCAGTAGGGCAGAGACCGATTTTCGGTATTAGTATAAACGATGAAGATAAAGTTTGCTTTAATAGGCTGTGGAAGGATAGCCGCGAGACACGCAGAACACATTCAGAATTATGGAGAGCTTGTTGCTGTCTGCGATGTGGTGAATGAGAAAGCGGAGCAATTTGCCCGCAAATACGAGGTAAATGGTTATACAGAAATTGATGAGCTTTTGCAATGTGAAAAAGAAATAGATGTGGTAGTTATTTGCACACCAAATGGTTTGCATGCACCACATACAATAAAAGCATTGCGTGCAGGGTTTCATGTTTTGTGCGAAAAGCCAATGGCAATTACTGTTACCGACTGCCACCAGATGATGGCAGAAGCTAAAATGGCAAACAAGAGTCTATTTGCAGTTAAACAAAATCGTTTTAATCCGCCGGTTGTAGCTGTTAAAGATGCTATAGACAAAGGAATCCTGGGAAAGATTTACAGTATCCAGTTAAGCTGCTTTTGGAACCGAAACGCCGATTATTACCATAACTCATGGAAAGGGACAAAGGAACTGGACGGCGGCACCTTGTTTACCCAGTTTAGTCATTTTATTGACCTGCTTTATTGGATGATTGGCGATGTTTCACATGCTTATGCACTGACCGGAAACTTTGCCCATAAAGATGTGATAGAGTTTGAAGATACTGGTGTAGTTGCTATAGAGTTCGTTACCGGCGCCGTTGGAACAATCAACTATACAGTTAATAGTTATAACAAAAACATGGAAGGTTCACTAACCATTTTTGCCGAAAAAGGAACAGTAAAAATTGGCGGCGAATACTTAAATGAACTTGAATACCAGAACGTCGAAGGCTTCGAATTCAACAACATTCCTGCTGGTAATAAAGCCAATAATTATGGAACATACGTGGGTTCAATGTCGAATCATGATAAAGTGTATGAAAACCTTATAGATGTTTTATTACACAATGGTTCCATTTCTGCAAGTGCTTTTGAAGGACTAAAGACAGTCGAAATAATTGAAAAAATTTATCAATCTGCTAAAGAGTTGACTCGAGCTGATGTCTTATAAACCTATTTTATTAAAGGCAGGAATTGTAGATGTTACTTTTGGCCACAACGTGAAAGTGATAGAGCCGGTGAACTTGTATGGCTGCACTATTGGTAAAAACACAAGTATTGGCCCTTTTGTAGAAATTCAAAAAGGTGTAACAATAGGCGAACAATGTAAAATTCAAAGTCATTCGTTTATTTGTGAATTGGTAACGATAGGTGATCATTGTTTTATTGGGCATGGTGTTGTGTTTACAAACGACCTGTTTGCAACAGGTGCGCCCGCGGAAGGACAGAGAGCGTTATGGAAACCCACATGGATTGGCAAGCATGTATCAATTGGAAGTAATGCTACCCTGCTTCCTGTAAGTATTTGTGATGATGTAGTAATAGGCGCAGGCGCAGTTGTGACCAAAGACATAACCAAACCAGGAATTTACGCCGGTAATCCTGCACGGTTTATAAGGGAAATTCCTTCTTCAACATAAAGAATTCCCTTTTTTTCAAAATGATTTTTTTATAAGAAAAAGAGAAATTTCTTTAATTTTTATCTCCATTAATAATCACGCTGCGAATTGCTTCGTTCCTCTTAATGAGGGACTCACAGCTTACACCTTTTGCAGCTAATAAAAACAAATAAACCCTTTGTCTCTTTCCGAAAAAATCTATCAAAATAGTCCTGTAGCTCTTCAAAACGTGCTCATTTCTGCATTTGGATATCAGTGGAAGAAGAGAAGGTTTGGGGGAATATTTCCGGAAGAGTATAAAGCAGCAAAAGACAGGGAGAGTTACACTGCTGATGATTGGATAAACTACCAACAAAAACATCTTCAGCACATACTCACACATGCTTTTAATAATGTGCCTTACTACAGGAGCTCGTTAGAACAAAAATCACTCACAGCAAGTGACTTGCAAAAAATAACCCTGCAAAGTCTAGGTAAACTACCAATACTGTCTAAAGATGATTTAAGAAAGTTCGGAACAACCAAACTGGTTTCTGCTGTAAAAGAAAAAAATGGTTCTTTTTTGTCGACCAGTGGCAGCACCGGCACGCCTGTAAAAATTTTATATTCTCATGCAATGCACCAGCGGTGGTTTGGCATTTATGAAGCGAGAATTAGAAACTGGGCCGGAGTAAGCAGCTTCATTCCGAGAGGGATGATCGGAGGGCGAAGAATTATAGCCGATGCATCAAATACTCCCCCTTTTTACCGCTATAACTATTTCGAGAAACAAGCCTATTTTTCAGCATACCATATTAGTTCCGGCAACGCCTGGAATTACCTGGAAGGCATCAGGAAGCACAAAGTAGAATATATGACCGGGTATGCCATGAGTAATTATTTTCTTGCCCGCTTTTTTAAAGAGAACAATCTCAGTGCTCCGGAATTGAAAACCGTTATCCCATCTAGTGAGAAGCTGACACCGGAAATGAGGCAGCTGTTTAAGGAAGTCTACAATTGCAAAACATCGGATAGTTGGGGGAGTGTAGAGGCATGCGGTATTGTAAGCGAATGTGAACATGGAAAACTTCACATAAGTCCTGACGCCAGTATCATTGAAATTTTAGATGAAGATTTGCAACCGGTAGAGGATGGAGTCGCAGGCGACGTATACTGCACCAGCTTAATAAATTTTGATCAACCGCTGATCAGATATAAAATTGGGGACAGAATGATACGCAGCAGCGAACACTGTGCTTGCGGAAGAAATATGCCGGTGATCAGGGAGATTGTAGGAAGAACTGAAGATGTTGTTATCGGAAAGGATGGACGGGAGATGGTGCGTTTTCATAGCGTTTTTTATGATTTGGAGAAAATAAAGAAAGCGCAGGTGATCCAGGAAGATGTTGAAAAAATTACCATAAAGATTGAGGCAGAAATGTCGTTAAATAAAGAGGAAGAAGATCTGATCAGGCAACGGGTTGTTAGTCAACTGGGCGATATAAATATTCTGATTGAAGAAGTTGCCAGTATCCCGTTGAACAGAAATGGAAAATTCCAGGCTGTTATTTCTAAAGTTAAAAGACCGACTGCGGAGAAAATTTTATAGACGGGTAACTTGCGTATCAGCATAACTAAAATAATTGCCGGGAATGATGCACAATGAAAATCGGTTGAACGGAGCGTCGCAAGAATGCTTCATTAAAAACAAATGTTTGTAACCAAATTTTTCAGGTTGCATGAAGTATGAGACGCAAAATAATTTATGTTGATAATTTTCTGACCGATCATGGACATACCCCAACTACAGCCCCGACTTTAGTAAAGTTATTTAGAGAAGAAGGCTACACAGTTTTATCGACCAGCAACAAACAAAACCAGCTTTTGCGGCTTATAGATATGCTTTTTACAATTAGCCGTAATAGCCGTAATTCAGTTGTTCTGATAGCTACTTACAGTACCTCCGCCTTTAATTTTGCATGGGCTTGTTCTTTGCTTTGTCGCATTTTACAAATACCATTTATTCCTTGTTTACATGGTGGCAATCTTCCGGAGCGAATAAAAAGTTCGCCGACAAAAGCAGCACAGGTATTTGAACATAGTTTTATGAATGTGGCCGTCTCAGGTTATCTGAAAAAAAGTATGGATGATCACGCATGGAGATCTTGCGTTATTCCTAATAATATTAATATCGACGCTTACCCTTTTAAACCAAGAACCAATTGTGCTCCTTCAATTCTCTGGGTCAGATCTTTTCACCAGATTTATAATCCTGCACTTGCTGTTCGCGTTCTTCATACTTTATTAAAGACCTATCCTGGGGCGACTCTAACTATGGTGGGTCCGGATAAAGACGGAAGTTTTGAACAATGCAAATCATTAGCAAAGGAGCTTGCCGTGGAAGGCCGGATAACTTTTACCGGGTTATTACCTCGCGATGAGTGGGTAAAAGTTGCTGCCGGTTGTGACATTTTTATCAATACTACCAACTTTGATAACCTTCCCGTTAGCGTGGTGGAAGCCATGGCGCTCGGGTTAATTACCATAAGTACGAATGTTGGAGGTGTGCCTTATTTATTGGATAACGAACAAACAGGATTACTGGTGCCCCCAAATAGTGAGACCGCTTTTGTAGACGCCATTATAAAGGTTTTAAACAACGATCATCTGGCTGAAAGACTAAGCGTGGCAGCACGCAAAAAGGCAGAAGCGTTTGATTGGCAGCAGGTGAAAATCTTATGGAACAATTTGTTTGAATCCGTTTCCAACTAATCCTGCAAACTTTTTCCCTTGCAATTTATTCTTCCATTATTCTAAACATTATCTTGCAGCAGTTGTTACCAACTGCAAACTTTATAATTCGTTCGTGCCTCCATGATAACTGTTATTTGTCCTGTATATAATGAAGCAGCTTACATTAAGCCTGTTCTTGATTTTTTCATTGGGGCATTACCAGTTAAGAAAGAGTTGATCTTAATTGATGGCAATTCATCAGATGCTACATGCAGTATTATTGAAGACTACATGTTGGTCCATAACAACATACAGTTGCTTCATAATGCTGATCGTTATGTTCCATATGCATTGAATAAAGCGATCGTGGCTGCTAAAGGAGAGATCATTGTAAGGTTAGATGCACATACTGACTACGATATTCATTACTTCGAAAGAATAATAGAGACTTTTCAAAAGACAAATGCGGACATAGTTGGCGGCGCCATGAGAATTGCTCCGGGCAACAACACCCAAAATGCAATTGGTTACGCCACCACCACAAGGTTCGGTGTTGGCAATAGTTCTTTTCATTTTGAAGATTTCGAAGGATATACAGAAAGCGTATATCTTGGTGCATGGAAGAAAAACATTTTTGAAAAGACCGGCTTGTTCGATACGAATTTTAAACGCAACCAGGATGATGAATTTCACTACCGGGCAAAAAGCATGGGATTTAAAGTGTATCAAAGTCCTGCCATAAAATTGTATTATCATCCTCGTAAAAATCTCAGCCTGCTGTTTAAGCAATACTTTCAATACGGGTTGTACAAGCCTTTAGTGCTTAAAAAAGTAAAAACAGCTACTAATCCACGTCACCTCATTCCTTCACTGTTTGTAATCTACCTGGCCTCATTGCCGGTGTTATTATCGCTCGGCTTTAATTTTACACTCATACCTCTTGCTATATATGCTTTAGTAGCCATCGGTTTTGCTTTTATTAGCAAAAAGCCTCTTAAAGAAGCCATTCTAATTCCCCTCGTTTATTTTACACTTCACATCGCTTATGGACTCGGTTTTCTTATAGGATTATCTCTTAAGCCACAAATTAATGCTAATAAGAAAAAGCAAATAGTTGTTTCGAACCAAAGAGAGCTCACCGTTAATTCATGATTGTTTAGTTATAATACCAACATTGGTTTTTTATAGCATCACCGTTGCGTCGCAATCACTTTATCGGCAAATCACTATTCATCTGCAGTCTTAATTTCTATCACATCTTCATTTTCAAATGACCCCTTTTTGCCTCTTTTTGCCTTTTTCTCAAAACTCCCTAAAATTTCTTAATTCTTAAACTCCCCATTTCAATTTTAGCCTCACCTTTCTCATTTTTAAATCCGCAAAAAAAGCCTGCAATAAATTCTAATAACATTCATTACAACATACCGACATACTCGACTGAGTTTTTTGCATTTGGAACAAACCCCGCAAATAGAACCAGCCATTCAGGTATAAAGGTTAAAATCAATCACATTTATAATTTTAAAATAAAATGGTCGTTTTAATCGATTATTGCAGAATTAAACAGATTATCCAATAAATGAAAATTCCCTTTTCCCCTCCCTTTATAGATGATGATGTAAAAAATGAGGTGCTGTCCGCACTGGAAAGCGGCTGGATCACCACAGGGCCAAAGGTGAAATCGCTGGAGTTCGAGACTGCGAAGTATGCAGGCATCGATCATGTACTGTGCGTAAACTCGGCAACGTCTGGTTTAATGCTGGTGTTACATTGGTTAGGAATAGGCAGAGGCGACGAAGTTATTATTCCTGCTTATACATATTGCGCAACCGCTTTAGCTGTTATGCACGTCGGCGCTACCCCTGTGATGGTTGACGTAAAAGAGGACTTTAATATAGATCCTGAAAAAGTAAGGGCTGCAATTACAAATAAAACAAAAGCAATTATGCCGGTTGACTTTGCCGGCTGGCCTTGTGACTATAATGCATTGTTTGCTGTAGTAAAGGATCCAAATATAAAAAGCCAGTTTAAATGGAAAGGAGAGGTGCAACAAAAATTAGGACGCATTGCTATTCTTGCCGATGCTGCCCATTCGTTTGGTGCCGTATACAATAACAAGCGAACCGGAAGTCTTGCAGATATTACCGTGTTTTCCTATCATGCTGTAAAAAACCTCACAACTGCAGAAGGCGGTGCAATTTGCATCACCATGCCTTCATCTTTCGATAATGCTGACATTTACAAAACACTTAGGTTATGGACCCTGAACGGTCAAACAAAAGATGCGTTTTCTAAAAATCAGACCGGCGGGTGGAGATACGACGTGGTATACGCCGGTTTTAAAATGAACATGCCTGATGTTTGTGCTGCCATCGGTCTGGCACAAATTCGAAAATACGATCGTGCGGTTTGGCAGGAGCGGAAAAGGGTTTTTGAATACTTTTCCCGTGAATTCAGTAATGACAACTGGGCCCAGTTGCCCGCCTTTACGAACAATGATAGCCAATGTAGTTATCACTTGTATCCTCTCAGAATAAAAGACATCACCGAAGATCTGCGCGATGAAATCATTGAAAGAATTTCGAAAGCCGAAGTTGCTGTGAATGTTCATTTCATACCATTACCTTTACTAACTGTTTTTAAAGATCTCAATTACCGCATGCAGGATTACCCTGTTACATATAATAATTATTCGAGGGAAATATCTTTGCCTATCTATCCGCAACTAGACAATAACCTTTGTGAGCATATCGTTAAAGTAGTCCGAAGTGCTGTAAAAGAAACGCTGGAACAATGAATGTGATCAGGTGTTTCGACTTCTTGTTTTCGTTGGTGGGATTGATTATCTTATCACCTGTATTTCTGTTAGTGTCATTTATCATTAAGGTCACATCAAAGGGCCCTGTTTTTTTCAAGCAGAACAGGGTAGGAAAGGGTGGGGATGATTTTAAAGTGTTCAAGTTTCGGACGATGTATTTGGAGGCAGAAAAACGAGGTTTATTAACAGTTGGGGGCAAAGATAACAGGGTTACTGCCGTCGGCTATTATCTTCGAAGGTTTAAGATAGATGAATTGCCGCAACTGATAAACGTCCTTAGAGGTGAGATGAGTATAGTTGGACCGAGGCCTGAAGTACGACGTTATGTAGAGATGTACTCACCGGAACAACGAAGGACCCTTCAAGTACTGCCTGGTATAACTGATTATGCCTCGATAGAATACCGGAATGAGAATGATTTGTTAGCGCTTGCCGAGAACCCGGAAGAGTTTTATATAAACGAAATAATGCCAAAGAAGATAGAGTTGAATTTTAAGTATATCAATGACCGGAGTTTACAGCAGTATTTTAAAATCATTACAAAAACATTGATTGCTTCAATAAAGGGTAAATAGCATGATAATAATTAGAAGGTTTTTTATTACTTGTAATGCCACATGAAATAAAAGCAACTTTTTTCTCTCTTTTTTAGTCATTAGAAAAATTGAGAATAGGTAATAGGTGAAAGAGGTTTGAGAATTGGTTCTGGAACTGAAGATCCATAATCTCCTTGTAAAAAGTTTCGTGATCCTGAAACTTAAACCGTTGGTCAAGGAAGAGATCGTTCAATTAAACAAAAAGAAGTTGTGAAAAACTTAAGGAAATTTTTACTGCGAAATAGAATAGCACCCAAATGGCTGATATTTCTTCTCGATCTCTCTATTTGCTGTTTAGCAATTGTATATGCCAATTACCTTCGCTTAAATTTTGATCTTAACCTTATTCATTTTACAGATTTGATTGATGATCTTTTGGCTACCGTCATCATCAATTCAATTTTATTTTATATTTTCCGAACTTATCATGGCATTATAAGACTTTCAGGGTTTCAGGAAGCCTTCAGAAGTATTTCTGCAGTTTTCTATTCTTTTTTTATAATGTTATTAATTAATGTTGGGTTGAGAGGGTTTGCAATTGCTCCATTTATTCCAACTTCTGTTCTCTTCATTTACTTCTTTATATCTTCTTTTTCTGTTTTCGGATACAGGCTTTTGGTTAAGCACTTATATAAAATAAGTGTTAACCAGGAAGAAAACATTCATATTGTTATATATGGTGCTGAGCTAAATGGCTCAGTTTTAAAAAAGACCATAGAGCAAACTTCTAACAACCGGTATAAAATTGTCGCGTTCATCGATGATGATGAGAACTTTGTAGGTAAGACAATTGATAATGTAAAAATTTATTCATTTAGCCAGGTTCAACATGTAATCAAGTCATGGCAAATAAAGATGCTGTTTTTTGCCCGCCAGGATTTTGACCTAAACCAAAAGAACAAGATCGTTGATTATTGCCTTGAGCAGAATATCAAGGTGATGAACATTCCGCCAATGGGCGAATGGATACAAGGTCATCTTAACATCAACCAACTTCGCCAGGTTAAAATCGATGAACTTCTGGGCAGACCACAAATCAGTTTAAAAAACGAGCATGTAATGAATATGCTTCGTAATAAGAAAGTTTTGATTACAGGCGCAGCCGGCTCAATCGGTAGTGAACTTGCAAGGCAGATAGCTGGAATTAATACTTATTCATTAATTATTTGCGATCAGACAGAGACTGGCCTTTACGAACTTGAATACGAGTTACAAAAGAAATATCATCTTGGTAACAGCTTAAAAGTTTTTCTCGGCGATGTAAAAGATGAGAAAGCGATGAACAATATGTTTGCTCAATACATGCCAGACATTGTGTTTCATGCTGCTGCTTACAAACACGTTCCGATGATGGAAAATCATCCGTCGGAAGCGGTAAGAAATAATGTGTTGGGCACGAAAGTGCTTGCCGATCTGGCAGAATTTTATTCGGTTGAAAGGTTTTTGTTTGTGTCAACAGATAAAGCAATCAATCCGACAAATGTGATGGGCGCATCGAAAAGGATTGCTGAGATTTACTGCCAGTCATTGCAGTCACGTGAAACTATTCCAGTTATTGATGAGGGCATTATTCAATTGACTCCACGTAAAACCAAAACGAAGTTTATTACAACCAGGTTTGGCAACGTTCTCGGTTCTAACGGTTCAGTCATCCCTCGTTTTCAGGAGCAGATATCTAAAGGTGGACCGGTTACCGTAACCCATCCTGATATCATCCGCTACTTCATGACCATTCCTGAAGCTTTTTCGCTTGTATTGGAAGCGGTAACTATGGGAAATGGTGGCGAGGTTTTTCTATTCGATATGGGCGATCCGGTTAAAATACTTGACCTGGCTAAAAAGATGATAAAACTGGCCGGCCTGACTCCGGGGAAAGACATTGACATTAAATTTACAGGATTGCGGCCGGGCGAGAAGCTATATGAAGAATTATTAAATAAAGAGGAAGAAGTAGTTCCAACGCATAATAGAAAAATACTGATCGCAAAGGTTATAGAGTATGATTATGAAAAAATTTCCAGGAGCATAGATAAGGCAGTAAGCATTGCGATGTTAAATAAGGATGATGAAGTTGTAAAACAAATGAAACGTATCGTTCCCGAATATATCAGTAACAACTCGATCTATGAAGCAATGGATGAAGAAATTCTCACACCAACCTTTACTTCTCATGGATAGTAAATAACTTTGCAGCAATTGTTTGTTACATGTTCAATTTTTTTAAGAAATCGGGTAAGCTAGTTGAGCCCGATTTGTCATTTATAGGAATAGATATGCATTCGCACCTGCTGCCCGGAATAGATGACGGATTGCAGGAATTAGAAACGTCTGTTTCGTTTATCAGGGATCTCAAAGAATTAGGGTATAAAAAGCTCGTTTGCACTCCACATATATTATCCGATCTATACCCCAATACACCAGAAACGATTTTACCAAAATTAGAGCTCGTAAGAGAAGCTTTAAAAATAGCTAACATAGACATTCAAGTAGATGCGGCGGCAGAATATATGATAGATCATATGTTTTCTGAATTGCTGGCCAAATCTAAAAAAGAAGACCTGTTGACGATTGCAGGAGATTACATTCTTGTTGAGATGTCATACCTGTCACCATCTCCAAATTTCGAGCAAACAATTTTTGATTTAAGAATGCTTGGCCTGCAACCAATACTTGCTCATCCCGAGCGATATAGTTATTACCACCATCAGTTCGAGCAATACGAAAGGTTTAAAGACCTTGGCTGTAAGTTGCAGGTAAATTTATTGTCACTTTCAGGTGGATATGGACCTTATGTAAAAAAGACTGCAGAGAAATTATTTAAAAACGATATGGTAGATTTTCTTGGCACCGATATGCACCACGATCGGCATTTAGCTATGCTTAAAAATCTTGCAACAAAAAAAGAGTTTTACGAACTGGTGAGCAGCGCAGTATTATTAAATAATACTTTATTGTAACGGTTTAAAATATCATAATAAAAAGAGGTGGCTTTACATGCCACCTCTTTTTATTATGATAATATTTTAAGTCCTAAGGTTTCAAAATTACTTTCACGCAGTTATCTTCCTTCTTATTAAAAATTTCATACGCATGAGCTGCCTGCGACA
Organism: Segetibacter sp.; assembly: GCA_025963675.1. GTDB lineage: Bacteria > Bacteroidota > Bacteroidia > Chitinophagales > Chitinophagaceae > Segetibacter. The sequence goes on from JAOQAJ010000410.1 coordinate 24,030, forward strand.
GAGGTAGTCTATGCGTAATAATATCATCTAATCTTATCCTCCCTTCTTCAACCCACCGGCTAAGCTCATCTATATAAGTGTGCGCCGGAGCCTGCCCGGCACGAATGGTAAGACCTTTGTCGAATATTTGGTGCCATGGAAAATTATCGTAAGGATATCCATACACGCCAACAACTGAAACAGTTCCACCACGACGAACTGCAGACAGGCACATTCGTAACGCATTTATGGTTCCTTTTTCCATTCGTATCACGCTTTTCACGCGGTCAAACGTACTGCGGTCTGCTTCCATACCAACAGCATCAATTACCACGTCTGCTCCACGTCCACTAGTCCAGTTCCTGATTTCTTCAATCGCTTTATCGTGATCTTTTACGTTAATAATTTCTGCCCCACAGACGCTTGCGGCCATTGTTAATCTATAGTCTTCAATGTCAAGCGCAATAACTTTCGAGGCTCCACGTAACCATGCGGCTTTCATAGCCATTAGACCAACGGGGCCGCAACCAAAAACTGCTACTGTTTCACCCCCTTTCACGCCACCCCAATCTACCGCAGCATATCCTGTCGGTAATATATCGGTAAGAAACAATACCTGGTCGTCAGTAAGTGTATCAGGTACTTTCCTCGGTCCAAAATCCGCATATGGTACTCTTACATATTCTGCCTGGCCACCATCATATCCTCCATATAGATCGGTGTAGCCAAATAAACCGCCGCCTTTTCCTGTCAATAATCCACCTTCCGGGCCGTAATTTTCAGTATTAGAATTTTCACAATGACCGACCAGCCCTGTGTTACAAAAATAACATCCGCCGCAAGCCACCGGGAACGGAACGACAACACGATCTCCCTTTTTTAATTTGCTGACATTGCTTCCCACTTCCTCAACTATTCCCATAAACTCATGTCCTAGAATCATGTTTCGCGGTTGTGGAAACATGCCATTATATATATGAAGGTCAGACCCGCATATTGCAGTCGATGTTACCTTGATGATGGCATCTCCCTGTTGTTTTATTTCCGGGTCAGGAACATTATCAACTCTGATATCTTTTGGATTGTGAAAAACTGCAGCTTTCATTGAATTTGATTTAGCGATAAAAAAATGATGCTTGCTTTTTAAGGAGAGGTTATGTAAAAACGAAAAAAATTATGCCATTTAACCAAAAGGTATTGGCAATGAAAATGTTTACTTAAAATGAAATAAATAAGACATTAATCCCTTTTTTGGTACAGGCATCTGTTCTTTCATGTAACATCGTTGCGTCGCATTTCGTTCATCGGCAGTTTATAAATGAGCCAATAGAAATTTTAGAGAAATGCAGAAACCGGCTATAAAAAACAATAGAGGGCAATTGCCCTCTATTGTTTTTTATATTGTTACTCCGACTTACCCCTATACATTAAATCTAAAGTGCATGATGTCTCCATCTTCTACCAGATAATCTTTTCCCTGAACTGCAAGTTTTCCGTTATCGCGGCAAGCTGCTTCTGAGCCGTACTTGATAAAGTCTGTATACTTTATAACTTCAGCCCTGATAAATCCTTTTTCAAAATCTGTATGAATTACACCTGCTGCCTGCGGCGCAAACATTCCTTTTGTAATTGTCCATGCACGCACTTCCTGTACACCGGCAGTAAAGTAAGTTGCCAGGTTAAGTAGTCGATATGTCGAAGTGATTAATCTTGCCACACCGCTTTCATGTAATCCCATATCTTCTAAAAACAATTGGCGGTCTTCGAAACTTTCCATTACTGCGATCTCGCTTTCGATAGATGCACTAATTAAAAGTGTTTCTGCTTTCTCGTTTTTTACGGCCTCTCTTACCGCTTCTGAAAATTTGTTTCCGGTAACAACACTTTTTTCATCGACGTTACATACATAAATGACTGGTTTCATTGTTAGCAAAAAAAGGTCGGCAAAATGCTTTTCTTTATCTTCAGGACTTACTTCGAAACCGCGCGCATTTTTACCCTGCTCCATAAAAGCTTTGAGTTGCTTAAGCAGGTCTAATCCGTGAAGTAATTCCTTGTCCCCTGTTTTTGACAGTTTTTCGTTTTTTGCAATTTTCTTCTCGATTCCGTCAAGGTCTTTTAGTTGAAGTTCTGTGTCGATGATCTCTTTGTCTCTTACCGGATTTACGCTTCCATCTACGTGAATGATGTTGTCATCTTCAAAACAACGGAGCACATGAATGATGGCATCAGTAGCACGGATGTTTCCCAGGAATTGGTTACCCAGACCTTCACCTTTGCTGGCACCTTTCACCAATCCTGCAATGTCTACAATCTCAACGGTCGCCGGAACAACGCGTTGCGGGTTGACGATTTTTTCTAAAGCGATCAAACGCTCGTCAGGAACAGTGATTACTCCTATGTTTGGTTCGATAGTGCAAAATGGAAAGTTTGCGGCAACTGCTTTCGCATTGCTTAACGCATTAAATAAAGTTGATTTCCCCACATTTGGCAATCCCACTATACCTGCTTGAAGACCCATGAGTATTTTTGATTTAGAAATTTAGAGATTTTGGTTACAAGTGGCGGGTTTCTAGTTTTACGTTTTGCGTTTCACATTTCACCTTACGACTTACGACTTACGACTTACGACTTACGACTTACGACTTACGACTTACGACTTACGACTTACCGCTTTTCGGGCGCAAAAGTAGGTATTTGAAACTATAACCGTATTATTGTAGCAGTTAAATCATTATCCTCATAATAAATTGAATTAATGGCATTAAGCAGGATTTGGTCGGCTTTTATCATCATAGCAGTTTTAGTTGCAGCATCAAAAGCAGTTTTTTTTGGCGACAAACAGATCTTTAGCCAAATGGTTGTTGGTAAAGCAGATGATGCGTATGATACGGTCAGGTATGTGATGGTTGGATCTCCCGAAAATGGCGGTATTACTTCAAAAGAAAGTTTTGCTAAATATCTATCAGGTTATGGATACGTTGCAGCCGACTCCGCTCACCGGCCTGGCGTAATTATCGCTGATCAGCTAAACCACGATTCGGTTTCTATACTAAAAGGTGCAAATCAGAATATTGCTACCTATACTTATACGTCCGTTCAAAGCAGATTGGTAAAAAAGGCTGATGGGATTATAGAAACCTGTAAAAGCGCAGTTAATATAAGTATAGGTCTTATTGGAATTATGGCTTTGTTTATGGGCTTTATGAGTATTGCAGAGCGCGCAGGAGGTATTCGATTACTTTCAAAAATTATTGGCCCTTTTTTCTCACGACTTTTTCCTGATATTCCCAAAGGTCATCCTGCAATGGGACATATGATGATGAATTTTTCGGCAAATCTTCTGGGTTTAGATAATGCCGCAACTCCGTTTGGAATAAAAGCGATGGAGAGTTTGCAGGAAATAAATCCACAAAAAGAAGCAGCTTCAAACGCCCAGATCATGTTTTTGTGTTTACATGCGGCGGGGTTTACTTTGATACCTGTAAGCATTATAGCAGTAAGAGCTTCTTTGAAATCTGCTAATCCAACTGATATTTTTGTTCCCTGTATGATAACGACATTTGTAGCCACAATGGCGGCGATGTTTATCGTAGCGTTTAAGCAAAAAATAAGATTGTGGCAACCAGTTATATTAGCCTGGGTAGGCAGCCTTTCTATAATTCTTGTAATACTGGTTCTTTATCTTACATCATTGGATGCGCCCGCTGTACAATCGTTTTCAAATATTTTAAGTAATGGCTTAATCCTGCTCATTTTTCTGCTGATCGTCTTTGGCGCTCTTTATAAGAAAATAGATGTTTTCGATGCATTTATTGACGGGGCAAAAGGCGGTTTTGAAACTTCGGTTCGTATTATTCCTTATTTGGTAGGGATGCTGGTAGCTATAAGCCTTTTAAGAACAAGCGGCACTTTCGATGTTATTATCAACGGCATGAAGTCTTTATTTGCTGCCTTAGGAGCCGACACAAGATTCGTTGATGGATTGCCGACAGCTTTAATAAGACCATTAAGCGGCGGTGGAGCCCGCGGCATGATGGTAGATACAATGAAGAATTTTGGGGCCGATTCTTTTCCTGCACGCCTTGCCTCGATTTTGCAAGGATCTTCTGATACTACCTTTTATGTAATTGCTGTTTACTTCGGCGCTGTAGGTATTAAAAATACACGTTATGCTGTCGGGGCAATGTTGCTTGCTGACCTCGTTGGCATAATAACAGCTATCACTCTTGCCTATCTGTTTTTCGGCGCTGTATAAAGGTGGTTCGGATTGTGTTTGGTGCGAACTGCTGGAGTAGAAAATCGTTTTTTGAACCTAATCCTATAAATCCCGGCAATCTCATAAATCCGGTTCAGACAAAATTGTTTGTGTGCAAAGCCGACCAAAGGAAATACCGTACAAGTGAGTGACACAACAATGTTAAATGCCGTTACAAAAGTTGGCAACATGATTCCTCTTTTAAAATTCGCTTACCTTGCTAAAAATTGGTCATCAATATGGATTTTCAGTTTACGGAAGAGCAACTGATGATAAAACAGGCGGCAAGAGATTTTGCACAAACAGAATGTCTGCCAGGAGTAATTCAGAGGGATGAGCAACAAAAATTTCCGAAAGAGCAGATTACAAAACTTGCCGAGCTCGGGTTCATGGGAATGATGGTGGATCCGAAGTACGGCGGCGCGGGAATGGATACGATCAGCTATGTTTTGGCAATGGAGGAAATTAGTAAAGTAGATGCAAGCGTGAGCGTATGTATGAGCGTAAACAACAGCCTCGTTTGCTGGGGAATTGAAGCTTTTGGAACCGAAGAGCAAAAACAAAAATACCTGACACCTTTAGCGCAGGGAATAAAAGATGGCGGATTATATATCGGCGCTTTCCTTTTAAGCGAGCCTGAAGCAGGTAGTGATGCTACGTCTCAACACACGACTGCGGAAGACATGGGCGACCACTATTTAATTAATGGAACTAAGAACTGGATAACCAACGGCTCAACGGCTTCAGTTTATTTGGTAATGGGACAAACCCACCCAGGCCAAAAAAGCCACGGAATTAATACACTAATTATTGAACGGGATTGGCCGGGCGTAACAGTCGGTGGAAAAGAAAATAAATTAGGCATAAGAGGAAGTGACACAACCTCTGTGATGTTTGATAATGTAAAAGTGCCGAAAGAAAACAGGATAGGAGAGGATGGATTTGGGTTTAAGTTTGCCATGAAGACACTTGCCGGTGGTCGGATAGGTATTGCATCGCAAGCGCTCGGTATTGCAAGCGGAGCATTTGAGCTGGCAGTAAAGTATGCCAGGGAGCGTAAAGCTTTCGGAACAGAAATTATGCACCACCAGGCAATTCAATTCAAGTTAGCCGACATGGCTACAAAAATTGATGCGGCGCGATTGCTTTGTTTAAAAGCCGCCTGGCAAAAAGATCAGCAAAAAGATTACGCGGTGAAATCATCGATGGCAAAAGTGTTTAGTAGCGAAACAGCTATGTGGGCTGCAATCGAGGCAGTACAAATTCATGGTGGCTACGGCTTTGTAAAGGAATATCATGTGGAGCGGTTGATGCGGGATGCAAAAATTACCCAGATCTATGAAGGCACCAGTGAAATACAGAGGATAGTGATTAGCCGGGCGCTATTGCAATAAAAACCGGAATATAGAGAATAGTCTTTTTTGTGCTAATTTTTGCGATTCTTGATATTCAGCTGTCGAATTTTCAATTGTGATTGTTTACCCTTTTGCGTTTGACATAACATTACTTCCTATTTTTACCCCGAAATATAAAAACATGTACTTTTTAGACGCTGCAATTAATGAAGTAAATTCTTCGGCTAATTATTTCCCAATTGGTTTACAGTTACTTTTTGCGATTGGATTTGTTGGTTTGATGATGGGCCTTACCCATTTTTTTGGTCCAAAACGCAGCACTGACGATAAACTTCAAAACTTTGAGAGTGGTATTGAATCTGTTGGAAATGCCCGGCAACCAATGGCAGTAAAGTATTTTTTAGTTGCAATCCTGTTTGTATTGTTTGACGTGGAGGTAATTTTCTTTTATCCCTATGCCGTAAACTTTCGTGAGTTAGGCTGGGCCGGTTTCGGGGCGCTTACAATGTTCGTAGCCTTTTTTCTTGCCGGTTTTTACTATATCATAAAAAAGGGCGCTTTAAAATGGGAAGACTAAATATTTTTAATTAAGAATGTAGAAGTAGGAAATTTTCCTGCTTTTTGTTTTTTTAATAGATTTCCTTCTTTACTATCTTTTTTGGCTGCCAGCTTAGTCTCTTCGTTCAACATAGTCGTACTTGTCGGTCTACCGGTAGGTCACTCACTTTTACAACAAAACTTTATTCACCTGCCCATAATTCTGCCTTTTTGCATTTTTCAGAAGGTTTTTTTTATCCATATCAGAATTGTGGCAGGGATTAATAGTAGTTTTTCTTTGCATGTTTTTTGCATCTACTATAAAAAATTATTTCACCCCTTTTCACGTAGCCGAAAAACAAGTAGAACCGGGTTCGTTTTCCATCGGTCTCTTTGAAACATTTATTTGAATTTGATGTGCTTACAGTACTTTTGCACGTCTATTACAACTGTCTTTCAGCTATTAAGATTTCGATAAGACAAGTGTTTCTATTTATTGGCTAATTTTGAGCAGGATTTAAAAATCAGACAAATTATGGCTCGTCCGGTAAGATTTCATACACAGGTTAAAGAGTTGGAAGCTCCCGAAACATACATGGGAGAAGGTTTTGGAGCAACATCGTTAGAAAAGGTTCTTGGCCTTGCACGAAAAAATTCTATCTGGCCTTTACCTTTTGCTACAAGTTGCTGCGGTATCGAATTTATGGCAACGATGGGTTCTCACTACGATCTATCAAGGTTTGGAAGCGAAAGATTGGGTTTCTCACCCCGTCAATGCGACCTGCTGATGGTAATGGGAACAATTGCTAAGAAAATGGCTCCAATCGTAAAACAGGTTTATTTGCAAATGGCAGAGCCACGTTGGGTTATGGCAGTTGGTGCCTGTGCCTGCTCCGGTGGTATCTTCGACTCATACAGTGTTTTGCAGGGGATTGACCAGGTTGTTCCAGTAGATGTTTACGTACCTGGCTGCCCGCCGAGGCCTGAAGCTATAATTGATGGCGTTCTGCGTATCCAGGATTTGGTACATAACGAAAGTACGCGCCGCAGAAACGGAGAACAATACAAAGCTTTGATGGAAAGCTACGGTATACAGTAAATGTTAAATAGCACGTCTTTTGGATAACATTTTGGATCCCATATTACACTCACCTCGTTTAAAGGAATATCTAAATGAACTTTCTTCTTACATCAGAAATGAAGAAGAAAAGAGAGAAGGTTTTTATGCTACTATAACTGAGCAGGAAAAAGCGGAATTTATAAATGGGGAAGTTATATTTCATTCACCCGTGATCAGAAAACATAACCAGATTACAGGCAAGCTTTTTACATTATTGAATGTCTTTGTATCAGCTAAAGATTTAGGATTTGTTGGTTTTGAAAAAATATTAATCAAGCTTAGCCGGAATGATTTTGAACCCGACGTTTGTTTTTTTCGAAAAGAAGTGGCTGATACTTTCTCCGACAAAACAATGTTTTTTCCGGCGCCGGATTTCATAGCGGAAATCCTTTCAAAATCAACCCAGGCGATCGACCGCGGAGTGAAGTTTGAAGATTATGCTTTTCACGGGGTGAAGGAATATTGGATAATAGATGCCGACAATGAAACAGTAGAACAGTATTTACTTAATGATGAAAAGAGATATGAGCTTTTTGTCAAGTTAAACGAAGGCACGGTGTACTGTAAAACCGTTTCTGTTTTTAATATACCTGTACGTGCTTTGTTTGACGAAACGATATATAACGATACATTAAAGCAAATGATATAAATGCCCCTGACTAACCCTGATATAATACAAAGATTAGTTGACAAGTTTGGAGAAGCGCTGACAGAGTTTGATGAACCTTACGGAATGTTGACATTTGCAGCTCCAAGGGAAATGAACCTTAAAGTGATGCGGTTTTTATACGACGAACCAGAACTGGGATTTCAATTTTTGACAGATTTATGTGCTGTTCATTATCCCGAGCGTCCGGGTGAAGAATTAGCTGTTGTATACCATTTGCATAATCTTGTTGAGAACGTTCGCCTAAGATTTAAAGTTTATCTTCCCATAGAACAACCTGACGCGTTTAGTGCAACCAGCATGTTCGAATCCGCAAATTGGATGGAGCGTGAAACCTATGATTTCTTTGGGGTTAACTTTATCGGACATCCAAATTTAAAAAGGATTTTGAACGTTGAGGAAATGGATTATTTTCCAATGAGAAAGGAATTTCCTTTGGAAGACCAAAGTAGAATTGATAAGGATGACGAAATGTTTGGGCGCGGCGGAACAACTGATTTTGGAAATCGCGAGGTGAATGAAGAGCCAAGGACGATCAGCGAGGCTGATAAGGACAAAACCTGGATTTAGAAAAATATGGATAATGTTTTGAAAGACATATTAGACTCGCCAAAACTTCCTGATTATGTTGAGGAACTAAAAGAGTATTTATTGCAGGAAGAGGCGAAGCGAAATACTTTCTATGACAGTGTGAGAGATGACGAAAAGGCGGAGTTTATAAATGGTGAAGTAGTTTATCATTCTCCTGCTAAGGAAAAACACTTAGCAGTGATTGAAAACCTGGGAAACATACTTTCGCGGTTTGTTCGAAAAAGTAAAGCAGGTTTAATAAGAAGAGAGAAAGCTTTGGTAAAGCTTCGCCGCAATGATTTTGAACCTGATATTTGCTTTTTTAGAAAAGAAATATCAAACGCTTTTGATTCGAATACTATGTTTTTTCCTGTCCCTGATTTTGTGGTTGAAGTATTAAGTTCAAGTACAGAAAAAATGGACAGAGGAGTGAAGTTTGTTGATTACGCTTTAAACGGTGTAAAAGAATATTGGTTAGTTGATGCGGATAAAAAAGTTGTTGAACAATACGTTTTAGAAAATGAAAGCTTTGTGTTGGCTGAAAAGGTGCAGCACGCAACGGTGCGATGCAAAGTTTTAGAAGGTCTTGAAATTCCGTTGGAAGCTATTTTTAATGAAGAAGCGAACGAATTGTTTTTGAGAGAAATATAATTTTGAATTGTAATGAAGATTGCTTTTGAAACGGACGTTGCATAAAGCATTGAAAGCACAAGAGTGCGACGCAACGATGATGAAAAGAGTATCAAAAGCTGACTACAAAAAATAATAAATGTCTGTTGTAGAACAACCTAAACATAAGGTACTTCCTGATGGAAGCATAGAGAAAACGACCACCACGTTAAATCTTGGTCCAACCCATCCCGCAACTCATGGTGTCTTCCAAAATATTTTGGAGGTCGATGGAGAAAGAATTGTAGATGCGGAGCAAACGGTGGGTTATATACATCGGGCGTTTGAAAAGATTGCCGAACATCGGCCTTTATACCAGATAACGCCACTTACCGACCGGTTAAATTATTGCAGCAGCCCAATTAATAATATGGGTTGGCACATGACCTGTGAGAAGTTGTTAGGGCTAACACTTCCAAAACGCGTTGATTATTTGCGCGTCATTATAATGGAGTTGGCTCGTATTGCTGACCACCTTATTTGTAACTCCGTTGTTGGAGTTGATGCCGGCGCATTTACCGGCTTTTTGTACGTGATGCAATACCGCGAATTGATTTATGAGATATGGGAAGAGGTTTGCGGAAGCCGTTTGACTACCAATATTGGTCGTATCGGTGGTTTTGAAAGAAACTTTAATGATGTGGCTTTTCGTAAACTGGAGAAGTTTCTAAATGAGTATCCTAAGGTTTTGAAGGAGTTTGAAAACCTTTTTAACCGTAATCGTATTTTCATGGAACGGACGCAGGGAGTAGGCGGTATTGCTGCGGAAAGAGCTTTAAATTATGGCTTCACTGGTCCTAATCTAAGAGCTGCAGGTGTAGACTATGATGTGCGTGTTCATTCTCCCTATAGTAGTTACGAAGATTTCGATTTTACTGTTCCGGTTGGAAAGACTGGTGATGTTTACGACAGGTTTTTAGTGCGGAATGAAGAAATGTGGCAGTCCCTGGAGATCATTAAGCAGGCTTATCAAAAAGTTCAGGATTTTAAGGGAAAGGATGCGGAGGTTTTTCATGCTGATGCGCCGGAGTACTACCTGCCTGAAAAGAAGGATGTTTATACTAAAATGGAGGCCCTTATTTATCACTTTAAGATAATAATGGGTGAAACAGATATACCTGCAGGAGAAGTTTATCATTGCGTGGAAGGTGGAAACGGCGAGCTTGGTTTTTATCTTATAAGCGACGGCGGCCGTACCCCGTACCGCCTACACTTTCGCAGGCCATGTTTTATTTATTACCAGGCTTATACCGAGTTAATTAAAGGCAGCATGTTAAGTGACGCAATCATTTGTATGAGTTCACTTAACCTGATTGCAGGGGAGATGGATGGGTAAGCCCCTAACCCCCTGAAGGGGGAATAAATGGGCAGCTATTAATATTACTAACTTCTTAAGTCTCATTAGAGATTTAGGGTAAACACCCTTTAGGGGTTGGGGGCTTATGATACAATTTTCAGAAAAGAGTTTATCTAAAGTACAGGAGATCATAGCAAGATATCCGGAAGGAAAGCAAAAAAGTGCATTATTGCCAGTGTTACATTTAGCGCAGGAGGAATTCGGGGGATGGCTTGACGTGCCGGTTATGGATTATGTTGCAGAAATACTAAGTATCACACCTATTGAGGTTTATGAGGTAGCTACTTTTTATAGTATGTACAATATGAAGCCTGTTGGCCGTTTTGTTTTTGAAGTTTGTCAGACAGGCCCCTGCATGTTAAGAGGTAGTGATGAGATTATTAATTATATAAAAAGCAAATTAGGAATTGGGGTAGGCGAAACGACGCAAGACGGATTGTTTACTTTAAAGACTGTTGAATGTCTAGGTGCTTGTGGATATGCTCCGATGATGCAACTAGGTAAACATTTCAGAGAACATTTAACACCTGAAAAAGTTGACGCTATTGTAGAAGAGTGTCGGACACTTTCAGCAATAAATAATTAGATCTTACTAAACCTTTTTATGAAACTTACTCCCTACATCCACTTCCAGGGCAATGCTGAAGAGGCAATGAATTTTTATTCAGAAGCGTTAGGCGGGGGTATTATTGCTATCAGCAGATATGGCGATAGTCCCATGCCTTCTGATGAAGATTACAAAGACAAAGTGATTCATGGAAGGGTGCAGTTCGGAGACAATGTTATCATGATTTCTGATACATTTAAAGAAAATGCTGTAAATACTGATGGAAACATTCAATTGTCAATCGAACTAGCCCAGGAAGGTGAGATAGACGAAGTTTTTAAAAAGATGTCTGAAGGCGGAACTGTTACGATGGAACTTCAGAATACTTTTTGGGGAGCAAGATTTGGAATGTTGAAAGATAAGTTTGGTGTAAGCTGGATGTTTAATTACGAGATGAAAAAATAGCAGTGGTACATCTTGTAATAGAAATACAATGTAACTAATGGGAATATCGAATGCTATATTAACGGTTAGAGAACATAGGAAATCTGAAAAATCTGCTGAAGTTGAATTTTTACTTGATAGTGGAGCCGTACGTATATAGTTTAGTTCCCGGTAAAATATTAGATCGTTTAGAAATTGAGCCATATAAAGAGGTAAGTTTTTCTTTGGCTGATGGAACCACTATAAAACGAAAGGTAAGTTGAGCATATTTGGAATTTGAAGGTGAAGGTGGGCCAGCCCCCGGTAGTTTACGGCGAAGAAGGGGACAGTGCCTTGTTAGGAGTGACGACATTAGAATCGCCGGGTTTGGTGTTAAATCCATTTACAAGAACTTTGCATCCAATGAGGATGTTAATGATAGGATTAAAGTAATAGAAATATAGGTTCAATAACAATAACTATAAAAAAGCTCACTTGGGATTTAGGGTATGAGTGTAAAATTATTATTAGATAAAGCAAATATTGAAGGCATTCGTTTTTACCAGGCCTATCGCGAAAACGGCGGTTATGCTGCTGTGGAAAAAGCCTTTAAAATGTCTCCTGCAGAAATAGTGGAAGAGGTTAAAAAAAGTGGGTTAAGAGGCCGTGGTGGAGCGGGCTTTCCGACAGGAATGAAGTGGAGCTTTCTTGCCAAACCTGAAGGTGTTCCCCGTTACCTGGTTTGTAATGCCGACGAAAGTGAGCCTGGAACTTTTAAAGACAGGTATTTGATGGAGTTTTTACCTCACCTTCTAATTGAAGGTTTGATCATCTCATCATTTGCACTGGGAAGTAACAGAACTTATATATACATCAGGGGCGAGTATGCCTGGATTCCTGACATTTTGGAATATGCAATTAACGAGGCGAAACAAAATGGATGGCTAGGTAAAAATATCTTAGGGACTGGCTTTGATTGCGAAATCTATGTTCAACGCGGAGCAGGGGCCTATATCTGTGGTGAAGAGACTGCTTTAATTGAAAGTTTGGAAGGTAAAAGGGGCAATCCTCGAATTAAACCTCCATTCCCTGCAATCAAGGGATTATGGGAAAGCCCAACCGTAGTTAATAATGTAGAAACACTTGCTGCCATTGTGCCGATTTTTAATATAGGTGGCGAGGAGTATGCTAAAATAGGAGTTGGTAAATCAACCGGTACGAAGTTGATTAGTGCATGCGGCAATATTAATAAGCCGGGGGTGTACGAGATCGACATGACTATCAGTGTTGAGGAGTTTATTTACAGTGATGAATATTGCGGTGGAATCCCTAATGGCAAAAGATTGAAAGCATGTATACCTGGTGGTTCATCTGTACCCATTCTACCCGCTAACCTATTATTTAAGACTGCAAAAGGCGAAACAAGATTGATGAACTATGAGAGTTTGTCGGATGGCGGTTTTCCAACAGGAAGCATGATGGGTTCCGGAGGTTTTATTGTACTAGACGAGGATCAGTGTGTTGTTCGTCATACTTTAACCTTAGCCCGTTTTTATCATCATGAGAGTTGTGGACAATGTAGTCCATGTCGGGAGGGAACCGGCTGGATGAAAAGGGTTTTATATAATATCGAGTACGGAAAAGGTAAGCTTAGTGACATCGATTTGTTGTGGGATATTCAAAGTAAGATCGAAGGCAACACTATTTGTCCATTAGGTGATGCCGCAGCGTGGCCAGTAGCAGCAGCAATAAGACATTTCAGAGATGAATTTGAGTGGCATGTACTTAACCCTGAAGAAAGCCAGGTTCGGAATTTTGGATTAGCACATTATGCTGATGCAAGAGAGGTTGTTGCTTAGGTGGTAGTTTTTTTTTTATTGACCAGGCAACGGAATAAGTATCAAACTCTGTTGCGTCGCACTCTTGTACTGAAGCAATCATTGCAACGAAAAAACGGATGAACCATATAAAGAACATAGAAATAAAGAATTTTAAATCCATCAGGCATCAAAGAATTGAAGAGTGCCGGAGGATTAATGTTTTTATTGGTTATCCGAACGTGGGAAAGAGTAATATTTTGGAGGCTTTGAGCTTATATTCAATAAGTAAAGACAACAATAATATTTCTAATCTTGTTCGATTTGAAGAAATACCAACGTTATTTTTTAATGGTGATATTCAAACAGAATTTCAAATAAAAATAAATGATAATCATATTGTTCACGGATTTTTATTGGATGGGTTTTTATCAATCAAAAGACAATACTCGGATGATGAAAATTTACTAGTTTCGGAAAATTTAAGTAAACAAATTACAAATTCCGGGATTGATGAAATATGGAGTTTACAGCTTGATAAAAATAAAGTGGTAAACCGTTTCAGTATAAAAGAGGTTCGTGAAATATCTCTCGGCCATTTAATAGGTTCAATTAGAAAATATTCTTTCAGAAGGCATAATACTGTAAAGGAAGAATATACCCATTTATCAATTCCTTTTGGTGAAAATTTGTTGGCTATCCTCTCATCTTCTCCCAACATTAGAAAGGAGATTGTTCAATTGTTTAAACCTTACGATTTATTATTGAATATCGACAAGACGTCTAATACTTTAAGGGTTGCGAAAGATTTAAAGGATGGAACTATTTTTACAATACCCTTTTCTATGATTGCCGAAACTTTGGAACGACTTACCTTTCATAAGGTGGCAGTTATGAGTAATGAAAATTCAATTTTACTCTTTGAGGAGCCGGAAGCTCATATGTTCCCTCCATATATAGGCAAGTTTACAAGTGACATAATATATGATCAAAACAATAATCAATACTTTATAGCTACTCATAGCCCATTTGTATTAAATGATTTTATGGAGGATATGGATAAAGAAGACTTAAGTATTTATGCTGTGGGTTTACGTGATGGTGAAACGACAATAAGAAAGATAAACGATGAGGAAATAACTGAAATATATCAATACGGCATTGACTTATTTTTTAATCTTGAGAATTATCTAAAGGATGTTGTTTGACGTATATAAATGTTTTTTACCGGAATGTTATTTAGACACGTTATTAGTAGAAGTTCTTTTAAATAAACCGTTTTCTGTAAACCATAAAAAAGGCAACAGCTCAATAGCTGTTGTTATGAATAATAGTCCTTTAAAAGATAGATTTGCAGTTGGAATAATTGATGAAGACAAAGTAAGACTTAAAGAACTAGATACCTTTATTCACGTAGAAAGGTTAAGAAAAAATGGACTGAAAATTTATCGTCATTCTAACAAGAACCATTTTTTTATTCAAATCTGTCCGGCAGTTGAAAGATGGATTTTGAAAGAATGTGAAAAAGCTTCTATTGATATTGCTGCTGACAGGTACAGATTGCCAAATACTTTAAAAGGGTTAAAAGCGATGAAGGGATTAACTCAAAGAAGTGATGAACGATTCAAGAGATTATTTAGAGATATGTCTGAAAATGAAAGCTGTGATGAATTGATTGAATTAAGAAGATGGCTTTTGTTTTTCAGGGAAAATAATTACAACTCAAACTTAGATTTGTTATAAAATGGCGGAAGAAGTAAAAAAAGAAGCTCCTGCAAACTTTAAAGTAACGATTGACAATATTAC
>JAOQAJ010000413.1 GCA_025963675.1 Segetibacter sp.
GGCTAAAAAAAGTAACAAAACTCAAAACTTTAAACTCAGAACTTTAAACTAAAATAACAATGGCAAAATTAAATTTTGGCGGTGTTGAAGAAAACGTAGTAACACGCGACGAGTTTCCTTTGGCAAAAGCACAGGAAGTCTTAAAAGATGAAGTGGTGGCAGTAATTGGCTACGGCGTTCAGGGCCCTGGACAAGCTTTAAACCAAAAAGAAAACGGGGTAAACGTAATCGTCGGTCAGCGTAAAAATTCAAAATCATGGGATAAAGCTGTTTCTGATGGCTTTGTACCAGGACAAACTTTGTTTGATATCGAAGAAGCATTACAGCGCGGTACTATTATTTGCTACTTGTTAAGCGACGCCGCTCAAATTCAATTATGGCCTACAGTTAAAAAACATTTAACTGCCGGTAAAGCCCTTTACTTTTCACACGGCTTTGGTATTACTTATAACGAACAGACTGGTATCATTCCTCCAAAAGATGTAGACGTTTTCCTGGTTGCCCCGAAAGGTTCAGGAACGTCACTCCGCAGAATGTTTCTACAGGGTCGGGGATTAAATAGTAGTTATGCTATTTTTCAGGACGCAACCGGTCGTGCATACGAAAGAGTTGTCGCTTTAGGAATCGCTATTGGTAGCGGTTACCTTTTTGAAACGGACTTTAGAAAAGAGGTATTCTCTGATCTTACAGGTGAGCGCGGTACTTTGATGGGAGCAATCCAGGGAATTTTTGCAGCGCAATACCAGGTGTTGAGATCAAAAGGGCACTCTCCTTCTGAGTCATTTAATGAAACAGTGGAAGAGCTTACGCAATCATTAATGCCGTTGGTTGCAGAAAATGGTATGGACTGGATGTACGCTAACTGTTCGACAACTGCTCAACGTGGTGCGTTGGACTGGTGGAAAAAATTCCGTGATGCGACTTTACCAGTATTTACAGACTTATACGAAAGTGTTGCTGCCGGAAAAGAAGCTGCGAAATCGATTGAAAGCAACAGCAAACCCGACTACCGTGAAAAGCTGGAAGTTGAACTTGCAGAGCTTCGCGACAGCGAAATGTGGCGTGCAGGTAAAACTGTAAGAAGTTTGAGACCAGAAAACCAGGAGCCCGCTGCTGAAGAAAATAAAGAAGAATTTGTAGAAGCAGTTATTTAAGAACCAGGATTTTCGAGATTATAGGAATCACGATTTATTAGAGTAAAGGAATTGATAGAAATATTAATTCCCGCTCTAATAAATCGTGATTTTTTTTAGTCCGCTGACAGTAAGATTCATTTGAATTGCTTGTTACATTCCTTTAAATCTTAAATCCGGTCGATCATTATTTTTAATCTCCTTAGTGCGTTTGCTTATGATCGTTTTGTCACTTCCTGTAATACATTTTATTACGGGCTTTTTTAATTTTAGACAAAAAGCTGGTCTTCCTGTTGTCTCTTCTCAGTACCCCTTTTGCCTAAACGTTACCCACCGGATCATCACATATCCCACTTAACTCAATCCAAACTAAGTTTTTGACATCGAAATTGCATTGGCAAGAATATTGAATTACAGAAAACAACCGTAAAAAAATTACGAATGTGTAGAAAATTAAAAGAGGGTATGTTTACAACTAAATCATTGCCTCTTTTACCCTTATACATATAATTTAAACCCTTATTGTTTGGTACCGATAGCAAAATAGTGTCGGGTATGGGAAAAAATCTCACCAAACATCTTAAAATTTTATTTAATGGATATAAAAGCTTATCCTGGTCACCCATATCCTTTGGGAGCAACGTGGGATGGAAAAGGAGTAAACTTTGCCCTTTACGCTGACAACGCAACATCTGTAGAATTATGCCTTTTTAAAAAAAACACAGATAAAAAGGAAATAGCAAAAATTGAACTTACAGAAAGAACGCATCAGATCTGGCACATATACCTTCCACATGCAAAACCAGGGCAATTATATGGTTATAGAGTTCATGGCCCTTACGATCCTGCAAATGGACACCGGTATAATGCGAATAAACTTCTAATTGATCCATATGCAAAAGCTATTGCTGGTACGATTGCATGGCACGATTCACTCTTTGGTTACCAGTTAGGCCATCCTGACGCTGACCTTAGTTTTAGCGACACCGATAGTGCGCCATATGTACCAAAATCGGTTGTAGTAGATTCTAACTACGACTGGGAAGGCGACAAACCTCCTAAGGTTTCATATCATAAAACAATTATTTATGAAGCCCACGTAAAAGGATTTACAAAACTTCATCCCGACATTCCTGAAGAAATAAAAGGAACATATGCAGCCCTGGCTCATCCTGTTTGCATTAAATATCTGAAAGACTTAGGCATAACCGCTATCGAGTTGATGCCTGTTCACCATTTTATACTCGACCGGCATCTTGCCGAGAGAGGCTTGGGAAATTATTGGGGCTATAACTCAATCGGCTTTTTTGCGCCGGACGTTCGCTACTCTGGCAGTGGCTGCGAAGGTGGGCAAGTTCACGAATTCAAAAAAATGGTGAAAGAACTGCATAAAGCCGGAATTGAAGTGATTTTGGATGTGGTGTACAATCATACCGGTGAAGGAAATCATCTCGGTCCTACCATATCTTTTAGGGGTATAGACAATGCATCCTATTACAGGTTAACAGAAGACAAGCGCTTCTGCATGGATTATACAGGAACCGGTAATACCCTCAACGTAATGATGCCTAATGTTCTGCGCTTAATTATGGATAGCCTTAGGTACTGGATACTGGAAATGCACGTGGACGGGTTCCGTTTTGATCTTGCCTCTACGCTTGCACGAGAGTTGCATGAAGTTGACAGACTGGGATCTTTCTTCGATATTATCCACCAGGATCCTGTGATTTCCCAGGTAAAACTGATAGCTGAGCCGTGGGATATCGGGGAAGGCGGATATATGGTTGGTAAATTCCCTCCGGGCTGGGCCGAGTGGAACGGTAAATACAGGGATTGCCTGCGTGACTATTGGAGAGGTGCTGACAGTATGCTGGGAGAATTTGCACAGCGGTTTACAGGAAGCCCTGACTTGTACCAAAACGATTACCGCAAGCCAACTGCAAGCATAAACTTCATTACTGCCCACGACGGCTTCACATTACACGACCTTGTTTCCTATAACGAAAAACACAATATGGAAAACGGGGAAAACAATAGTGACGGCGAAAGCCATAACCGCTCATGGAACTGTGGTGTTGAAGGGCCAACTAATGATCCGGAAATTGTGGCTTTGCGGGAGCAGCAAAAACGAAACTTTATAACCTCACTATTTTTGTCACAGGGTGTACCAATGCTGGTTGCAGGCGATGAACAGGGCCGAACCCAGGGTGGAAACAACAATGCTTACTGTCAGGATAATGAGATATCGTGGATACACTGGGAAGAGGCTGATAAAGAATTATTAGATTTTACGCAGAAGATTATTCATTTCCGTAAAAACCATCCGGTTTTTCGTCGTCGTCGCTGGTTTCAGGGAGAACCTGTTCATAAGCAGGGAGATGTTGAAGATATTGAATGGTTTTTGCCTGAAGGCACTAAAATGACCCAGGAAAACTGGCTACATGATTATGCCAAGTCTTTAGGAGTTTTCTTAAACGGGCGAGGTATAAGAACGGTAGGGCCGAAAGGTGAGCAGATTGTTGATGATAGCTTTTATGTCATCTTCAACGCTTACCACGACAAATTGAACTATACCCTTCCTCCTATAAAGTACGGGAAAAATTGGACCAAGATGATAGATACAAGTAAAACAGCAGTAACAAATGAGGAAGGCAGGTTTGCAGCAGGTGCAGAAATTATTGTTGAGGGAAGGTCGGTTGTTGTACTAAAACAGGTTGATTAGAAATAAAAAGAAGCCTGGTTAGCTAATCCTGTTTTATGTGTCGAGAAACACCGCTGATAATGTTTCTGATTTTATGAACCAAAGCGGACTGCTACTATAAAACATCGTTGCGTCGCACTCTTCAACATTTTTCCCGCTAACCTGGTTTAAAGAAAGGGCCGTCGTTGGTATGATAGCCAAAGTTGAGCGTATTAATCAAACGGTAGAAGCTGCTATAGAAAGATACGGTAGAAGTGAGTGACACAACCGGGGTTGCCATACTAACAAAAGCTGGTTAACAAAAAACAAAAAGGTTAAACCGTCAAATGCAGAAGTAGAAATATGATTCAAACTGATATAAATAAAAGATCGCTCGGAGTAAATTTTAATGCGAAGAGTGAAGCAGAAGTAGCGATCTGGTCTCCGTTGCAGGAGAACGTGCAACTTGTTTTATCAGGAGGTAAGACAATAGAACTTACAAAAGACGAATTTGGCTATTGGAAAGCCGTAACAACTGAAATTAAAGAAGGGGATTTATATAAGGTATCATTGGGCGAAGATAAAGTTTTTCCAGACCCGGCTTCTGTTAGCCAACCCGACGGCGTTCACGGTTTTTCTAAAGCAATTAACATCCAGGATTTTGAATGGAGAGACAACAACTGGAAGAATATTCCATTGGAAGAATATGTTTTGTATGAATTGCATACCGGCACCTTTACCGCTGAAGGAACATTCGAAGCGTTAGAAGAAAAGTTACCTTACCTGAAAGAGCTTGGCATAAATGCAATAGAAATTATGCCGGTATCCCAGTTTCCGGGCGGTAGAAACTGGGGGTATGACGGGGTCTTTCCCTATGCTGTTCAAAACTCTTATGGCGGTGCAGAAGGACTGAAACACCTGGTACAGGCATGCCATGAACAAGGATTGGCTGTGATACTTGATGTAGTATATAATCACCTGGGGCCTGAGGGAAACTACCTTGGTGCTTTTGGACCTTACTTTACCGATAAATACAATACTCCGTGGGGTAACGCCATCAACTTTGACGATGAATGGTGTGATGGCGTGAGAAAATATTTTATTGAAAATGTGTTGATGTGGTTTCGTGATTTTCATATTGATGCGTTACGAATGGATGCAGTTCACGCCATTAAAGACTTTAGCCCTACACATATTTTACGTGAGATAAAGCAGCACGTCAATAAGTTAATGGCTGCAACAGGGCGTACCCACTACCTGATAGTTGAGCTTGATCTTAATGATAACCGTTTTATAAACCCGCTTGACCAGCAGGGTTTCGGAATGGATGCACAATGGGTCGATGAATTTCATCATGCACTAAGGGTAACGGCAGGAGAAGAAAGAAGCGGCTACTACAGCGATTTTAACGGCCTGGTTCATCTCGCAAAATCTTATAAAGATGCCTATGTTTTTGATGGTCAATATTCGCCGCACAGGAAAAAAACATTTGGTATAAAAGCAGAAAATAATCCCGGAAAACAATTTGTTGTTTTTTCTCAAAACCATGACCAGGTTGGAAACCGAATGCTGGGAGAGCGAACAAGTACCCTGGTAAGTTTTGAAATGCAGAAACTGATGGCAGCAACGGTACTCGTTAGCCCATATTTACCAATGTTATTTATGGGTGAAGAATATGGCGAACCTCACCCCTTCCTGTATTTTGTTAGCCATACTGATCCTGAACTTGCTGAGGCAGTGAGAAAAGGGCGTAAAGCAGAATTTGCTGCATTTCATTCACAAGGCGAGGCACCCGACCCGGTTGATGAAAAAACATTCGAAGAGTCTAAGCTGCAGTGGGATCTTTTAAATCAGCAGCCTCAGCAAACGATGTTAGAATATTACAAGACCCTGATCAGCTTAAGAAAGCAGGAGGCTGCGTTAAGGAACCTGAACCGTCATCACCTAAACGTTGAAGAGAATGAAGAAAACCAGACGCTTTTATTGCATCGGTGGCATGAAGGCGACCACATTTTGTGCCTGATGAATTTTTCTAAGGAACAGCAGCAGGCAACTTTACCGACCTATCAAAACGATTGGCAAAAGCTTTTAGACTCGGCCGACTCGAAATGGATGGGGCCAACAGCTACTGATACTACGGCTTCCAGCGATTCAACTGTAACCATTCAACCGGAGTCAATTTTAATTTTTAAGAATAGTCATGAATAATCCTATATCAACATATCGATTACAATTTCATAAAGACTTCACCTTTAATGATTTTGAAAAAATCATCCCATACCTGCAAAAACTGGGCGTAGGAACCATCTACGCATCACCCGTCTTTGAAGCTACCCCAGGCAGCGTACACGGATACGACGGTGTAAACCCGCATAAAATAAATCCTGAAATAGGTACAGAAGAACAGTTATTAAATATTAGCCAAAGGCTTAGAGAACTCGGAATAAAATGGTTGCAGGACATCGTTCCAAACCACATGGCGTTTGACCCATACAATCCATGGCTGAAAGATGTGCTCGAGAAAGGTCAAAAATCTGTTTATGCTTCTTTTTTTGACGTACCATGGACTGGGAAAATCTATCACGGAAAAATAATGCTCCCTTTTTTAGGCAGTCCTATCGGAGAGGTTATCGAGAACGGGGAGCTTAAGGTAGATTTTGAGGAACCAAGATTTGTGTTGAAATATTATGACAACACCTACCCTCTTCGTCTCCGCTCCTATATCACAATACTGCAGGCAGGTGAAGGGGATCCAAACCAGGCAGTACAACAACTATTGGATCAGGTGAAAGACATTCAAAGGTCTGATGAACCTGAAGCGTATAAAGAAACGCTGCACGAGTTTCAATTGCAGTTGGCTGCCCTGGTGAAAAATGAAAAGACGAAGGATTATTTAGAAAGCTGTCTTCAAAAAATAAATGAGGATAAAGAACTGATCAGGAAGATTGCAGACGAACAGGTTTACCAATTAGTTAATTGGCAGAAGACGGACTACAAAATAAACTTTCGTCGATTTTTCACTGTTAACGGCTTGATTTGCCTGAACATGCAGGACAAAGATGTCTTCTTGCATTATCACAGGTACATCAGGGAACTGATGGATAAAGAAGTTTTCCAGGGATTGAGAATAGACCATATAGACGGGTTGTTTGATCCAACCAGATACCTGGAGCAATTACGCGAATCGGCAGGAGAAGACACTTATATCGTGGTTGAAAAAATTCTTGAACCTGGTGAAGGATTACCTGATTACTGGCCGATACAGGGAACTACAGGGTATGACTTCCTTGCCATTGTAAACAATGTTTTTACCGAGAAAGGCAGCAAGGAACAATTTACCAGGTTTTATAAGGAATTGGTAAATGACGACAGGTCAATCCACCAGCAGTTACATGACAAGAAATCTTCCATACTGCGTGTGAATATGGGCGGTTAGTTATCTAACCTTTATCACCTTTTTACCGACATGAATTTGGTGGACGAAGAAGAGCTGAACAAGGTAGATGCGAATATACTGAAAGAGGCAATCGGGGAACTACTCATCCAATGCCCGGTTTACCGTTATTACGGCAATAAGCTTCCATTAGACGAAACAGAAGCATCGAATGTACAGGATATTTTAAATCGGATAAGCCAAAGCAAGCCAGAATTGGCCCCGGCAGTTCCACTATTACAAACTGCAATCTTACAAAAGCCAAAAGAGGGAGATAAAGCTTATAACAATCGGGCGTTGAGGTTTTACCAAAGATGTATGCAGTTTACAGGTCCGTTGATGGCAAAGGGTGTTGAAGATACATTGATGTACACTTACAACCGCTTTATTGGTCATAATGAAGTGGGGGATTCTCCTGAAGCTTTTGGTGACAGCCCTGAAGAGTTCCATCAAAAAATGTTGGACCGGCAGCAAAAATGGCCTATCAGCATGAACGGAACTTCGACTCATGATACAAAACGAGGTGAAGATGTGCGTGCACGATTAAATGTGCTAACGGATTTGCCCGGTGAATGGTTGAAAACCGTTCAAGAGTGGCAGCAGCTCAATAAGGATTTGAAAGAGAATGGAGGGCCGGATGCCAATGACGAATATTTGATTTATCAAACCCTGATCGGGGCTTATCCTATGCCTACCCAGGGCGATGATGATTTTAAAAATCGCGTACAGGAATATCTGCAGAAAGCGTTACGTGAAGCAAAAACGCATTCAAATTGGACAACGCCAAATGAAGAGTACGAGGCAGCAACAAAAAACTTTGCTGTAAAACTTTTAGATACAGATGCGCCTTTTTGGAAAAGCTTTGAACAATTTCATAAAAAAATAGCGGATTTCGGTATTGTTAACTCCCTTGCCCAGGTACTTCTAAAATTTACAACTCCCGGTGTTCCCGACATTTACCAGGGAACGGAATTATGGGACTTTAGCCTGGTAGATCCCGACAATAGAAGGCCGGTAGATTACGAGCTGAGACAGCAACTGATGAATGAATTGGAAACCGAGGCCAATGAAGAGCATGAGAACCTGATGTCGCAGTTGTGGGAACATAGGTACAGCGCAAAAATAAAATTGTGGCTGATCCATGCACTATTGAGCGACCGCAAAGAGAATGAAGCTTTTTTTGCCAATGCCGACTACATTCAATTGACAGTTGAGGGGGAACATGCTTCAAACGTGCTGGCGTTTGCGCGCCGGCATCAAAACGAATGGTACGTAGTTGCCGTTCCGCTTCATCTCGCCGCTATATGTGAGCAGCAACAGCAGGAAATCTTATCTGTTGATTGGAAGGATACCCGAATTGTTTTACCATCAGATGCCCCTGCTAATTATCAACATCTTTTTTCCGGAATAAATGGAACCGATAAAAGTGAAATAGCCGTAAAAGAAATTTTTAAAAGCCTGCCTCTGGCAGTACTTAAATTGAAATAATTATGACCAAAAATAAAAGAGGAGCAGGTATACTGCTTCATATATCTTCACTTGCTTCTCCATTTGGAATTGGTGATTTGGGTCCTGAGGCATGTGCGTTTGCTGATTTCTTACACCGCAGCAATCAAAAATACTGGCAATTACTTCCGCTAAATCCTACTGAGCAGGGACAGGGACATTCACCCTATAGTTCTATAAGTAGCAGGGCGGGCAATACACTTTTAATTAGTCCGGAATTGATGGTGAAGGATGATCTATTGGATGCCGAAGAAATTAAGCAATACCATTTGCCGCAGGAAGGAAAAACCAACTACGCTGAGGTAGAACGGGTAAAGGCGGAGATTTTTGAGAAAGCGTGGCAAAACTTCAAACAAGGAAAAGGAAAGCGTTTGGAAACGGACTTTAAAGAGTTTTGTGAAAAAGAAGCTTATTGGTTGGATGACTTTGCCTTATACATGTTGCTGAAACAGCAAAATGGAAGTCAACCGTGGTTTAACTGGACCGATGAGTATAAGCTTAGGGATCAAGTGGCTATAAAAAAACTGGTAACAGAAAATAAGGATGACGTAGATAAAACAAAATTCCTTCAATTTCTTTTTTTTAAGCAATGGCATGAGTTGAGAAAGTATTGCAACAGCCTTAACATAAAACTCTTTGGCGATCTTCCTTTTTACGTCAGTTATGACTCTGTGGATGTATGGTCGCACAGAGATCTTTTTAGCCTCGACGAAAAAGGAAATATGATTGGAGTTGCGGGGGTACCTCCAGATGCATTTAGTGAGGATGGGCAGTTGTGGGGCATGCCGGTTTTTTTGTGGGATGTTTTAAAAAAACACAATTATGACTGGTGGATAGAACGCTTTAAAAAGAACCTTGAACTGTTTGACATATTGCGACTGGACCACTTTAGAGCCTTTGCTGATTATTGGGAAGTTAAGGCCGATGAAGAAACTGCAAAAAAGGGTACATGGAAGCCTGGCCCACGAAGTGATTTGTTTAAGGCTGTGAATAAAGCGCTTGGAGAGGTTCCTTTTATAGCTGAGGACCTTGGAGAAATCAATGATGCTGTGTATGAATTAAGAGACGAATTTGCATTTCCCGGAATGAAAGTGCTACAATTTGCTTTTGGCGAGGGCATGCCTCAGAACCCTTACATACCGCATAACTATGCTGAAAATTTTGTCGCTTATACCGGTACCCACGACAACAACACGATCAGGGGATGGTATCGACAAGAAGGAAACAAAAACCATCAGCAGATCGAACAGTATATCGGAAGATCATTAACTGAAGATGATATCCCTGAGATTTTTGGCCGACTCGCTTATGCTTCTGTTGCAAACGTTGCGATTTTACCTATTCAGGACGTGTTAGGACTTGATGAAATAGCACGGATGAACACTCCTGCTTCCGGCGAAAATAACTGGCAATGGAGGTTGCTGCCCGGCCAGGTAACAACTGACGCAGAAACACAACTAAAAGAATGGACAATTGTGTATAACAGGGCTTAGAAGGGACAGTTTGAATTAGAAAGATTTTTAGAGCTAACTCCTGCCTCGGCAGGAGTTTTTATTTTCTACCAGATGGGAACTTAGAGTTAGTCGTTAAAGAAGTGGCTGCCCAAAGGTTAGCGGACGAAGTGATTGCGACGCAACGATGATGCTACCGGCGCAAATGTTGGTATTATAAGAATCTACCAAAACGACACAAAAAAACCCCGCTTTACCAGCGGGTCTTTATATAATTGACTTTTAGAGCTTATTCTTCTTCTACTTTCAATTTACCTTTTTGTTTCGACATAACAGTCTCAGCTACGTTATTTGGAGCTGGGTTGTAATTGCTAAACTCCATCGTTGAAGTTGCACGACCAGAAGACAGGGAACGAAGTTGAGTTACATAACCAAACATTTCGCTCAAAGGCACTTTAGCCTTGATAACCTGCAAACCTGCACGGCTATCCATACCTTCCAACATACCACGACGACGGTTAAGGTCACCTGTTACATCACCCATGTATTGGTCTGGTGTAGTTACCTCAACTTTCATGA
>JAOQAJ010000426.1 GCA_025963675.1 Segetibacter sp.
AATGGTACAGAGAGTAGAATCTCCCATTAAACCTGGTTGCGACGCATTCCGTTCTGCAGATCGAAGTCTATTTGGCCACTTACAACTTTTGTAGCAAGACAATAAAAAGTTTCTTAATCTTATGGATTTGGAGCGATTGCTTTTTGTTGTTGATGCTGCAACTCTTCCGCCTTCTTTTTTTCCTCTTCCTCTTTTTTCGCCTTCTTTTTAAAGAAACCTCTTAATAGAAAATTGTGCTGAACGGCTTCAAGGTCGTCATTCAGTTTTTGGCTGCCTGCTTGCAGATTACTTAGTATAACACGAATATCTGCTGCTGCATCTTCGTCATTCAATAACATTCCAACAGGTGTACTTTTATTGTTTAGGCTGTTACCCAATTGACTGCTGGTGTTATTTAGATTATCAACGACAATACTGGCGTTTTTCGATACACTTTCTATTTGAGCTGCGGTAGCTTTTAACCGGTTAAAAACAGTTGTGTCTGTAACGAGATCATTTGCCAAAGTACCTTTTCGCTGCAGCTTTTCTGCAAAAGCAGCAATGGTTGCACTTAATCTTTCAGCATTAGCTGAAGCTTGCCGCAGACGAAGCATTGTTGAATGAAGATCATTAACCAGTGTCTCATCAGTTAACAACTTTCCAACCGTTCCTTTGCCTTCTGTAATTCTTTTACTAATGCCTTTTACATCGGTAGTTATTGCAAAAAGGTTTTGGTTATTTGCCTGAAATGTGGCCATCATTTCATCAGGATTACTTGCTTTTTCTACTCCAAGCAAATCGCCGTTTTCCACTGAAGGTGATTTCGAGGCTCCGGCATATAGTACTATTATTTTATTGCCGATCAGCCCGTCGGAGCTAATTCTGGCTTTTGCATTTTTGCGGATGTATTGCTTTGAAGCTTCGTCAATATTCATATCAACTTCAACCTGAGAGTTGCCGACAAAAGAAATCTTTTTTACGGTACCGATTTTTACACCAGAAAACCAAATGTTGTTTCCTTTTTGCAATCCGTTAATATCATCAAAAATTGCTCTTACGACAATTGATTTCTGAAAAGTCTTTTGCTGTCCTCCGAGCGTTAATACTGTCACAACAAATATGGCTATTCCCAGAAAGATAAAAATCCCCACCACAAACGCTCTTGTATTCTTATTCGATTTCATCTTTTATTTAATAAAATTGTAATTGTAAAAACTTCTAATCTTTTCATCATTACTGTCAAAAACCTCGTCGAATGTCCCTTGCCTGGCAAAAGTTCCCTCAAGCAACATAGCGACCCGATCACCTGTCGCTTTTGCACACGTCAGGTCGTGAGTAATGATAATAGAACTGGTATTGAAATTTTCTTTTACCCTGTTGATCAGGTTGTTTATTTCAATACAGGTTATTGGGTCTAACCCTGCCGTCGGCTCATCGTACAACATTATCTCGGGATTTAAAATGAGCGTACGGGCTATACCAATCCGTTTCCTTTGTCCGCCCGAAAGTTCTGCAGGCATTTGATTTTTTGTTTGAGCAAGACCAACAGCCTGTAATACCCGTTCTACAGAATCATCAATTTCTTTCCGTTTAAGGTGTTTTTTATTTCTCACCAAAGGAAATTCCAGGTTCTCCCTTACAGTCATGCTATCGTACAGGGCACTGTTTTGGAAAGAAAATCCAATTTTTAATCTTAGCTCAAGTAATTCCTTGTCATTTAATTTGCTGATATCTTCTCCTAAAACACACACCGAGCCTGTGTCTTGTGTAAGTAGTCCGGCAATTATTTTAATTAGAACTGATTTTCCCGTACCGGAACGCCCCAGCACAACAACATTCTCTCCTTTATATAAATCCAGGTTTACGTCCTTTAATACATCGTTATTTCCGAATGATTTGTACAAATCCCTGATTTTAATCACCGGCTCATCTTGGCCCCTATTTTGTCTTTCGTTATCCATTTCTAACTACCCTCTTATGCTGTTTGTTATCTGAACTATTAAAATCTCCTCGACAAAAATCAGGAACATGGACACAACAACAGAGGCATTGGCTGCTTTTCCAACCCCTTCTGTTCCCTGGGATGCATGATAACCTTTATAACAACCGACTATCCCTATGGTATAACCGTAAACAACTGCTTTTGTTAAAGATGAAAAAATGTCGAGAAATGATATCTTCTGAAAAGCTTGTTCAAAAAACGCAACAAAGCTGGTCATTTCGTTGGTGTGCACGTTTAGATATGAGCCCAACATCGCCACGCACCCCGTATAAAACATTAGTATCGGGATCATGACGGTAGTGGCGATAACCCGACTAACTACCAAAAATTTAAATGGATTAACTGCGGAAACTTCCATTGCGTCAATTTGTTCGGTCACCCGCATTGAACCAATTTCTGCTCCTATGTTCGATCCAACCTTGCCCGCTGCAATCAATGCAGTAACCAATGGAGCAAGCGCTTTAATAATGGCGATAGCAACCAAGGAAGGCAGCCAGGAAGTGGCGCCAAACTCTGCCAATGACGGTCGGGATTGTTTTGTAAATACGAGGCCAGTTATAAAACCGGTAAGAGAAATGAGCGGTAAAGATTTCCAGCCGATCTCGTAACACTGTTTTATAATTTCTTTGCCTTCGTATGGGGGTAGAAAAACTTCTTTAAAAAAACGCAGATTAAATTTTACAGCACTATTTAGATCAATGAAAAATGAATCAACACCTTTAGAAACAATAAACTCTCTTGCTTGCTTTACGCTCATGTCCGTTGTAATTAGTACTTTTTACTTTTGCGAAAGTAACGTATAGAAAAGATTTTTTAAGATTAGCCTTTTTTGTTCATACTCACACACATTTCCCCGCAGCAAATAGCATTCGCTTCTATTTTAATGGTTTCGTCGAATGATCTTTTTGAGTGAATAAACCTGCATTATCTTTTTGTGATTATTGTGCTTTTTGCCTTTTTCGTTGAAATAATATCATTTTTGCCAACGCAATTATTTATTTTTCCGGGCTACAAAAGCAGCCAAAAACATTGAAAAAAGAATGCCACCAACAAAAAATGGTGCAAATTGTTTTGCCGTACAAGTGAGTGACACAACGATGTCGATATGAAAAACACCTGTCGGCTTAAAAAAATAGAACATGAGCTGTTGCGTTAATGGCTGCTTATGAGATTGCTAATTCCTAAGAGCTGATTACATTTCCCTTTATTTTTGCTATAAACCTTACCTATTACAGCTTCTCCTTCAATATTAGACAGCCCGATTGAATACCTGAAGGGCGTAGGACCATTGAAAGCAGACCTGCTGAAGAAAGAATTAAGCATTTTTACTTTTGGTGATTTGCTGGAGCACTTTCCAAATCGTCACGTTGACAAAACCTCAGTCAATACGGTATCTGACATCAAGCCAGAAACTGATTTTATACAAATTGCGGGGGTTATCGACGACCTTGTTATTCTCGGAGAAAAACGAAGCAAAAGGCTAATTGCACAATTACGAGACAGAACCGGAACTATCGAACTTTGTTGGTTCCAGGGGATACATTGGGTTGAAAAGAATTTACAGGCAGGAAAGCTTTACCTGGTATTCGGAAAAGTGGCATTTTTTAATGGAAGGGCGCAAATAACACATCCCGAGATAGAACCATGGAATGCAACAATGGCTGACGGAAAGAGCTTTTTAGAACCTATTTATCCAACAACTGAAAAGTTAAAAGCAAAGGGGCTAAACGCAAAACAAATCGGAAAGCTGACGTTGACATTGATGGAAATGATCACTCCGAAAGATATTCCTGAAAACATACCCAACCATATCCTGGAAAACCTAATCTTAATATCACGGTGGGAAGCCTACAGTCGTATCCATTTTCCTAAAAATCAGGCTGATTATGAGAAAGCCCTGTACCGGTTGAAATTCGAGGAATTTTTTGTTGCACAAGTTAGATTAGGTTTAACAAGGCTGCGAAGGCACAAACACAGCAAAGGCGCTATTTTTGAAAAAGTTGGTGAGTACTTCAATACTTTCTATACTAAGCATTTGCCATTTGAGCTAACTGGTGCTCAAAAAAGAGTTTTAAAGGAAATAAGAACAGATACAGGAAGAGGCAAACAAATGAACCGGCTGTTGCAGGGAGATGTAGGAAGTGGGAAGACAATTGTAGCACTGCTAACGATGCTACTTGCGGCAGATAACGGCTACCAGAGTTGCCTTATGGCACCGACAGAAATTTTAGCGACTCAGCACTTCATTGGATTAAGCGAATTATTGAAAGACATGCCGGTAAAGATCCGGCTGCTAACAGGAAGTACAAAAGCCGCGGCCCGCCGCGAAATACTGGCCCAGCTTGCAGAAGGTTCTTTGCACATGATAACCGGAACGCATGCACTAATTGAAGACCCTGTGGTATTTAAAAACCTGGGTCTATCGATTATAGATGAGCAACACCGGTTTGGCGTAGCGCAAAGGGCGAAATTATGGGCGAAGGCACCAATACATCCGCACGTGTTGGTTATGACTGCAACCCCAATACCAAGAACACTCGCAATGACTGCTTATGGTGACCTGGATTACAGTGTAATGGACGAATTACCACCAGGGCGAAAACCAATAACCACTGTACATCGAAATGAGATGTACAGGGTGAAAGTAATGGACTTTATCAGGTCAGAAATTGATCGTGGACGACAAGCTTACATCATATTTCCACTGATTGAAGAAAGTGAGAAACTCGATTATGAGAACCTGATGGACGGTTATGAACATGTGAAAGCATTTTTTCCGGAACCAAAATACTGGATTAGTATGGTGCACGGCAGGCAACCTTCAGACGTGAAGGAAACAAACATGCGACGGTTTGTGAAAGGCGATACGCAGATTATGGTAAGCACAACAGTAATAGAAGTAGGCGTAAACGTACCCAATGCATCTATTATGGTTATTGAAAATGCTGAAAAATTTGGTTTATCACAATTGCACCAGTTGAGGGGAAGGGTTGGCCGGGGAAGCGAAAAAAGCTATTGTATCTTACTTACCGGCAGTAAACTAAACAATGACGCAAGAGAACGGATTAAAACAATGTGCTCGACAAACGATGGATTTAAGATTGCGGAGAAAGATCTGGAATTGAGAGGACCAGGTGACATTGAAGGGACAAGGCAAAGCGGAGCATTAAATTTCAAACTTGCTAACCTGGTAAATGATAAAGAAATTCTTGAAAAAGCAAAAAAGGAAGCAGAAAATCTGCTTGCAAACGATGAAGAACTTTCTTCGGCTGAAAATTTGATTATAAAAAATTACCTTATTCTACAAAAAGGAAAAACTGTTTGGAGCAAGATTTCGTAATCATCAGCCATTCTTGTTTATAATTATGGGTACAAACGAAATTCCCATAATGGCGTATATACTCACATATAAAGTGTAACTTTTAAAAAACTTATAGGATTGAAAAGAATTACCCGGATTGCTTTTGTACTTGCTATTGTGTGTAGCAACACAGCAATCTTTAGTCAATATGCAAACCTCGAATTTGTTGAAAATAAGGGCCAGTGGGATAAGAAAATAAAATTTAAAGGGACCATGAATGACGGGGCATTTTTCCTGCAGGAAAAGGGTTTTCGGGTCGTGCAACATAAAGCGGAAGACATGCAGAAACTCGACGCATTGATGCATGGGTTTGTTGGTGGAAAAGCCCCCTCTAATAACACAAAAACAGCCGCTCCTATAAAAGACAATGAGAATGACCAGAATGGTTTTGGAGGCGGCGGCACTCATGCAACTAAAGGTGTAACTGTACACTCTCACGCTTATGATGTTGAGTTTGAGAATGCATTAACACCGGTAATTGTAGGCGACAAGGCGCTACAGACGGTTAATAATTATATCATCGGAAACGACCCTTCTAAATGGGAGCGAAACTGCAAAATTTTCCAGGCGGTTACTTATCAAAATATGTATCGGGGTGTTGATGTAAGATATTACACCTCCGAAGGCCAGGTAAAATATGATTTGATTTTACAGCCCGGCGCTGATTATTCCAGGATTTCAATGAAGTATACAGGGGTTGAAAAACTAGAAGTAAAAAACGAGCAATTGGTAATTACAACCTCTGTGGGTGAAGTAAGAGAGTTGGCGCCATATGCCTTCCAGGTAATTAACGGTCAAAAAAAAGCTGTCAATTGCAGATTTAAGGTCATTGGAAAAACAGTACATTTTACGGTAGAGAACTATGTAAAGAGCGCCACGCTGGTAATAGATCCGGTCCTGATTTTTTCAACTTTCACCGGCAGTTCTGCCGACAACTGGGGATACACCGCGACTTATGGTCCGGACGGAAGTTTTTATGCCGGTGGAATTGTTTTTAACACAGGTTTCCCAACAAGTCCCGGTGCATTTGCTACAACCTATAGCGGTGGTGTTGGCGAAGGCGCAGTGGGAGGCTATGATATAGGAATCATGAAATTTAGCCCGAACGGCAGTAACAGGGTGTATGCCACCTACCTTGGTGGAACTGGTAATGAACAGCCTCATAGTCTGGTGGTAGACCCACAAGGAAACCTTGTGATAGCGGGACGATCCAATTCTCCCAACTTTCCTGTAAAAGTTTCTGATAAATATGGCGGCGAGTATGACATTATTCTAACTAAATTAGACGCAACCGGATCAAATCTTATCGGCTCCCGCGTGATCGGCGGAAGTGCCAATGATGGCGTCAACATCCGGCCGAAATATCTTGCCCCCTTAGGCCTTGAAAGTATTCGCAGAAACTATGGTGATGATGCCAGAAGTGAAGTAATTCTTGACAACAATGGAAATATTTTGGTTGCATCAAATACGCAGTCGTCAAATTTCCCGGTAACTGCCGATGCTTTTCAAAAAACATCCGGGGGTGCACAGGATGCAGTGATCATAAAAGCAAGCGCGGATCTTAGTACCGTACAATACAGTACCTACCTGGGTGGAGACGGTAATGATGCGGCATTTGTGTTAGCAACAAATCCCAGTAACAATAACATATATGTAGGTGGCAATACTGATAGCAAAAACCTGCCAGGCAATACCAGTAATGTAATGAATCCTGGCTTTAAGGGTGGCGAAACTGACGGATTTGTTTCAATCCTATCGCCCGATGGCAGAAGTCTTTTAAAGACAAGTTATATGGGTACCGAAGGAAGCGACATGCTCTATGGAATACAGTTCGATAAGTTTAGCTTTCCTTATATAATGGGTACCACCACTGGCGCGTGGCCGGTATTGAATGCAGCCTATTCGCAACCGGGTGGAAAACAATTTATCGCTAAACTGAAGCCTGATCTTTCAGCGTTTGAATACTCTACAATTTTCGGAACCGCATCGACAGATCCTAACATCTCGCCTGTTGCCTTTTTAGTCGACCGATGTGAAAACGTATATGTTTCAGGTTGGGGCGGCCAGGGCAATCTTAAGGCAACTTATAAAAGTGCAGGAACCAGCGGATTACCTGTAACACCAGATGCAATTCAAAGAACTACAGACAACAGCGACTTTTACTTTTTTGTACTTGAAAGAAATGCAGCAAGACAGTTGTACGGCAGCTTTTTTGGACAAATTGGAGGCCAGTACGGAGAACACGTCGATGGGGGTACCAGCAGATTCGACAGGAATGGGGTCATTTACCAGGCTCTTTGTGCTAATTGCGGTGGCGGAGCAACCTTCCCCACCACACCCGGCGTTTGGGCCCCTTCTAATGGCTCCAGAGAATGTAATCTTGCTGCTGTAAAAATTGCATTTAACCTGTCTGGTGTTATCGGAAGTGTCAGGTCTTCGATTAACGGCAAAGTCAGCGATTCTTCGGGTTGTGTGCCTTTGACAGTTGTTTTTACGGATACGCTTGCCGAGGGAAAACAATACATGTGGAATTTTGGAGATGGTTCTGCTGAAGTACAGACAACTGAAGCAACCATCAATCATACTTTCACTGCGGTGGGAAATTATAGGGTGAGGCTTATTTCAATTGACAGTTCAAAATGCAATGTTGCTGACACTGCTTATACTAATATCCGCGTTAGAACTGATAAAGGCATCCTGGGTTTTACACCAAAAAAACTCCTTCCCTGCGACTCGTTCAATTATCAGTTTGTCAACACCTCATATGTAGTACCGGCTGGTCGAAAATACGCTGCTAATTCCTTCCGGTGGGACTTTGGTGATAAAACGCCACCCGTAGTTGCAGGACTAGATACGATCAGGCATAGTTTTCCAGGTCCCGGAGTTTATAAAGTGAAGCTGGTACTTGTAGATACTAATTTTTGTAACGCACCCGATTCTGTAGAAATATCCCTGAGGATTGCGACGAATGTTAAGGCTCAATTTGAAACGCCTCCAACCGGGTGTGCTCCTTATACTGCAAAGTTTAATAACACCTCTTCAGGCGGCCAGCAGTTTTTCTGGATCTTCGGAGATGAATCTACATCAACAGAGGTAAGTCCTGAGCATTTATATTCGTCACCAGGTACTTATCACGTTACGATGAGGGTAATAGACTCCAGCACATGCAATATTAAAGACTCAACTAATTTCACGATAGTAGTAAGTAGCAAGCCGACTGCTTCATTTACATTTACACCTAATCCGCCGCAGGAAAACACTGCGGTTAGATTCAATAATAATTCTATCGGTGCTACAAGGTATTTGTGGCGTTTTGGTGATGGTGACACGCTTTCCACAACATCGTCTTCACCAGTCGAGCATGTGTACAACGAAACCAAATTGTACAACGCATGTTTGGTGGCCTTAAATAATGCAGGGTGCCCCGATACTACTTGTCAGCCGCTTCAGGCCCGTATCGTTCCCTTGCTCGATGTTCCAAATGCGTTTACGCCCAACGGCGATGGTGTAAACGATAAAGTGTTTGTAAGAGGATTTGGCATCAGCAGGATGACCTGGAGAATTTATAATCGTTGGGGTGCGGTAGTCTTTGAGACAACTGATAGAACGGCCGGCTGGGATGGAACTTACAAAGGAAGCATTCAACCCAACGAAGTATATCATTATGTGTTGGATGTTGAGTATTCTGATAACTCCAAGTATCAGAAAAGAGGTGACATCACGTTACTGAGATAGGTTGAATATTTAATTTAGTAGAAGAATAGTTTGGTGCCAGCCGGAGTGAACATTGTTCAACTCCGGTTGTGTCACTCACTTGTACAGTTATTCTTTTTGCGGCATCTTTTAATATCTGCGTTAATATCTTTTATTTTTCCGCATCTTTTATCTGATATAACTTTAGCGACCTCTAAAACAAAAGCTCATATGAAATTCTTCTCGCGTGTTATTCTGTTACTTATTATTTGTATATCGGCAATGTCTATGGCAAAACAAAAAAAGACCCGCATAGTATTTTTCGGAGACTCCATCACACAGGCTGGTGTTGGCCCTAACGGCTATATTACGAAAATGAAGAAAATGCTTGAAGAAAATGGCAAAGCATCGCAGTATGAATTAATAGGTGCGGGAATTGGCGGCAATAAAGTATATGATCTTTATTTAAGAATGGACGACGATGTGCTGGCAAAGAATCCTGATGTAGTAGTTATATGGGTTGGTGTAAATGATGTATGGCACAAAGCATCTTCAGGAACCGGAACTGATGCAGATAAGTTTGAAAAGTTTTATACTGCTATGATCAAAAAGTTCCAGGCAAAAAACATTCAACTTGTTCTTTGTACTCCATCAACAATAGGTGAGAAAACTGATTACTCAAATCAGCAGGACGGAGATTTGAACCAGTATTCAAATATTATCAGAAAACTTGCCAAAGCGAATAATTGTAAATTAGTCGACCTGCGCTCTGATTTTCATGATTACATCGTTAAAAACAATCCAGACAATAAAGAATCAGGTATACTTACAAGAGACAGGGTGCACCTCAATGAAAAGGGAGATACTTTTGTTGCCGAAAGAATGATGGAAGTGGTAATGCCAAAATAGACTACTGTTCTCTACCATGCCTTAGTTCTAAAATCTACTGTTTTTGATTTTATGCCAGATAAAGATCAATTTATATGTAGACCCAAAGAAGCAAGGAGATCGATAGTCGAACGGAGCGTCGCAACAATTGCTGCACAAAGACCGTAGCCGGCAACCCAATGTAAAACAAAACATACCTAACCAATTAAAAACAGGCATAAAAAAGTTAAAAACAAACAGGGCAGCTTCCGCTGCCCTGTTTGTTTTTTATAGTAAATTTAGAAGTCAAACATCCGGTTGCATCTCAAATTGTTAAACTGGTAAAAACTGAAATTTTTGATAGGAATTTACGTTTAATATAATGAATTTTGCTAATCACTTCGACGCATGAAATTGTTGATTAAACTTTTTTTAGCATTATTACCAATTGTCTCTTTTGCACAATATTCAACAGAAAAGTTGCATACGGCAAAAGCGCCAAAATATATTTTAACGCCAGACTCACTTGCACGTCAACTTACTGCTGATTACAATACTGACCGCGAAAAAGTCACTTCTATTTTTAGGTGGATTACTGAAAACATTTCATACAATATAAGACCCTTCTACAATGCTTCGCGAAATCGGTCGACAGCATATTCTTTGGAGAATGATGACGATACGGGCGCTTTAAAACCACTAAGTGAGAGAGTGGCCATAGATGTATTAAACCGGAGAATTGCGTTTTGCGATGGATATGCAAGGTTATTTAAAACACTGTGCGATTATGCGGGAATAAAATCAGAAGTGATAACAGGATATGCTGCGTCAAATATGGGAAGGGCAAAATTTAGTTCTAACCATCGCTGGAATGCTGTTTTTTTAGACAGCACCTGGCAACTGCTCGATCCTACATGGGCTAGTGGACATTTGACCTACAGCTCAAATGATTTTATACACAGCTACAACAATCATTACTTTTTAACTCCCGCCAAAGATTTTGCAGCAGACCATTATCCTGAAGACCTTCAATGGACACTTTTGCCGGAACCACCATACCGAAGTGAATTCAGACATTCGCCATTCAAAACGCA
>JAOQAJ010000066.1 GCA_025963675.1 Segetibacter sp.
TCCTGGAAGCCATTGCCCAGAACCGAATGAACCTTCATTGCTGCACCTATTATCTTATGTGTTATCTCCTCGTATTTCATTTGTCGGAATTAGGATTAATTGATTAATGGATTAAAGGATTTGGGAATTTGTCAAATGTAAACATCCTAACATCTTCTAATCCTACAAATCTTAATTCAGACAGTATTTATGGTACAAGCTGAAGTAGCTCCGATTGATCATCGTTGCGTCGCATTTAACGTCGGCATTAGGATTAATTGATTAAAGGATTTGGGATTTGTCAAATGTAAACATCCTAACATCTTCTAATCCTACAAATCTTAATTCAGACAGTATTTTGGGTACAAGCTGTAGTAACTCCGATTGATCATCGTTGAGTCGCATTTGTTCATCGGCATCTCTTCGATTTAGCTTTCTTACCTGGGCTACAGTTGAAGGTGATAACACCATTCAACGGCGTGGCTGCCAGGAACACCAACAGGGGCAAAAAAAAAGGAGTATATCCTTTCTTAACTTCACCATATCACCTTGTTTCGGTGAGATGAATATTTCCGGTTAGCGCTTCAACTAATTTCATAGGAAGAAATTGAACTTGTAAGTCGTCGGATATATCCTCGCGGTTTGGAATTTTAGGATTGACCTCGGCGACTTCACCAATCTTCATCCACTTCCAATCTTTCGGTAATTGATTATTCATGTTGTGTTCCTAACTCTTTGATTTATCGGCAGCAAACAGTCTTAAAACGAACTTAATACCTAGTTAATACTGCCTTTTTTCGTTGTTTGTATTCATTCACTTTTTGAAAACGTTTTCAATTTCAAAAACATCGTTCTATATTTGCACCGTAGGTCTGCTCTGCATGAAGGTCGACTCCAGGTCGTCGTTCCGGATAACCGGAACTTAGTGCAACGGTGGACTTATTTTATTTTCAGCCGTCAACGGATTTTTAGGTGAATAGTAATTCCCAAAGCCTTCATACTTGTCAGTAGCATACAGGTCAATCACAAGAGAGACTTTTTCTTTTACAAAATCATAGTAACGTGTTTCTCCTTTTTCAAAAACTCTTTGTATTGTCCAACATAGGTAATCCGCTATGTTTATTAACGGTTCCTGCATAGGATTAGTAACATTAAACACCACATCTGCCTGTACATCTTTCCGATGAACAAAGTTGATGTCCAGTACCTCTAAAAAGTCTTTGGCTTCATCAACATTTTTCTTATTAATCTTTTTTGCAACCCTCTCTTTTGCCTTTTCCAACGCAAGTTCAAGGTTTTGATTTTTTGTACTCGTTCCTTTTTCAGCAATATTTAAAACCAGCTTTTCACCCGAATGAAGCTTATTCTTTAGCAAATGAGAAAGAGCATCAGCATAAAAGTATTTCTCCTTGTCTTTATGTTTAGTAGTAAATCGTTCAATTGATTTCCGTGCAACTACAGCCTCAAAACTTAGTTTTCTTTCGTTTATAAAATCAAAGAATAGTTTTCTTATTTCGGGCAGGTCATCTTTCGCGTGAAAAAAGTAACCACCGCTATTTTTCTTCTTAATTACACTCGGCACCTGGAAATATGGATCAACCTCCACTTTTTTTTGCAGCGCTATAACTTCTTGTCGCAAAGGTTCAAGAGGCTCTTTAAATTTTACCAATCCAAGAATAAAGCAATTAGACACCCCTTCAGTACCAATAATATTCTTTCGCTTTTTACCGTAGAAAGTACAGTCTCCCGCTTCATCAAGAAAGCGGTGATTTGTTTTAATATTATGTTTACTTTTTGACATTTGCTATAGATCACTTTCTTGAGCTCAACAAAATGATCGTTTAATTTGCTCCATATTATTATCCAGTACAAGAGTGCGACGCAACGGATGTTTCATAGTAGCACTGTTGTTTGGTTCATAAGTATTCTTCTTTGTTTTATTATGAGAGTGCTTTCCCGAAAACAAGTTCGGAACAGGCTGTTCCTCGCAATGACGACAGCTTTCGCTTCGGTTTAGGAGATTGCTTCGTCGTTCCTCCTCGCAATGACGGCCTTTTTGTAACGGTTATGCAACCAGCCTTTCATTCAATCCAATAATCCCATCAGTTTCTTCGCCGAATAGCTGCCACATCTTACCCAGACCACCCTGCTTGTTTAAAGGGCCAAGTTCGAAATCGTCCCTGTCTACATGAAACGACTTGGCTCCCGCAATCCTTTATCATCCGCAGCCATTGTACCTGTTCGGTGGTGTACTTGGTTGGTCCTGCCTGCTTCTTAAAGATCCGGTCCGGGAAATTCTTATTCACCGTTTTATCAGAACGGGCAAGAATGGTGGCGTCTTTGTTTGGGGGATCTATCGTAAGTGTGATGTGCTTTTTTGATCGTACCTGCCAACCTTCCCGCAACGGACCGGGATTGTCGATCTGGTCGCGGACAAGCTGTTCAGGGGTTTGGTTAGCAGTAATCAAAGGTTGAACTTAAGAACTAAATATAAGGAGATTTGTCTATAATATCTAAGTGAATTTCTATCGCAATTGCAGGTAAACCTGCCATGCACTCTTTTTAATAAAAAATGACATTTGTGGCGTAAAGGGCGCGAAGGCTGATTTTTAGACTAAGGCACTTCTACCTGCATTTTCCTCTATTATATTTTTGTATTCGTCTTTCATTTGTGCAGGCAAAACGAAACATCGATGAATGCTACTAACTTCAGAAAGAGGTGTTTTTTATGCCTTCAAATTAGCAGTTGTGATGACTGCTTATAACCGATCAGTAGTTTACTTTTTGAAAGACAGGATGTAGCTCACCATCGTTTTTGCATCTTCAAGTGAAAGTTTGGGATGAGGGTCCATTACTGCATACCCCCAACTTCCGCTTCCACCACGGATAACTTTTTGAGCAAGCATCTCAATATAAATTTTGTTTACAGGGTATCTTTTTGCTATATCCTTAAAAGCCGGTCCCACCGAT
>JAOQAJ010000070.1 GCA_025963675.1 Segetibacter sp.
AATTAAATCTCTGGTACATAAAAAAGTAAAAAATAGCCTCATAAGAATGGCAAAAAATTGAAGATATTTTACTTTTATCTTAAAATGGGTAAGCAGGCAAAAGGTCAAGAAATGTGTACTACGAAAACGAGGCATTTTTTTTCGGGGAATTTAAAAAAAGCAATAAAAAAAGCCCTGAATTACCAGGGCTCTTTAAAAAGTTAACTCGGTTTGTTTATCTGGATTTTTGCATTGCACTTTGCATCGGATTTATACCCGATGACTGTCCACGCCCGGCTCCTTGCCTTGTTTTAAATAGCTGGAAACGAGTCGGCGGTTCACTGATAGAGCCCCAGGTGTTATTTGTTTCATCAATATCAGCAGTTTCGCGAAGCGGGTCTAACTGTATTGAGGCAACTTCTTTGTCTTTCATAAAAGTCTTTGCAACCTGCTTCTCATTTAATCGCCAAATTTGTGCAGGGATGCGATCTGTTTCTTTTGTGCCATCTTTATATGTCCACTCAACTATGATCGGCATTACAAGTCCACCTTTGTTTGTAAAGGAGAGTTGGTAAAAATATTTGCTGCCATATTTCAATTTCGCCGCTTCATCTAACGGTTCAAAACGACCGGCAACTTTTTCTGCATATTTCGCAGTATCATACACGTGCATTCCGCGTGCATACCGCCAGTAAAAATCCCTTAAAGTTGTGTCTACATCCGTATAAAAACGAATGCTTGTATCCCTGCGATTTCTGATCTTAGAAATATCTTCGAAGTCGTTTACGATTGGTTTTGCTAATGACACTGTCTTCACAGAATCCATCGGTGGAAGGGCGTTAATGTCTGGTCTCATAAACTTAACGGTGTCAAGTGAAATGTCAGTAACATCAGTTCCGTAAAACCAACCACGCCAAAACCAGTCGAGATCTTCGCCGCTTGCATCTTCCATGGTTCTAAAGAAATCGGCAGGCGTAGGATGCTTGAAAGCCCAGCGACGTGCATATTGCTGAAAAGCATGATCAAACAGTTTGCGCCCCATGATGGTCTCCCGTAAAATGTTTAAACCGGTTGCAGGCTTCGCATAAGCATTTGGACCAAAACCGATGATATTTTCTGAATTGGTCATAATCGGCTCCAATTGGTCTTTCGGCAATTTCATATAATCAGTAATTGCCCAGGCAGGTCCTCTCCTACTCGGAAATTTGTTGTCAAACATTTCCTCGGTCAGGTACTGAACAAAAGTGTTGAGGCCTTCATCCATCCATGACCACTGCCGCTCGTCGCTGTTTACAATCATTGGAAAGAAGTTGTGACCTACTTCATGAATGATTACCCCAATCATTCCATTCTTTGTCTGCTCAGAGTAATTGCCATCTTTATCTGTTCTACCGTTGTTGAAGCAAATCATCGGGTACTCCATACCGTTGCTTGCTTCCACGCTTTGGGCCACAGGGTACGTGTATGGAATGCTGAAATGCGAGTATGTTCGAACAGAGTGTGCAACAACTTTAGTTGAATATCTGCGCCATAAATTGTACGCTTCTTTACCATAAAAGCTCATGCACATAATCTTCTTCCCTTCAACCGTTGTGGGCATCCCATCCCAAACGAATTTGCGGGAAGATGTCCAGGCGAAGTCGCGAACATCTTTTGCTGCAAAAACCCACGTTTTAGTTGCAGTCGTTTTTTTAATCTCTCTTTCTTTTGCTTCGGCAAGGGTTACAATTTCTACCGGTTCCTTCGCAACTTGTGCTTTTTGCCAGCGGGATAATTGTGCGGGTGATAATACCTGGGCATAATTAAGACATTCGCCCGTTGCCCCTACCACGTGGTCAGCAGGAACAGTCATTTGTACTTTATAGTTTCCAAAAGTCAATGCAAACTCTCCGCGTCCGGCAAACTGGTGGTTTTGCCAACCCTGGAAATCACTATACACACAGAGCCGTGGAAACCACTGAGACATGGTAAAGAGATAATCTTTGGTATCAGCAAAAAATTCGTAGCCACCGCGTCCGGCCTGTACCATTCGGTCGCTGATGTTATAGTTCCAATCGATGGAAAAAATGAATCTCTGACCTGGCCTCAGCGGTGTAGCAAGGTCAACGCGCATCATTGTTTTGTTTACAACATGGGGCAATGCCTTTCCGGTGGCGTCAGTAATTTTTGTAATGTTTACTCCAAAACCATTGTCTTTGTTTGGGTCTTCTAATGGAAGGAGCGATTGTGTTGTAGCTGTTGCCGCGAGGCGGGTGCTGGTTGGGTAACCGGCATTTTTAATTGAACTGTGCTCGTTCTCATCCAACTGCAGCCACAAATAAGATAATGGATCGGGTGAGTTGTTATAATAAGTAAGCGTTTCACTTCCCGTTAACCTGAGGGTTTTTTCGTTTAATGTTGCCTTGATGTCATAGTCGCAGCGCTGTTGCCAATACTTGTTGCCGGGGGCGCCACTTGCGGTTCGGTACTCGTTAGCTGTAGGAAGAATAGTGCCTAATTGCTCGAATTTGTTTCCGTGGTTAGAGCCCGGATTGTTTTGAATGTTTTGGGCATTTGCTGTAACAATTGATCCTGCGGAAAAAAGTAATAAGAAAATTCTTCTCATCTATTATTATTAAAGGTGTTTTTATGAAGGAAACCGATCAATAGCCATTTTAAGTGATACCAGTAAAATCAATGCCGAGATAGAAATTACCCAATATCTCTGGTTGACCTTTACGTAAAAAATAAAAATTTGTGCAAGCAAAAGAAGAAAGATAACTACTGCAATTTGTCCTGCTTCCAGGCCAAGATTAAATGATAGTAATGACCATCCTAAACTTTGATCTTTGACAAGCATGAATTTTAAAGCGTTTGCAAAACCTAATCCGTGTACGAGACCGAAAAACAAAGCAAAGACGTAATTTATTTGTATGCTTTTCTTTGTGGAGGCAGGTTTAAAAATATTTGCAGCAGCCGTAATAAAAATCGTACAAGGTATGAAGAATTCGACTAAATCAGAAGGGATGGTAAAAATATTAAGGGTACTTAAGGCAAGTGTAATTGAATGACCTATGGTAAAAGCTGTAACCAAAACCAGCACCGGCTTCCATTCTTTCAGGGAATATAAAACTGTTAGCGCCAGTATGAAAAGTTGATGATCAAGTGCATCAAGGCTAATAATATGTTGCCAGCCAATTTTAAAATAGAATCCAAAATCACTCATTCGTTAAAAATATCCTTTTAAGATTATTGGTTGAAAATAAAGCAGAGTT
This sequence comes from Segetibacter sp., assembly GCA_025963675.1. GTDB lineage: Bacteria > Bacteroidota > Bacteroidia > Chitinophagales > Chitinophagaceae > Segetibacter. Next base: position 3,234 of record JAOQAJ010000070.1, read on the forward strand.
TTGTAACTCAAATCATAATTTGTAATGCCTTCAATTTTATTTAAGTCTTTAATAATTTGTATGGTCGGCATTGTGTTATCAATTACTCCGGCTAATGCCTACAAGTTTCATCCATTTTATGTTAGTGTTACAGAAGTCAGTCACAACGCCAGGACCAGATCAATCGAGGTAAGTTGTAAGATGTTTGCTGAAGACATTGAAAATGTCTTGAAACAAAATTATAAAGCTTCTGTCGATCTGACTAACAATAATCTTCAGGCGGAAAATAACCGTTTAATGAACGATTACATGTTGAAGCATCTTTCATTCAGCATTGATTTAAAGCCAACGGCTTTTAAATTTGTGGGATTTGAAAAAGAAAAGGAATCTGTGTACTGCTACCTTGAGGTGGCTAATGTTCCTTCACTTAAAAAGATTTCAATTAGTAATTCCATATTATACGATTTTAAAAAAGAGCAGATAAACATTATACATGTAATGGTTGATGGTAAGCGCCAAAGCGTGAAAATCGATTACCCGCAAAACCAGGCAAATTTTAGTTTTTAGAAAATTGCACTGCTTTTCATCGTTTTAGCGAGATGAAAAAGTATTCGCTAGACTCTCTTAACCGTCCCAACTTCAATAACAGCTGCCTTTCAGTATATTAGATACTAACACGTCATCTGCCCTAACAGATTTTTCTACTTTGGTAAATCGCATCAAATCTTTTAGATTTGATTTCAACTTGCCATAATAACCAGATAAAACACCTTCGTAGTCTTTTATCCTTTTACTGGTCATGTTGTTCCATCTCTTTTCTATTAAACTTTAATGAATGCTGACCAAAAGGATAAAGGATCAAAAAAATGTAGTTCTCAAAATTGCCGCCGTTTTAGTAATAGCGTTTATTTCCTTCCAGTTTACTCAATCGAATCCTGCTGCAATAAAACTTAAAAAAGGCGCTCACATTATCCTGGTCGGTAATAACCTTGGTTCGCGGATGATGAACTTTGGTCATTTTGAAACAGAAATGCAGGTCCGGTATCCTGACAGTTTCCTCTATATTAGAAATATGTGTGACGGTGGAAACACGCCCGGCTTCAGGCCGC
>JAOQAJ010000079.1 GCA_025963675.1 Segetibacter sp.
GAAACCGGTTTAAACGTAGACTGTCATCATTAATTTACCGATCAATTGCTGTTGTTTGCCTTTTCAACGATATTTTCGCAAGTCCAAAAAAAAGCGCTGTTCTGATAATTATTCTTGATGACAAAATTTCTACTTTTCTTATTTACCGGCCTAATAATCTCCATTTCTTTATTTGCTCAACAACCAAGAGTAGTAACTGGTTCTGTAGTAGATCCCTCAGGCAGTCCATTACAAGACGTTTATGTGAAGCTGGCTGCGGGAAAAGATAGCCTTTCAGTTACAACGAATAACGTTGGTGTTTTTCACTTCAATAAAGTTGCCTTTTCCGATTTTACGCTTACCGCTACAATGGTTGGCTATCAAACTTTTTCAAACAAATATTCAGTTTCTTCAAAAGACAACAGTCCTTTCAACATTGGTCCGATAAAACTACAAAGACAAGACAATCGGCTGAGTGATGTGGTTGTGGTTGCTGTAAACCCAATTGCAATTAAAGAAGACACCATCGCATATAAAGCCAGTTCATTTAAAGTGAGAGAAGGCGCACCAGTTGAAGATGTCATAAAAAAACTACCAGGCGTAACAGTTGATAAAGACGGAAAAGTAACAGCGCAAGGCAAACCAGTGGCAAGAATTCGTGTGAATGGCAAAGATTATTTTGGTGGTGATGTACAAACCGCTACCCAAAATCTACCTGCAGACATCATAGAAAATATTCAGATTATAGATGATTATGGTGACAGGGCAAATGTGACAGGTATCAAAGAGGGCGAACCGGAAAAGATCATCAATATAACCATTCAAAAAAATAAGAATAAAGGCAGCTTTGGTAATGGTACTTTGGGCATTGGTACTCAAGACAGGTACGTAGCCCGTGTATCTGCAAATACATTTGTCGACGAAAGACAGATTTCTATCTTAGGTTCCATTAATAACACCAACGCCAATATTTTTAATTTTAATGGCGGCGGAAGGGGGGGCGGTGCCAGAGGTGCAAATTTTGGCAGTGCAGACCGCACGCTAGGCGGAGATGGTATTAATTTGGTAAAATCATTTGGCTTAAACTTTCGCGATAAGATTGGTACAAAGATCACAACGTACGGCAGCTATAGCTTCTCCGGCAGCAGCAACTATGTTACAGGAACCTCGTTTCAGCAAGACTTCAACCCGAGAAATATTAGTACCAGCGCCCGAAGCAGCACAAATAATTCCAGTAACAGTAATCATCGCGTCACCTGGAATGTAGAGTACAGTATGGATACTGCAAACTATTTTAAAATCAGTCCTTATTTTTCCTACAATGCATCTGACTACAGCGGAAAAGGGGTTTCGGAAACCCAAAGGCAAAAGTTTTATACACTTAACAATAGCACGAATTCAAGTAATGCTACTTCTCCATCCGGCGGTTCCGAGTTTTTATTTAATCATAAATTCAGCAAGCGTGGCAGAAACTTCAGTTTAAATGCAAGCATCGACTATTCGCAACGTAGCCAGCAGAGAAATGCTAATAACAATTATCATGATATTGATTCTACAATGCCAAATCTCATTATCTCCGATAGTAACAGGGTTCAATATATTGTAAATGAAAATAAAAACACGTACACAAACGTGCGGATTGCTTATGCTGAACCTTTGTCAAAATATAGCTCTGTAGAGTTTTTTTACAACAGAAATAATTCAAGCACCAGCAGCATAAAAAACGTCGATGATATTGATCCCTTTTTGGGTAATAAGGCAAGGAACCTTCGGCAAAGTAATGACTATGACTACCAATTTACTACCCAACGATATGGAATAAGTCTTCGCACATTTAAAACAAAATATAATTACGTATTTGGTGTTGCTGCTCAACCATCTATTCTCAGGGGCAATGATATTGGACGAAAGATTACAACCTCTAATCGCAATTTCTATATACTTCCAACTGCCCGTTTGGTATACAATTTTGCCCGCAGCAATAACCTTACAGTTACTTATGGTAGTGCTATGCAGGAACCGAATTTTATACAACTACAACCGATCAGCGATAGTACTAATATCAGGAACATCGTCATTGGAAATCCAAACCTTAAAGCCGAGTTTACAAACAGGTTAAGCTTACAGTATAACAAGGTGGGCATCTTAACCGGCAATTCTTTTTTTAGTAACCTGTCATACAACCAATCGCAAAACAAGATAGTTACCGCCCGGTTCAACAATCCCTACGGAACAAGCAGAACAATAACATATCTAAATACAAACGGGTTTTATAGCTTTAATGGAAACTTCGCTTACACAAAACCTTTTGCCGATCGCAAGTTTACTGCAACTATAAACACGTGGGGAAGTTTTGATAACAACATTTCGTTTACCGATAGCTTCAGAAATAATGGCCAAAATTGGGTGCTCCGTCCCGGTGTACGTTTCCGGTTAGACCTTCCCGACTTTATAGACGTAGATGTGAACTCCAGTTACAGCATAAACAAAACAGTCACTAATTACATTGACACAACCATAGCGACGCAAGTGAAATCTTTAATCCTCGGCATTAATGGAAAAACTTATTTCTTTAAAGACTGGACTTTAGGATATGACCTCAGCAAGATTATTAACCAGGGATATTTGAATACCAAAAACTCGAATCCAACGATACTAAATATGTTTGCCGAACGAAGGTTCCTGAAAAACAATAAAGCCACGTTGCGCTTCCAGGCCTTTGATCTCTTCAATCAAAACACAGGCATCTCAAGAGAGGTGAATGGAACAACAGTTACCGATGTACAAAATAATCGGCTTGGAAGATACTTTCTGTTGACGCTTAATATAAGATTACAAAAATTTTCAGGAAAGGCCGCTCAAGCGAAACATGAAAACGGCTTCAATAACGGCCGATAAGAAAGTGAGTTTATAATTTTCTCGGTGAACCAGCTAATCTTTTCATAGCATCATCGTTGCTACGCTCAGTTCAACTTTTAATTAAGATTTTATCTTTTTTCGTATTTGTAGTATGGATCTGTTATGCACAACGAGATAGTTGTTGTCTTGAAAGATTGAACAAGCGGCGGTCTTTAGTATTAAGTGGCTGGTAAAAAAAATGGCTCCTCCGTAGAAACGGAGCAGCCTCTAACGATTGCTTGCCATATGAAACTCTTCAATTATATATAAAAGCTAAACAGCTTTCTAAGTTCAATTTTTAAAACCTTTTCAATAGCTCGATTTGTATTTCTTACTATGATGGATCAAAAGTAGAACCTTCCTGTTCTGTTTTTAATCTAATTTTTGTTGATTTAATTATGGCTAATTACTACTAAATTCTCTGAAACCCTTATGGATAGTGTATTTTATACACATTGCTTAATTATGGCCAAGTAAAAAAACTACGGCTAGCATTTTGATTTTTTTATTAAATATGCCTGAAAAAGCCTTTAATTATTGCTGTACGAAGATAAGTAGGATCGTTTTGCGACGTTCTTATTCACCTGCAACCAAACCAGAATGCCTCCAAATATGTGGTCCGAACAAAACATAAAAACGTAAATAGGCAATTAGCACAACCATGAAAACTTTAAGAGTTTGCGATAAAGGACATCCATACTACAAAAGTAGCGACTGCAACACCTGCCCCGTTTGTGAAAATGAACATAAACCCGCCAACCAATTTCTTTCAGTGTTGTCTGCGCCGGCAAGACGTGCCCTGGAAAATAACAACATAATTACGTTAGAGAAGCTATCAAAATTTAGCGAAGCGGAAATTCTACAATTGCATGGAATGGGACCATCTTCATTACCAAAGCTGCGAGATGCTTTACGGAAATTGGATTATCATTTAGACAATAATATTA
>JAOQAJ010000107.1 GCA_025963675.1 Segetibacter sp.
TCTACAAGCAGTCTTACAGGATTACCAGAGTAAAAAAAAGTTAGAATAGTTGCGAAAATGGCGGAATAATATTGGAAGCAGCAAGATCAACAGAATTAGAAGAAAAATTTTCAGCAGTGGACAAAGCTGTTTTCTAAGAAAACTATCCATTAATCTTGGCAAATGTGTACGGTGGATTTGGCTTCATCCTTTGCCCCCCACTGATTCACGCAAGGCATGAAGAATTAAGCTAACAGCAATTTAAATAATAAAGCCGCTGCCTTAAGACCGCTTGCATTATTAAACTATCATCAAAAATATCAAAGGTGGTAATCTGAATATTCAAACAAATTATTTATTTGATCCATCCCTCGGCAATTGTACTAAAAATCCGCTGTTTCCGCCAGCCACGGTTGTTGGTACCTGACCTGACCACTTTTGGATTTTTATATATTCGATGTATAACGGAGTCAAAGACAACTGCTCTTTTTTTATTGCTTCCGCCCTTCCTGCCGCCTGAATGACTGCTTGCGCTGAATCACCTCTTGCTTCAGCAATTTTTCTTTCAGCTTCTGCTACTGCTACTTGTCTTTGGTTTTCTGCAACCTGCACTTCCTGGATCGCTCTTGTCTTGGCAACTATCGACTCTGATATTTCTTTTGGTGGAACAATGTTTGTCCGAAGTTGCGACACGTTAAACCATAGAGAAACACGCTTATTACATTCTTTAACTATCGAAGATTCAAATTCTTCGCGGTGGTTAAAAATCGAATCAACTGTATAGCGATTTGCAACATCGTTAACTGAACCGACAATAGCGTTCTTAAGCCAGCCTTGTTCCATTTCTTTGACACCAACACGCAAGTTTTGAAACATGTTTCCTACGTTGCCTGAATTAATCGAATAGTTGAAAGAAGGTTTAATCGTTGCCCTAAATCCACCTTTGGTTACAATGTCAGCTTCTTCGTAATCGATATGCTGTTGGTGGATAGGAAATTCATAAATACGAGAAATCCATGAATTGTAAAAGACCCAACCTGTAACATACTCCGTCTTACCTACTCCTCTGTTGTCACCTATGTTACTAACCTTAATGCCGACGTGTCCTGCATCAATCCTTTCTACATCTACAGGGTTTATAGCGGCGACAAAAAAAGCAGATATAAGTACGACAACGGGTCTCCATAACCCAGCTACGTTAAACCCGCCTTGTTCGTTATAGTAATGAGTCTTTTTAAAGACTTGAAGGAGTAAACCAAGAATTATAAATGCCAGAATAAAGAACACGGTCCCAATCATTTTGTTTTAGTTTTTATATAGTTAATGAACGATACAATATGCTTAATAAGCATCACAAAGAGTAGGAATATGATGAGCACAAAAGCAATGGTAGTAATCCAGCGGGCTGTAATATCAAAGTCGGTTAAAAAAGATATGATGACAATGTTGAGCAGCACATGTGCTATTATAGCCGCAATGCGAATAACGTAATTATCCATTTGGGTTAGTTTTGAAAATTTGCTTCCGGATAGATTGGTCCAGCCCATAACTAAATATATACATATCCCAGGCAAATCTTTATCACCCAAACGTATATTATACATTTTAATATAGCTTTTATATACAACGATAATCGTTAACAGGGTGAAGAGGAATGATACGAACAACGGATGCAATTGATACTGCAGTATAAGTGAGTGACACAACAATGATCCCATAAAAACCGATGACCATCACAAAAAAAATCTCCCTTTGCTGCCTTTTTCAATTCGTCGTTATCGGCGAACTTCAACTGTTATCTTTGCGGCAAATTTTTGAATTATGCTACAGGTTAATTATATCCGTCAAAACCGTGACGCCGTTTTAGAGAGGCTCGCTGTTAAAAACTTTTCTCAAATACAGATCGTCGACGATGTGATTGCTTTGGATGATGAACGAAAAAAGTTGCAGGCTGAATTTGACAATACCCAGGCACGTGTAAATAGTGCATCAAAAGAGATTGGCAACTTAATGCGTCAAGGTAAAAAGGATGAAGCGGAATCATTGAAAGCTGAGGTAGCATCTTTAAAAACAAACATTGATCCATTGAAAGCTCAAATGGCTGACGTTGAAAAAAGGTTAATTGATCAATTGCTGCTGATACCTAATTTGCCTGCCGCTGAGGTTCCAAAAGGAAAAACACCTGAAGACAATGAGCTGGTGAGAGAAGGCGGTGAAAAACCAACACTAGCAGACGGTGCAGTTCCCCATTGGGAGTTGACAACAAAATACAAATTGATAGATTTTGAACTTGGAACAAAGATCACAGGCAGTGGCTTCCCGATGTATACAGGACAAGGTGCGAAACTGCAACGAGCATTGGTTCAATATTTTTTAGATTTCAATACTGCTGCTGGTTATGTTGAGTACTTGCCACCTTTTATGGTAAATGAAGAAAGTGCTTATGGAACCGGCCAATTGCCTGATAAAGAAGGACAGATGTATCATGCCACTGCAGACAATTTTTACCTAATTCCAACGGCTGAGGTACCAGTAACCAATGTATATCGTGATACTATTTTAAAAGAAGATGATCTGCCAATAAAAATGACGGCGTATTCTCCTTGCTTTAGACGCGAGGCTGGAAGCTATGGTAAAGATGTAAGAGGGCTTAATCGTTTACACCAGTTTGAAAAGGTTGAAATTATACAAATTGTTCATCCCGGAAAGAGCTATGAGACATTAGATACTATGGTGGCTCATGTAGAGAAGTTATTACAAAGCCTTGAGCTTCCGTACCGGATTTTGCGGCTCTGTGGCGGAGATATGGGTTTTGCAAGTGCCATCACTTATGACTTAGAAGTGTATAGTGCGGCTCAACAGCGTTGGTTAGAAGTAAGTAGTGTAAGTAACTTTGAAAATTTTCAAACCAATCGCTTGAAGTGTCGTTTTAAGGATGCGAATGGGAAAACACAATTGACTCATAGTTTAAATGGCAGTTCATTAGCATTGCCCCGGATTGTAGCTGCATTACTTGAAAATAATCAGATGGCTGACGGCATAATGTTACCAAAGGTCTTGCACAGCTATTTTCGCGCACAGTTGATTATGTAAAAAAAAGGAATTGATTATAAATTGTTTAACTAAAAGGCATACGTCAACTCGTATGCCTTTTATGGTCTTGGAAGCTAAACCAACAAAATTATTTATGAAAAGAAATCGACACGTTATTGTCTTATTATGTATGCTTGTTTCGGCGAGTGCAAAAAGTCAGGTTAGTAAAGGTGACAGGTTAATGGGACAATAGAAGTGTGCGCTGTTATTGTCATAAATATATTGTAGCAGGTATAAATATTAATTGAAAGGCATACAACATAATACCTCTTTTTTGTGTCTTATATACAGGAGCCGCCCCCTTTGAAATTGCATTAAACTATTGGTTTTTTAGAACAAAATAATCATTTGAAAAACTAGTTTATGAAGAAAATATTCAAAGGATTAGCCTTTGTGCTAATAACATTTTTCGTTTTTCTTAATATTGTCGTTGCTTTTCATGCCTATAAATTCACCCATTTTTATAATAAAAATACTGCGTCGGTAAAGAAGGCTGAGTTAATGTCGGGATGGGAAAAAACAGAAGCAATGCTTTTTGGTATTAATTATACAAAACTTCCACTTTCAAATCAACCGGCGCATCGTTTTGCGAAATTTTATACAACCACAACAGATGGGATCATATTAAAAGGCTGGTATGTACCACAAGCGGCATCAAAGGGTACTATCATTTTATTTCACGGTCATGGTGGAAACAGGAGCAGCATTTTAACAGAAGCAAATAATTTTTACAACTTAGGTTACAACGTTTGCATGGTTGACTTTAGGGCGCACGGCGACAGTGAAGGCAACGTTTGTACTATTGGTTACAATGAAAGTGCAGATGTAAAAGCTGCTTACGATTATGTAGCGGCAAAAGGCGAAAAAAGAATTGTTCTTTGGGGTATTTCATTAGGTGCTGCAACTATAACCAAAGCAATGACAGATTATAAAGACCTTCGTCCTGCAAAAATTATTTTAGAAATGCCTTTTGCTTCTTTAAGCGATGCTGTAAAAGGAAGGCTACGGACAATGAACTTACCCGAACAGCCATTAACGGCGTTGCTTACTTTCTGGGGCGCAGTGCAACAGGGCGGCTTTTGGACTTTTAATCATAACCCTTATGAATATGCCAGAAACATTCATATACCTGTGTTGATGCAGTGGGGGAAAGATGATAAAAGAGTGACCAAAACCGAGACTTTTGAGGTATTTCAAAACTTGTCTTCCCCTCAAAAAAAATTGGTGATTTACAATCACAGTGGACACCAAAGCCTGGCGAAAAATGAACCCGAAAAGTGGAATGCTGCTATTCAAGCTTTTCTTAAGGACAAATAATTCCTCAATAACCCGATATACACGACGAAGCCACGCTTATGGCTAGTTGTTATAACTATTTTCTAATAGTCACCCTTGTACCAACAGGTATTAAACTGTATAGTTGTTTTACATGCTCATTTTTCAGACTGATGCATCCCTCTGTCCAGTTTTGATATTGGTCGATTGCATAGTCTTCGTGAGGCCAGGTACCATGTATTCCAATTCCTCCCCCCTGTACTGCATTTGGTGGTATTATACGCTGCCGTTTGCGCATATTAAATTTTTCCACATCTGCGGGAGTTGGAAAGTCAAGGCCCATATATCGGCACCATTTATTGTGTACTCTTTTATTTACTATCGTAAAGGTTCCTTCAGGTGTTTTCCGGTCTCCCTGAACCAATTTATCTCCCTGGTCTTTACTTCCAAGAACAACAGGAAAAGTAATTAGCCAGCCTTCAGCATCGTATACATTCAACTCGTAATCGCTTTTATCAATTACGATATAAAAAGCGCTTTTGCTATAAATAGCTGTATAAAATGAGGTATTAGCAAAAAAGATAATGATTAGGACAAGGATTAGGGGGGTGCGTTTCATACTTAACTTCTGCTTATTTTATGATTCCAACGGAAAAATAAGAAGAATGCTGCGACTCTATTCTGTCTTTCACAAAAGTTTAAACGTTGTAAGCGGTGTATTAAATTTTTTTAATAGCAAAGCCCCTGCTTTTGCAGGGGCTTTTAAAAATCAGGCAAAAAAGAACGTTTTAATGATGTAAAAGAATAGTGCTTAAAAAGCGGAATTAGTAAAGAATGTGAGAACAATTCAAGTTTTTTTGACCCGGCTATAGCTATTTAATCGTCTTTTCTTGCGTCGCACAGCGTCTACTGAAAACCTTTATGCAGCTTCAGCCTGTTCTTTTGCTGATGCTTTATTATCTTATTACCAGTTGCTAAATCTAATACCTAAACTATAGGGATATTGTTCCAAACCATTTTCGTGCAATTTGGTAAGGCTATAACTTCCAAACAGTCTTATCGGTCCGATGCCTAGTTCACCTACATATGCCAACCTGAATTTTTCTAACCCGAGGTCTCCTTTTGTTTTCTCTTTACCTCTTTGCGAACTCACTTCTTTAGTATGACTTCCTATCAAATAACCAGCACTGACACCCGCACTAAGGCTTAATCCCTTTTTACGTCCCGGACTTGTATTTATGTTTAGCATCAATGGAACGGTAGCATAGCCTGCGTACAATTTATTTTTAGAAAAGGCGATACTGTCCTTGTAAATATAGTTGGGGTTCTTGTTATACCTGATGCTGTTTTCATATCTGAAATTGAACATTTCAAGACCCAGGCCATACTTAAGGTTTAGATAACCTTTGGCAAGGTTTACCCGTTGCATGATAACCCAGATGTTTACATTCGAGCTTTTGTTAGCACGAAGTTTTAGATCATCTTTTCCAGGTTTGCCACCCGGCCCTACAGACCTTAAGAAATTTTGAGCTTCGGTTCCGGCATAATTTGTTTTGTCATTAACGTTGGCAAAACCCAGGTCAACGATCCACCAATTGGTACTGACTTTAGTTGGCTTCCAGGGTTTTCTTTCGATTGTTACATCGGTGCTGGTTCCTGAGCCTGCATTATCTCTCCTTTTCTTAATGATAATAAAATTGCCTGCTTTAATGGTATCTACCCTGTTAACTGTTGTGTCTGAGTTTGGTTTAGAGCTATCTGTTTGCGCAAAGCTTGCTCCTGCAACCAATAAGGCTGCCATTGCCATGTAAATCCTTTTCATGTTAAATTTAATTTGTGTAGTGTAAGACTATTTGCTTTTTATTTCGAAACCCGCGATTTTAAGGGTTCTTTCTCCGTCGTTGTTATTGTTTTTTCTTTCGAAAAGCCGGGTAGCTTTTTTGAACAACCCTTTTAGTTTCGTCTTATTTATTTCAGCAGATCCAATATAGAATGTGTTTTCTTCTTCATTCTCCTGGGTATCAATTTCACGATACACTGCCTGTGCTGCTAAAGGAGCGTTTTGTTCACTCGGTTTATTTGCAAATTTCACATCTTTTGCATCATCCTTTATAACATTTGAATTGCGGCTGTCAATTCTGGCTGATGCTATTGCCTGCTCAAAAGCTTTCTTGTCTTGTGCTGGCGCTGCAGTCATTTTATCATCCTTAACCTTCGATACTAAACTTTCAGGTTGTTTATTTTTCACAACATTAACCGCGATCTCTTCCTTTTTTACGTTCGGCTCTGCACCTTTCCTGACAATAACCTTAGTCTTTATCTCAGCCTCAGCGTTTGCCGGTATTTTGGGTTGTATTGAAGCAACATCTCTATCAATTGCCTGGCTATCCTGCTTTACAGTCTCAGCCGTTGCAGGCAATTTCTTTATTGAATTTTTAGGAACTGACGTGAAACTGTTAGCTGGTGTATGTCCATTATTTTGAGTAAGAAACCAGGTCATTGCAATTAACCCCACTATTGCTGCGGCAACACTTACTCGCATCCAGGTTAAAAATATAACCGGTTTTTCTTTTCCTTCTTTTTTGTACAGTTTTTCCTTTTCAGTATAAATAATTTCTTCTGGCTGTAATCTTGTTTGTTCAAGTAAGGTAAACTCGTCTTGAAGTTCGGGATGCTTTAGAACAAATTTTTCTACTTCTTCATTTTCTGTCTGAGTTAGCTCATTGTCTACAGCAAGCAGAAAATACTCTTCATAATTATTAAGAGCAATGCCTTCCGGCTTGTTATATAAAACCTCTTTTTGTTCGAATTCGATATTTTCTCCCGGAAGTACTGCTTGTTTCAACATCTCCATCTCTTCAGCCAGGTCGGGATTTTGTTGTACAAATTGCTCAACAGCTTCCTTCTCTGCCTTGTTCAGTTCATTATCTACATAAAGCAGAAAAAGCTCTTCGTAATTATGTCTGTTTATAATCACAGATTTTGTTTTTTTAAGCCACTAGCTCTTAGCTGCGAGCTGTGAGCTTTTTTGGCACTTGTTATTTGTATTTTCTGTCATCCTCATCCAACAACTATCATCTCTTGCTACATCACATTCTCCCTGCTTCCCAGATAATTTCGTAGTGTCAGCCGCGCTCTGTGCAGGTAAACTTTTACCTGGCTTTCATTCAACCCGGTTATTTTTCCAATTTCTTCATAATTATAACCTTCATAATCTTTAAGCATAACCAGGCTTCGTTGTACCTCATTCAACCTGTTCAATGCTTCACGCAATGTTTGTTGAATGTTAACCGTTGGCTGATAATTAGCTCCCCTGCTTGTTTCTCCAAACTCTTCGGTCAGGCTAACTCGCTTTGCCTTACGAATATGGTCGATCATCTGGTTATAAGCAACTGTAAAAAGATATGACTTGCTTTTGTCATTTTCTACCGTATCTCTATTACGCCACATCTTCTCAAAAGCGCTCTGTACTATGTCGCGTGCATCTTCTTCATGTCGAAGATTCTTTACAATAAAACGATACACGTTGTCGGCGTACAAGTTCACACATTCATTATATTGTTGCTCGGTCATAAAGGCAGTAAGGTTCCGGTTGTTTTATGTGATACGTCGGTAGAAACAAAAAGTTACAAAAAATTTTAAGAAATTTATTTGAGGAGATGTATTGCAAAAATATGAATAGGGCTTAAAAGTTCAATTGCCTATGATGGGTAGGACATTATTGGATAAAGTAAAATGCTTTGCAAAAAAGGCTGTCGATGATGCAGTTGCGACAGTTGAAGTGAGTGACACAACCGGAGTTGAAATAAGAACGAATGATCGCTTAATAAAAAAGCTAATATTGATAGAGAATCTAGTTAACTGAAAGCAGACTCCTGGTCTCTTCTAACTCACTTGTACCTTTTGTTGTTTTATTTGCCTTTTTCCCGGTTTTTGTACAATTGATGTGTAAGGTAATATCTTAGTTACGGGTTCACATTCCAATCATCGGTTCTAAATGGAGTAACAGGCAATCCACTTTTTGAAAAGAGGTTACCAACAGCCGCGCTACTAAAAGAAAAACGAACCGCAACAGGATCTTTTACCTTTTCGCTCGATACAATTAGCCTGCTACCGTTGATCTTACCAGCAGCAGGATAAAAGATCTTATCACTTCCGGCAACATATAATTGAGAAATGTTCGGTCCTTTTTGCATTAGCCCGTCATCAGCATACTCAAAGCTTACAGTTGCTTTGTTGCCCTTTACCTCCATGCTTTTATACATCGGGCTTGCATAAGCGATCCCACTTTTATGATAGGTCCTGGCCAGTGCCCAGTTACTTAAGCGCTCCCCCACTTCCCGCTTTAGCGGCGGATGTATATCGGTTGTATCAGGTACAAGATCTGTAGTCACTACCATACCCGTATTCTGTAAAGCCTGCACCCTGGTTTGCTGTTCCTGCAAAATACTTCCTGATTTTCCCCCATAGGTAAAAGGTGCGATTTGAACATAATAAAAAGGAAAATCCTTGTCCCAGGCGCGGCGCCATGACTTGATCATGGAAGTAAGTAAACGGCCATAAGAATATGGCGCAATGGTATTGCCTTCGCCCTGGTACCAAATAGCACCGGCGATATTATAATTAGTAACAGGAGCGATCATGGCATTATAGACATACCCGGGCCAGAAAGGCCAGCCGCGCTGGCCCTGTTGTTTATGTGCAGATTCTCTTAACGTATCATCCGAGTTAACGACTTCTGCCGGTGTCCAGACTTCAGCCGGGGTTCCTCCCCATGCAGCTTCAATCAATCCGATTGGAACGTTTAGTTCCTTGTTTAGTCTTTTTGCAAAAAAATATGCTACCTGGCTAAAAGTTTTCAAAGTATTAGAGTCGCAAACAGTCCATTGACCTTTACAATCATCCTGTGGATACTGAGATGTAGCTTTGGTCTCAAGGAAGAAACGAATATTATTGTTAGGTGGATTCTTTAGTTCAGGTTGAATGTCTTTTGATCCTCCATAGAAAGAATGATACTCCATATTTGACTGACCAGAACAAACCCAAACTTCACCAATCATGACATTATTAAGTGTGATCACCTTTCCGCCTTTGATGGTAATGATATAAGGTCCGCCAGCTACTGGCGTTTGTATCATTATTTTCCATTTGGCATCACGGCTTGCATATACTGAGTCTGTTTTATTATTCCAGGACGTCGTTACAATTATCTTCTCAGAAGAATTGCTCCAACCCCATAGTGCAACCGAGGATTGCTGTTGCAATACCATGTTATCAGCTATAACTGCCGGTAATCGAACTTCGGCAAAAGAGGAAAAAGCTATAAAAAACAATGAAAGGCCGAGGCAAATTTTTTTCATAATCGATAGCGACATTTGCGTTAAAGTTAAGTAGCCCGGTATTTGCCTGGCAAAAAATTTTACAGGATGTAAAACGTTTTGCCCTGGTGATTGACTTCACTACTTCCGCAAAAGATGATAACTTTTGCATATTACCCACCAACAAGTTTCATTGCCGACTATTATGAAGAAATGTAGCATAAGGGAAATAAAATCGGATCAACTAATCCTTTACAAACAGTTTTTAGCTGTCGGCCTGGTGGATGATGAACAATGCTTCTGTCTAACACCTGCAGATGATTTTAATGCACCTTTTCCAACTAATGACAAAGAAGACAGTTTTACGCCCGGGGCTTATGTTGATGAAACTCTTGCCGGAGTCGTAAGTTTTGAAGGCGACGGTAAAGACAGACAGAAATTGAGACACAAAGGAATTTTATTTGGAATGTATGTATCAAAAAAAATTCCGGACAAGGAGTTGGGCAAGCGTTGATTGAAAAAGTAAAGCAACTTAGTACCATTGAACAAATAAAGCTGACGGTTATCTCAAATAATGCAAATGCAAAAAAGCTGTATGAAAAATTTGGCTTCAAAACCTTTAGTTCAGAAGAACATGCTATAAAGGGGAAAGGGAAATATTTTGCTGAAGACCAGATGGCGTTAAGGCTTAATGACAATCTTGTCGAAAAAAGCTAATCTACTAATTATAAGCAAAGGACCTGTGGCATGATTTATACGTCCATTCGTTACAACTCGCCACATATGAAAACGAAAAAAACTGCTGCTTCCAACGCATTGGGTAAACAAACTAGTGTTGCAAAAGGAGAAACTGCTCCGTTTCCGGAAGATATAAAACCGATGCTTGCAACATTAGTAAACGAACCGGTGGAAGATGAAGGCTGGGTTTATGAAGTTAAATGGGACGGGTTCCGCGCTTTAGGATATGTGCACAAAAACACGGTGGAAGTAAGGTCGAGAAACAACAAATCATTTAATGAAAAATTTTATCCTGTCTATACTGCTCTGCAGCAATGGGGAAAGGATATAATTGTTGACGGCGAAATTGTTGTGCTCAATAACAAAGGAGTTCCGGATTTTAGCGGATTACAAAACTGGCGAAGTGAAGCCGATGGACAACTTGCTTATTACCTGTTTGATATTTTATGGCTGGATGGAAAAGACCTGATGAATGTACCTCTAAAAGAGCGACGTGATATATTACGCTCTGTTGTTCCGAAAGATGGGCTGATTAAACTGAGTGAAAATTTTGAGGCAACAGGAAGCGAGTTTTTTGCATTAGCTGATAAAATGGGCCTTGAAGGAATTATGGCGAAAAAAGTCGATAGTGTATATGTTCCCGATGCACGGTCAAAAGACTGGCTTAAGATAAAAACGGAAAAACACCAGGAATTGATCATTGGTGGATATACAAAAAATGAAGGCACGCCGAAACCTTTCAGCGCTTTGTTATTGGGGTGGTTTATTAACGGCGCATTTCATCATGTCACCCCGGTTGGTACAGGCTTTACCGTAAAAATGCAAAAGGAAATATTAGAAAAACTAAAACCACTGGAGATTCCTGATTGTCCTTTTATACATGTCCCAGCCTATAACAAACCGTCCAGGTTTAGACCGAACCCGCCGAAAGCAGATGTAACATGGGTAAAACCTGAAATGGTGTGTGAGATCAGTTATCGCGAAATGACAAAAGACGGATCCATTCGTCATCCTTCCTTCAGAGGGCTTCGTGAAGACAAAAATGCAAAAGACGTGGTGCGGGAAATACCTGCTGCTATAACTGAAATCGTAAATGATGAAAATAAACTGGTGAAGAAAAAAGTGTTGGCTAAACCAGTTGAACAGGAAAGAAAAACTTTGCTTAATCCAAACGAAGAAACGCAGGTTAAAAATGTAGGTGGGCACGATATGAAGTTTACCAACCTGAGTAAAGTGTACTGGCCTGATGACCATGTAACCAAGCGCGACATGATCAATTATTATTACCAGGTAGCACCATACATATTGCCGTACGTAAAAGACAGGCCGCAAACCCTTAACAGGTTTCCGCACGGAATAAAGGGCGAAACATTTTACCAGAAAGATGTAAAAGGCAAAGCGCCTGAATGGATCAAAACCTTTCCCTATCACAGTTATACAGATGGAAGGGATAAAGAATTCCTGGTCTGTACTGACGAAGCAAGTTTATTATACATAGCTTCCCTGGGCTGTATCGAGATAAACCCGTGGAGCAGCAGAACCGAAAAGCCTGATAATCCTGATTGGTGTATAATAGATCTTGACCCGGACAAAAACACTTTTGAACAGGTAATGGAAGCCGCTTGTGTTACCAAAAAAATTCTTGATGCGATAGAAGTTGAGGCTTATCCAAAAACTTCGGGTTCAACCGGGCTGCACATTTACATTCCTTTAGGAGCTAAATACAGTTATGAAGATTCTAAGGAATTTGGCCGAAAACTCGCAAAACTAATTCATGCAGAGTTACCTGATTTTACAAGCATAGAAAGAAAGGTCACTGATCGGAAAGGCAAGATGTATATCGACTTTTTACAAAACCGTCCACAGGCAACTGTTGCAGGGCCTTATTCACTTCGTCCAAAACAAGGAGCAACGGTTTCAATGCCACTTCACTGGGATGAGATTAAGTTAGGATTAACTATTAAAAGCTTTACCATTTTTAATGCAATAGACAGGCTAAAAGAGCAGGGAGATCTTTTTACCGGCGTGCTTGGCAAAGGGATAGATCTTGAGAAGACTTTGAAAAAGCTGCAAAGCGTGTTTGGAGTGTGAGGCTCATATGCTGAATGCAAATCTCGTGTTTTGAAAACCTTTTAATTGTACCACACGTTGCAAGTATGGCACAACTGTATGCAGCGACTACGAACACATGTGTAGTCTTTTTGGTTACAAACATTTGTTCTTTCTTGAATCATCGGTCCGCCGCTTGCCGCATTACGTTCATCCGCAAATCTGTTTGCACCTTTTTCTTGTTGTGACTAGAAGCTAATGGCGGGTAGCTTTTTTCTGCCGACAAAAGAGTTACACCTGAAGTGTGTGACACAACAATGTTTAATCTAGAGCGGCTGCTCGTCACCAAAAAGATGTCGTACTTAATTGCCTGTTGTTATTGTAACATTTGCAATTTTGGTGACAATATTTAGTTCAGTAATAGAAGACTCAGCGTAATGAGAAATTATGAAAACTAATTTTAGAGGAAATTTTATTAGCCATCTTGCCTTTAATTCAATTTCATGTAATTTCACCGCTCAAAAATTAACGCCCAAACAGTTTGCAGTTGCAAAGGCATTTAGTGAAGGCGTTTAGCAAAATATATAAGTATGGCCGAGCCGATATTAATGCCCAGGTTGAGCGATACCATGACAGAAGGTGTAATAGCTGCATGGCATAAAAACGTAGGAGATACAGTAAAGAAAGGCGATCTGCTTGCTGAAATCGAAACTGATAAAGCAACGATGGAACTGGAAAGTTATCAGGAAGGTGTATTACTGCACCGGGGAGCACCGGATGGGCAAAAATTACAGGTAAATGATTTATTAGCGATCATTGGTAAACAAGGCGAAGATGTTAGCGCTTTGGTTTCTCAACATACAGGTAGTGGACAAACTGCAGCAGCAGAGTCTCAACCGGAAGCGGCGACCGTTGCGGCGGCACCTGAGGCTAAGGCACCTTCAGAAGCTGCACCTGCAGCCGCGCCACCTAGTCAAACTTCTAATGCAAGCGCACAACCGTTAGATCTTGCTAACATGGAAGAGGTTGTGTTAATGCCACGGTTAAGCGATACGATGACAGAAGGTGTAATTGCTGCATGGCAAAAAAACGTTGGTGATACAGTTAAGAAAGGCGAGGTGCTGGCTGAGATCGAAACCGACAAGGCCACCATGGAACTTGAAAGCTATAAAAACGGAACATTATTATACCAGGGCGCAAAACCGGGTGAAAAAATACAGGTCAATGATTTGCTTTGTATTATTGGTGATGCAGGAATGAATATCGATGCTATTGTTGCGGCTTCAAAAGGTGGAGCAGCGCCCGCTGCGCCTGATCAAGCTCAGCAAGCTACCGCTGCTCAACAACAATCTTCAAGCGCTCCTCAAACTGCGGCTGCACCTCAACAACCGGCAATAGTAAACGAAGGACGAATTATCGCATCTCCTTTGGCTAAAAAGCTTGCTGAAGAAAAAGGTGTTGACCTTCGCTTCGTAAAAGGCTCGGGCGATAACGGAAGAATAGTAAAGCAGGACATCGATGGCTTTAACCCGGCCCAACAACAAGCTGCACCTCAGGCGCAACAACCAGCGCCTGCGGCTCCACAACCAGAAACACAACAGCAACAAGTTGCACCGCCTGCTGCCGCGAAAGCACCGGAAGCTAAGCCTCAGGCTGCACAAGCAGCCGGCACAATAGGACAGGTAAGCTTCGATGAAGTTCCTGTTTCTCAAATGCGTAAGACAATTGCACGTCGACTTGCAGAAAGTAAATTCTCCGCGCCACATTTTTACCTGACCATGAGCATTGATATGGATCAGGCAGTGCAAACGCGTGCAAAGCTGAATGAACTTTCACCGGTTAAAATCAGCTTTAATGATATGGTGTTGAAAGCTGCGGCAGTAGCATTAAAGCAACATCCAAAGATTAATAGTAGCTGGTTGGGAGACAAAATACGAATCAATCATCATGTAAATATTGGTGTAGCTGTAGCTGTTGAGGAAGGCTTACTTGTACCGGTAGTTCGGTTTGCAGATGCAAAAGGCTTAAGCCAGATTTCTGCTGAAGTGAAACAATTTGCACAAAAGGCAAAAGACAAAAAACTGCAGCCGTCAGATTGGGAAGGAAGCACCTTTACTATCAGCAACCTCGGCATGTTTGGTATAGATGAATTTACTGCCATCATAAATCCTCCCGATGCATGTATATTGGCGATTGGTGGAATTGCACAGGTGCCTGTCGTTAAAAACGGACAGGTAGTTCCTGGAAATGTGATGAAAGTCACATTAAGTTGCGACCACCGTGTTGTGGATGGAGCATCTGGAGCTGCTTTTTTACAAACACTAAAAAGCCTGTTGGAAGAACCATTGAGAATGTTGGTGTAAGAACCAGGATTTATAGGATTATAAAAGATTAAGGTGAGACGCAGGTCTCACCTTTTTTATGTCTAATGAAAAAATTAAGTTGGCCTTTTTACTTACTTTTTTTGGCCTAAGGAAAACCAGTTGCCGGAGTCGTCAACAAACAAGGCTTCGTATCGATAAAACTCTTTTGTCGGTGGCTTTTTAAAAACAACTCCTTTAGCTTTCAGTTCTTCATATGTTGCGTTAGGGTCGTTACATTCAAATACCCCAAACCCAAAACTGCCTTTTTTTACCAACGTCTTTCTAATGTCATTCCAAATATTTACCTGTTTTGTAAAAAAGATCATGAAAGCATCATTTCAAAAAGAGCTACTTCACTCTCACATATTTTTCTATATTGATCCTGTTTATTCCTGCACTTTCCACCTTCTCAACGCCTCTTTGAACAAGGGTATCGTTTTGTATTGTAACTGCAAATTTAAAATCATTTCCTTCCCATTCACGTGCACTGCAATATTCCAATTTTTCTGTGTAGGAAGAATCAACGAGTGTGTAAGTTCCACCGCCTGAAGAAAAAGCAGCAGTGGATGTATCTTTTCCCTTGTTTAAATCATGCTGTAGAAAAGCGAAGTGAGTATTATTGATGACTTTTATAAAAGATGCATTTTTTGTGTGGTCAGTTATTACAGTATCACCCTTCTCAATTGTAATTCCGGTAATAAGCCGCCAGGTGCCTACGATTGGAAGTGACTGTTTCCGCTCTTTACTGTCGTTAGTCGGCTCACACGAAATGAGCATTGTTGCAATGAATACAAATCCGATTATAATCTTCATAATAATTTTTTCTTAAACCCGTTTTCACGTAAAACGATAATATTTCGAAATGGATTGGAATATATAAAAAACCCTTAGCTGTCTCTAAAATAAACCCTTGTTTTGATAGTCAATGCTTTTCTTTCGCTGCCAAAGATTGTTCCGGTATTTACTTATGCTTTTTGGGAAAGTGAATACTTACATATCGTCAG
The DNA here is from genome assembly GCA_025963675.1 of Segetibacter sp. Classification (GTDB taxonomy): domain Bacteria; phylum Bacteroidota; class Bacteroidia; order Chitinophagales; family Chitinophagaceae; genus Segetibacter. Next base: position 15,820 of record JAOQAJ010000107.1, read on the forward strand.
TGGTTTGGATAATTTGTCGAATAGAATATTTAAAAGTAAAAGGGTGTGACACAACAATGTTGAAGGAAGTTTATCTGCTGATTATCCAAAAAATAAAAAAAGGTGGCAAAAAACCACCTTTCGAATTTTCAAAAATTATTAGCTCTACGATTTTTCGTAAGGAAAATTACGTGCTACTTTCCGCATCATTCTTTCCATAACCTGGTTTGCTGAACTCATCACGTCTTCATTCATTTCTTTGTAAAAACGCCATAATAATTCACCATCGTTGCCATTGTAGATCTGCATAGTTAACGCACCGCTGGCGGTCTTTCCAAAAGCGGAACCTAATAAAACAGTCTTTACGATTGCACCACCTTCGCTGCTGGTTCTCTCGTATGAAAAACTACATTTTACCACAGCATCTACGCCAAGCACTTTACAAATCGAATCCTGAGTTACCTCATTTAACTTGTCGAACAAACCCTTTTGTTTCAACAGCGCATTTGTTCTTTCAACATCCTGAAAGGTAACAGTATAGTCTTCTGACTTTCTTAAAAGATAGGTATACATTCCTTGCTGCATTCCGGCAGCCATATTGTTTTGGTCCTGCTCGTTGGCAGCTTTATCGAAGTTTTTAGGAAGCTTCCTGTAAGAAATGGTAGCCGTAAAAGGAAGAATAGCTACTTTCTTGTGTTTGAAGATCTCGGTTTGAAGTTTAGGTGAAGTAAAAACCTGTTTGCTGCCTTCAAATTGTGCTATTGAGGCGTTGGTAATTGCAGTTGCCGAAAAGAGGATTAAGGTATGTTTCAGTTTCATTTTAATTTTTTACAAAAGAAAGCATCTAAAGTAAACAGTTCAAACCGTTCATCAAAAAATCATTAATTGTGTAAAAGACAAAAAAAAATGGCAGAAAAATTCTGCCATTCAAAAGAAGATCCAGGATGAAAACTTCTTAAAGTTTTAATCCCAGCGTAAAACTCCAAACCCGGTTTTTACCCTTATCGTTTGATGTATTGTCGGTACCCGAATTAATTTTTACTAGTCCGTAACCATAGTTCGCTCCTAATGTAAACCTGGAGAATTCAAGACCTGCAACTGCGTTTAACCCGTAGTCAAATCTTTTTAATTTGCCATAGCCATAGTTTTCTTCCTGCGCAGTTGTAGGATCGTCATTACTAAAAGCAATATCGTTGCTGCTGTATCGGTGTACCCCAAGTGTATACACATCTACCTTGTTTTTACCTGTGATTCCCATAGCCGCATAAGGACCACCGCCTAAATAAAAGCTGGAAGTTTGAGTGAGAGGAATTTTACCAACTAAATTAACCGGAAGCTCAATGTACATTGGATTTGAAGTGGCCCTGTAGTAGAAGCCTGTATTACTCTCCTGTCCGAACTGAGTTTTCGCTCCTTTTCCAGTGTATTGAAGTCCCGGCTGTAATGAAAAGTACTCACCAAGCGGTAGGTCGTAGCCGAAGCCTACAACAAAACTTTTAATCGCATTAGCGTCGTCGACCCGGCCGTTTGAAGTCACTGAAATATTGGCAAGGTTAAGGCCGCCTTTAATTATAAAATTACCCTCTTTGCCAGGAGAAGAAGTGGTAGAAGTTGAATGCCTCACTTGTGCCATTACACCAAGAGACATCAATGAGATTACTGCTGCACTTAATAGTTTTTTCTTCATAATCATTTGTTTTGATGTTTCTGGAGACGTTACGAATTCTATGCCATTTGAAGCCATTTTTCCGTTCGCCCTGCAGAACGATAAATAATTACGGTTTTTTCATCTCGAATTAAAGATTTTGTGAATAAGTTTAAATCACGCTATTCAGCTATTAACACTCCCTCACCGACAATTTTTCCTGATTCTTTGGTTGCTCATAAAACCTGATGAGAATATAGGAAAAGAAGCTCTTAGGCAATGTTTCAATTTATTTTGAAAGTTTAAAAACGCCATCTACCTTTAATGCATGAATTTGACAGAAGCAAAAGCGCAATTTATTCAAAGCTGGGGGATACTTGGAAGCCAATGGGGCATTAACCGAACAATGGCACAAATTCATGCTTTGCTGGTGGTGGCGGCCAAACCGTTAACAACAGAAGAAATAATGGAGCAATTAAGTGTCAGCCGCGGAAACACAAACATGAACGTGAGAGAGTTGATTGACTGGGGACTGGTTGACAAAGTGATTATTAAAGGTGAACGGAAAGAGTTTTTTAGTGCAGAAAAAGACATTTGGAAAGTTGCCACCCTGATCATGTACCAGCGGAAGAAACGTGAGCTTGACCCCATGGTAAAAGTGCTGAACCAACTAAGCGAAATTGAAGGCGATAAAGAAGATGAGAACGTAAAGGCGTTTACCGAAGCAATCGGAAACATTAAGAAATTCGCGGGCCAGGCAGAAAAGACATTAGATACCATAATAAAAGCTGAAGAAAACTGGTTTTGGAGCAGCTTCATCAAGCTTTTCAAATAACTAATTAAATCATTCCAAACAAACGGCCGTTTTATACGGCTTTAATTTAAACTATTGACGTTCATTATTTTTGAAACATTTGTTCACTCTGCACAGAGGTTTTTATGGGCCAGGCAACAGGATTTCTATCAAGCATTGTTGCGTCGCACACTTGTACTGAAGGGTATGTTGTTCGACAATTGAACCACTAAGGCTCGAAGCACACAACGTTGCACAAA
>JAOQAJ010000169.1 GCA_025963675.1 Segetibacter sp.
GCTAAAAATTACCTGTTCATGCTAAAATGAAATAAGTCACAACAGTTGAATAAAATCCAGCTGAGTATGACTTACGGGCTAACAATCCCTCCAAACTTTAGTAACAACATTTCATTTCTTAACGCCTTTTTTATGAGGTCGTTCGTTTTATTCGACCTTCGTCTATTCTGTTTTTTACTTGAAACACTACTTGAGTCTTTTTTAAATCAGATCATTTCTGATAACAGTTCTTGCATAAGGGAGATCAGCCGGTTGGGTGCCAATTCCGAAACAATGCGAAGCAGTTTCGGAAACAAGCGGGTGGAGTCGCGTTGCAAGAACGAAGCCCAGCGGCTTGAGCGTTTGCTATGAGATTAATACGATTTGTGGAAATGAATTTTTAGGATATTGTGGAAAATAAGCGATCAAGTATGCAAGGACCCGGTACCTGTATTGGCGCTGTTTATAGCGCTTCTTCTTTTAAAAAAGCAATCACTTCCTTCCAGTTATTAACTCTTTTGTGGTGATCAACACCGGCATTATGGCCGGCGGTAAACATGAGGGTTTTGCCTTTGCAAACATCCAGGTTTCTTACATGGTCATCTATCATGTAATCTGTTCCTATTATACTTTTGTCTCCACAGAAGATGATGTTCTTCCATGAGATGTATGGGAAGTGCTCCCTGAGCCATTCATATTTTTCAAACAATGACTGCGGAAACTCCATTGCTGCGGAAACGATGTAAATCTCAAATTTTTCAGATAGTTCCAACACTGCTTCTTTGGCACCTTCCATTACCGGCACAGAGCGAAAGAAACCTGGAGTGAGTACGTACCTTCTTACTGTATTATCTGGCAGGCCTTCAGCTTCAGGCTTGCCTTCAAAGGCTTCCAACTCAACACGTACTCCGTAATCTCTTTCATACCATTGTATAAAGTTTGATACTGTATCTGCAATTACTCCATCCATGTCGATGGCTATTGTTGGTCTCTTCTTATCCATGTGCAACTTTTAAAAGTCGCAAAGATAAGTTTACAAAGTTTAGCAGCCTTAAGAACGAAGGTTTTAAGGCTGTTTTGTCAATTAAGGATAATTGCAATAAAAGCTGAAGTCCCTTTTTATTCTGCAGATGAAAGTAATGCGTCGCAACGATGACCCATTACTAACAAATGCCTGTAACCCAATAAAAAATGTTCGAAGGAAATTTACTATTCTGAAGATTGAAGCCTTAAAAGGTCATTTCGTCGGCGCTTGGTCCATAGCTGCCGGGAATAGGTATATTGAGTAAGCGTAAGTAAACGCCCAGTTGAGCGCGGTGATGAATTGTTTGTGCGAATGAATGCCTGATAACTTCATATTTGGTGAAAATCTTATAAACCTGCTCGCTATTTCGTAGGGTCCATTCAGGAAGCAAATCTTCTTCTTTAGCTGTGCTTAATGCATCTTTTCCCTGCGAATATGCCTTCTCGAAAATCTCTAATAATTCGGCGGCGCTACTAACGGGAGTGGGAGTATAATCCATCTTTGCAAAATCAAGTTCGCTGCTCGTTAAGGCCATTTGCACCCATGACGGTAACTCTGCAATATGAACTGTAAGCGCTTGCATCGTCATGCTTTTTTCATGTGGTTTCCAGTCAAACTTATCGTTGGGAACCCGTTGAAGCATTTTTCTGGTGATCGCTGCCTCTTCGTCCATTTCTTTTAATAACAATGGTATGATTTGCATTTAATTTGTTTTTATTCTTAGAAAGAAAAGCCATGCTAATCAAAGGTGATAGTGTTTGAAAAAAAATGTAAACCCTGGTTGTAGCAAAATTTTTTAGAGGAAAACGAGGCGTAATTGGCACTATAATTTGAACCGGAAACTGGCAAATACTCCAAACTTGCTGGATGAAATTGGTGTGGGAAAAGGCGAAGGATTAGGGTTTGGATTTGGCATTCTGGAAGGCATGACTTGTTGTGGTGCAAAACGCCATACAAAATCAATCCTTAAGAACCTAAAGATATTTTCTAAACCGGTTCCTAATTCAACGTATGTGTTACCCTTTAAAGAACGCAGCTTGTAATTCTCGTAGTCCAAACGGTTCAGCTTTCTATTTTTATCTGACAAACTTCCGTTAACTGCTTTTACGTTCCAAAACTGCCTCACGCTTACCTTACGCATAAAAGGCAGCAGGTTCAATAGCTTTTTATCGAAATTATGCTCCATGTTTATTCCTACGAATTGATCGCTAAAATATTCGAAGCGATTCATCAGGTTGAATGCCTGGCGATTGTAGTAGTAAATTTCATTTCCCGGATGTAATTCGAGTAACATAAATGGAAGCGGCCCACCGAATATTTTTCCACCATAGATATAGTAATTAACATTACCCCATCTTGGTATCCTGAATTTCTGACTGATTGAGGAAGTCAACTTCTCATAACGGTAATCGCTGCCGGTGATGCCTGGTATACCCGTTGCGAATTTTAATTCATATACCGGATTAAAACCTTTTAACCTGTGTGTTCTACGGTGTGTAGTAATGCTCTTCTCACCCGGTGCATAACGTAGCTTCAGACCTAACTCGGCATTGATAATGTTGGTTGCATTTTTAGATATCGTGGCCCGGTGGGGTAGGGGTTGAAAAGTTTCATAGTCACTTCTTGAAAGAGATAATTGGGTTGAGAATTTACTTTTCCATTCTTTGGTTATTGATGCCTTTATTTCTTCCACCTGTATAAACTTTTGCTTTATGTTGGGACGGCGGATCAATTGTGTAAACATATTATCCATCGATACATCTTCATCATTATAGCGTCCCTTGCCGTTGTCGAGGTCGTGGGTATAGGATGCAAAAACTGAAACGCCATTGCTTCCCGGAATTCTATAATTGACATCAGCTTTGCCGTGATAGGTTTGGGTCTTAACACCGTAAGCAAGGTAGCCATGCATCAAAAGACTCTTACTGAATTTTTGTGTAGTTGCCAAATCAAAACGCATCCTTAATTTCTCGAGCTGGTTGCCGCTAAACCAGCGAAACCAGGGACCGATCTCAATCTTACCAAGCTTCTTTCTTCCATCAACAATAAACTCTGCTGCGTTTGTATATTTTTTAAACAGGGGAAAGTTTTCTAGGGTATCGATCAGTTTGAGGACTTTTAGCTCATTCTTTCCGAGCGGTTCCAATCTTTTAGAATCCCAGTAGACATTGCTTCTTTCTTTGGCGCTATCATCAATAATTACTTCTTCCTTCTGACTGTTCTTTTTCAATTCATTATGTATGGAAGGATCATTAACAAGCGTGTTATTATATATGCTTGTCTTTCTTCCGATAAAAGACAATTTGTCTTTCTTAAGAGGGGAGATCTCAGCAACAAATTTGTCTTTCAACAAAATCCAGGTACTGTCACTGTACTGTTTGAATTCCTGCACGATGCTCAGTCTTTTTACAAAGTTGATACTGGCAGTTGACGACGCATCCATAGTGATCTTCTTAATTGCCCAGGTGGTGCTATGAATTAAACATTCGCCACTAAACGTATTTTCTCCGGCTTGTAACGGCGAAAAAAACAAGTGGAAATATTTTTCATTGTTTATGGTTTGTGTGTCAGCTGCCTGGTACCTGTAATACTTGTCGCCCACATTACTCAAAGGACTTATAAACTCCTTTCCAAAAATCATAATATAGTTATTGTAACTATTTATTTTTTGGTTCGCTCCTCCCATGAACTGCAAAACGGTTTCATTTTTTATACCCTTGGTAGAAGCCGCCTTAATAATTTCACGCACTTTATGGGGGGTCTCGGTGTAATAATAGTCGGATAAGGTCTCGGTAAAAAAAACAGGTAAAAAAGGTGTTTTTTCTGAAACGCTATCTACATTATCAAGTATAAAACCAAAAGGTTTTAGCAGCTTAATGTTGTTGAAACTGTTGCGATTAATGTTGTTTAGATCAAGCTCAACTTTATTGTATAGTTCGTACTTGTATGTGTCGTATTTGTATGGATCATTGTTGGGCTTGTGGCTTACTATTCTTTGCCACCATATTAAACCCCGTTTCGATTTGGTTTTAACAAAGACTCCCTTATCCGATTTAAGAGGACCAAGTTGAATATTTAAATGCAGCGAATCTTTAATGAAATTAACAGGCACAAGCTTTATTTCGAAGCCAACATAAGTCACCTGCAGCGTATCTATCTTAAAGGGAGTTGCGATTCTAAAATTACCGATGCTGTCTGTTATGGTACCGTATCCCGCCTTTTTCCATTGAACACTTGCATACGGAATTTTTTCCTGGGTAAAAGGGTCTAAAACGCTTCCAATAGCAACTCTTTGTTGAGCTGAAATACTTTGAATTACAAAAGAAAAAATAAGTAATGAATACATCCTGGTATGTAAAGCGATGTATTTATTGTTTTTCATTATGGGTGCAAGCAAATTAAAATTTATGGCAATAGGGCAATTTAATAAAATGTTTATTCACTAAGAGTTTTTCAGTAATTAATTTTCCCCTCTGTTTCCGGTGTTCGAACTTTAAAAGAACGACTATAAAAAAGGCTTTATTGTATTTAAAAAAAGAAGGGTGAAAAAAGCTTAAAGTTGCTTTTGCCTCAATTTTAATTAATACGCCAGCCGCAATTTACTTTTTTACCACCAGATCTGTTTCAATACAAAATGTGCCGGTACATTTGCTGCCATATTTATTAATACAGTAAGTAAATGCAACCCGTGCTATCGTGGCCGGCTTTCACCTGTTATTTACATTAGCGAAACAAAAAACATTCATCTAATTGTACCCAAGTTCCGGCATTTCACTCAATCAACATTTTTATACATATCGACGTCAGCTACTGTTTATTTTATTTATTGCGGCCTGTGTTGTTGGTGCTGTTACAATATATTACCACGAAATGTGGCGCGATGAATCACAGGCGTTTTTATTGGTAAGAGATAGTGAAAATTTGAAAGAGTTGTGGCAAAACGTGCGCTACGAGGGACATCCGATTTTATGGCATTTTATATTGTTTGTTGCACATCATATAGCTCCTTCAATTTACACTATCCAGGTGGTGCATATTCTAATCGGTTTGTCTGTTGTAGCGTTAATTATCTTTTACTCACCGTTTTCCCTGGTTGAAAAATTCCTGCTGACATTCTCCTATTTCTTTTCATTTGAATACCTCGTTATTAGCAGGAACTATTCAATCGGCATATTTTTCCTGTTTCTTAGCTTATGTGTATTTAATAAGTTTAAGCAAGGAAATGCTTTAATCTATATTGCCATTTTATTAGGCCTTTCTGCAAATAGCAATATTTATTCATTCATCATCAGTTGCTGCCTGTTTGCTTATTTTTTATCTCATCGGTTTCCGTTACAAAACAAGTCTTCATATAAGTCAAAGCTTTTTTATATCTCTTCCATCATTTTTATTCTCTTTCTCATTATCGCTTTGTTGCAACTAATTGCTCCCGCTGACCGAACGCCGAAGTTGGAGATCGCGGCCAATGTTGATTTTAAAAGAATGGCGAAGATTTGCAAGGAGATTGCACAGGTCTTGTTCTATATGCCTGATCCGTTGAGGTACGAAAAATATTGGGGCTTTAGTGTGTTTGGCGCAAACTATTTTAAAAGTCCGCTTTTAAATAACCTATTTTTCTTTCTGCCTCACCTGCTTACGTTGATCGCCATAATTCTTTTGATTTCGTTTATTAAGAAATCCCGTGGGATCCTACTTTTCTTTACTGGAGCATTCGTCGGTCTTATTCTGTTCATGTACTTCTTTTTTGATCGGGGATTGTTAAGACACACAGGTGCTTTTTTTATTTTATTGATTGCTGTTTTATGGCTTTATAGGTCTTCTTTTAGCGAACAGGGAAAACATGAGCGATACTTCAGTCAGCTATTTAAAGTGATGTTGTTGGTGCAGTTCGTTGGTTCTGTTATTGCTCATATCTATGAAGCGAGGTATTCTTTTTCCGGGGCAAAAGATGCGGCCGCTTTTCTAATTAAAACAAATAGAAACGACCGTCAGATTATTCTCCATCCCGACTTTGAAGGGATGGCTTTATTGCATTATGGCAAGATAGATAGTGTCTTTTATCCAACGATTAATACGCGCGGCAGTTTTATAAAGTTCAGCAATCAAAGAAAACCTCGCAGCTATAAAGACATCTATAACTTGGCGATGAGAAACGATATTCAAACAATGGTTTTTAATAGTAAAAAAGATGATTCTTTAGTTGACTCGTATGGATACGAACTGATTTACCAACCACCAACTACTTCCACTGTTCATGATGAAGATTTTTGGATTTATGGAAAAAAGCATCAGGCAGAGCGTTAAGCAAGTACATGTGAATTGCTATGCTCCACCTGGCAACTCCCACTACTTTTGAAGAGAAAGCGCGTACCTTCACTACTATTAATAAGCTTACGAAGGTTGAGAAATATCAGCTTAAATCGGAAAGCAATTTTACAACTTTTGAATTTATTAGTGAAGGCCCTAATGGGCTTATACGCAAAAGAATCCAATTTCAATCTACCAGTACACCTAACCTTTATAATCTTGCTTTCGGCGACTCGAATCCAGAAACTAATGAAATTGACGATTTAGTTGTATCCAATAACTCGGATAGCGAAAAAGTATTGGCAACTGTTGTTGCGGCTGTGTATGCTTTCTTTGACAAACATCCTCACGCGTACGTTTATGCTACTGTGAAGTTCAGAGGCACGGACCAGGCTTTATAGAATTGGAATTAGTAAGTTTTACGAATAAATGATAGAGGACTTTTAGCTTTTATGGACAAGTTGGAGACAAATTTTATGAGTTTCAAATAGGTAATGAATACCAAGGCTTTTTAGCGCAACGAGAATGTAAGTAAATCGCAGTTATGAAAACAGACTTACCAAAATTCATTCAGCAGCTGCATGAAAGCAAAGTGCCAATTGTAATAATTGACCCTTCGCTTGAAAAATTTCGGGACAAAAACCTGTTTCCTGAAAAACTTGCAAGAGCAGAAGAGTTACTTAAAAACGCAGAACTTCCGAAAAATAAGCACCGCAGCTAACGATAGCGAAATCAATATCTCCACGATGCTTTTACCGCCTCAACACA
>JAOQAJ010000182.1 GCA_025963675.1 Segetibacter sp.
TAATATAATTCTTAACCAGGTATTTTAATTCAAGATCAGTCTGAATTTTACCGGTTTCTTTTAGATCGTGTATGGTAGATAAAGCCAGATAAGGGTTTATAGCGGTTGCACCAAAACCGATCAAACAAGCGTAATGATGAATTTCCCAAATATCACCTGCTTCTATTATGATACCTACCTGTCCGCGACAACCTTTACGGATCAAATAGTGGTGAACTGCAGAAATGGCCAATAACGAAGGGATGGGCGCATGACCTGAGTCAATCGCTCTGTCGGAAAGGATAATAAGTTTAAATCCGTCTTCAACGGCATCCAAAGCATATTTACAAATACGGTCGAGACCTTTTTGTAACGAACCTGGATTACCATTTGCTCTGAAATATGTTTGTAAAGTCTTGGCTTGAAACATACCTGTGTCAATACTACGAATCTTCTCAAGTTCGTGGTTAGTAAGCACCGGCTGAGCAAGGGCCACACTATGTGAGGCAAGAGGATCTTCAACCAAAAAATTACCATTGCTGCCTGCAAAAGTGGCTAACGACATAACCAATTTCTCCCTGATAGGATCAATTGGCGGATTGGTTACCTGCGCAAATAACTGCTTGAAATAGCTGCTTAAATGTTGAGGTCTGTCGCTTAAGATTGCAAGAGGCACATCAGTTCCCATTGATCCAATTGGTTCTTTGCCGTCTAAAGCCATTGGGGCAATGGTGTCTTCCACATCCTCAACCGAATAACCAAAGCTTTTTTGGTATTTAAAAATCTGATCATGTTCGAGGTCTGTGAACAACACACGCGGCTCAGGTAATTCTTCCAGCCGTATTTTGTATTTGTTTAGCCATTCGCCATAAGGCTTTTGCGAACAAATGCTGTTTTTTAACTCATCATCACTAATAATCCTTCCATTTTCAAGGTCAACTACAAACATCTTTCCTGGTTGTAATCTTCCCAGTTCTTTTATTTTAGAAGGATCGACCGGAAGGGTCCCTGTTTCTGACGCCATTATAACCCGGTCGTCAGTAGTAACACAATATCTGGAAGGGCGAAGACCATTTCTGTCAAGGGTCGCGCCAATCATTTTACCATCGGTGAATGAAATAGATGCTGGACCATCCCACGGTGCCATGAAACTAGCATGATATTCATAAAATGCTTTCTTCACAGGGTCCATCAACTCATTGCCATCCCATGCTTCCGGTATCAACATCATCATAACATGAGGAAGTGAACGGCCGGTAAGGGTAAGCAATTCGATCATATTATCAAGGCAAGCAGAATCAGATTGGCCTGTAGTGATTACAGGCAAAAGCATATCCATTTCTTCCTTGCTAAAATAAGGTGTTGTAAAACCCTTTTCGCTGGTCTTTAGCCAGTTGAGATTACCCTGCAGAGTGTTGATCTCACCGTTGTGAGCAATATACCGGAACGGCTGAGCCAACTTCCACGATGGAAAGGTGTTGGTGGCAAATCTTGAGTGAACCAAAGCAAAGGCAGATACTACCCTTCTATCATTAAGGTCAGGGTAATAGTTACGTAGCTGAGAACTGGTGAGCTGGCCTTTGTAAATAACTGTTTTATATGAAAGGGATGCAAGGTAAAATCCTACAGCGTCTTTTTTGACTGAGTTATCAATTGTATGACTGGCGTAGTTGCGTAATATAAATAGCTTACGTTCAAACTCTTCAGGATTAGAAATGTTATCGGGACAAGCAATAAACACCTGCTCGATTTCCGGCTCTACAGATAAAGCTGATGGTCCTATTCCTTCCTGGTTAACAGGTACTTTTCGATAATGTAAAACTTCAAGTCCCAGTTTTTCCGCAGAGCGATTAAAAATGGTGCGGCATTCTTCCCTCAGAGGAACATCCTGTGGAAAGAAGATCATTCCGGCAGCATATTTGCCAAAAGAAGGTAATTGAATGCCGGTCTTGATACATTCATCAAAAAAGAATTCGTGCGGAGTTTGAATAGTGATACCTGCACCATCCCCCGTATTGTCTTCACAACCACAGGCGCCGCGATGCTCCATGTTCTCTAAAACAGTCAATGCATCAGATACTATCTGGTGAGATTTGTTGTTTTTAATGTTAGCAACAAAGCCGATACCACACGCATCATGTTCAAATTCGGGGGAGTATAATCCAGTACCTGTCATAAATCAATGATGTTTAAAAAAATATGGAATAATACTTACTGCGAAGTATATGACTTTTGTACTGGCAAGCAATCGTTAAATAGGTTTTCGGATTCCCGAAAAACTAAAACTGATCTTACTTTTATAAATCGTTAGATGAAGACAAAGTTTCAGGCATCGGTCTTCCAGTCTTGGAAAAATTAGCATTAAAGCTTTCTACTATTATCCTTTTTTTCGAAGAATGGACACTTCGTCTTCTACCAAATTTAATTTTCTTACACGGGCAGCCGACAATAATATTATTATTCATCTACAGTAGTGAAATTTAAAAAAAGTTCATGAAACCTTTACCTGTATTGCATTTCATAGTATTTTTTCTACGACGGCCAAGGCACCTTTATCTCTTTGCTGTAGGATAAATACAAGGGTTATAACAATTTATTTTATTGGCTGTGGATACCGCTGAAGAAGAATTAGGCTCTAAAATTTTGAAGCCAGAGATGCCGGGTTGACAACATGTTGAACTGAGCGTAGCAAGGATGACGCTATGGAAATATTGGACTGTAACTAAGAAAGCGTTTTTGTTGGGAGAAATGACACCCAAAAGACATTGGCATATTGCATTTACGTGTTTCTACATTAATTTTGCCGCTAATGTTAAAACCACTTGAAATATTAAAAGTCGCTAATCAGGCAACTATAGATCCCTCGCTTGATTTGCTTTTTCAGAAAGAGCAAACCATACCTGGTTCTATCCAATATTCAATCAAGCGATATTACAATCAGTTTCCTCAGGGTTCGGAAGATACGGGT
>JAOQAJ010000274.1 GCA_025963675.1 Segetibacter sp.
AAACGTGGTAATATCGGTACAAGAGCTACGGTTAGCACACAAGTTTTTTTGGAACACGGTAACACAGATCGAGAGGATTAGGCAGATTACCGAGGTAAGAAAACCTGAACCCAGTCCGTTTTTTATCCGGAAAACAGCGTTAGCGAAGTGATATTACCAGGGAAACAATTTTAAAATCGGTTTTATCAGTTTGATCCCTGCCATCCGTGTTCTGTTGTTTTGAGAAAAAAGATGAGTACACACGGTAGGTACAAGTGTGCGACGCAACAATGTTTTAGAGAAGGTTTGCTGCTGGTAACCAAAAAATTCCTAACACTTTATAAAGACATTGTGAATCAGCTTGAGCATGACAAATGAAGGATGTAACTTCGCCAGATGGCTAATTATTTGAACGAATTGAACGAGCAGCAGCGGGAGGCGGTACTACACAAAGAGGGCCCGATAATGATTGTGGCGGGCGCGGGAAGTGGAAAAACCAAAGTTCTGACCACACGTATCGCGCACCTGATGAGCCAGCACAACGTGGATGCTTTTAATATACTGGCGCTCACTTTTACCAATAAGGCGGCAGCAGAAATGAAGGAAAGGGTCGAGAAAATTCTGGGAAACACAGAAGCAAGAAATCTATATATCGGCACTTTTCATAGTGTTTTTGCAAGAATATTGAGAGCAGAGGCTCCAAAGATTGGATATCCGCACAATTTCACCATTTACGATACTGATGATAGCAGAAGCGTTCTTAAAGCGGTGATAAATGAAATGAACCTGGATGATAAGCACTATAAACCCAGTGTTGTTCATAGCAGAATTTCGCAGGCAAAGAATGCTTTGATAGGTCCTGCCGATTACCAAAACGATTATTACATTCAACAGGAAGACATGCGGGCTAACCGTCCGCTGATCGCACAGATATACCCCGGTTACGCAGCTCGTTGTTTTAAAAACGGCGCGATGGATTATGATGATTTGTTGTTTAAAATGTATGAGCTATTACGCGATTTTCCTGAAGTATTGTATAAGTACCAACACAAGTTTAAATACATAATGATCGATGAGTACCAGGATACAAACGCAGTACAGTACCAGATCATAAAGCTATTGGCAGCAGTACATGAAAATATAGCTGTGGTGGGCGATGATGCACAAAGTATATATAGTTTTCGTGGTGCTACTATAGAAAACATTCTCCAGTTTCAGAAAGATTATGATGATGTCAAGGTCGTGAAACTGGAACAGAATTATAGAAGCACACAATGTATATTGAATGTTGCCAACGAGGTGATCAAAAATAATAAAGGACAAATACCGAAGGATCTTTGGACTCAAAACCAGGAAGGTGAAAAAATAAGGCTTGTTCGAACCATGACGGATAACGATGAAGGGAAATTTGTTGCAGATACGATACAGGAACAAAAACTTCGTAATCATTTTTATAACCGTGACTTTGCCATTTTATATCGTACAAATGCTCAAAGCCGGTCGTTCGAGGAAAGCCTTAGACGAATGGGAATTCCGTACCGTATTTATGGGGGTGTTAGCTTTTACCAAAGAAAGGAGATTAAAGATGTATTGGCTTACCTGAGGGTGATTGTAAATACACAGGACGAAGAGGCTTTAAAGAGAATTATAAATTACCCGGTTCGCGGAATAGGTAAAACAAGTATTGAGAAATCGATCATTTTTGCCAATGAACATAATATAAGCATGTGGGAGGTGCTAACCCGTGCAGGTGAATTTGGGTTTAAAGCGGGAGCGCTGGAGGCCATTTCGAATTTTGTGACGATGATAAAGTATTTCCAGAGTATGCTCAATAGTAAGAATGCTTACGATGTTGCTGTTCAGGTAGGCAAGCATACAAACATCGTGAAGGATCTATTCAACGATAAGACAACCGAAGGCCTTGCGCGGTATGAGAACATCCAGGAATTATTTAACTCAATAAAAGAATGGACTGAAAGCCCTAGTAACGACGATGGAGAATTAGGCGATAAGACTTTGGGTAGTTATCTGCAGCAGATAACACTGCTGACAGATGCAGATGATGATAAAGAAAATAGTGATGTGGTAAAATTGATGACGATACACGCAGCCAAAGGACTTGAGTTTGCCTGTGTATTCGTTGGCGGAATAGAGGAAAGCTTGTTCCCCAGCTCCATGTCGATTAATACACGTGAAGAATTAGAAGAGGAACGGCGGCTATTTTATGTTGCTGTAACAAGGGCAAAGAAAAATTTATGGCTTACCTACTCAAATACCCGCTATCGTTTTGGGCAGTTGGTTCAAAATGAGCCAAGCAGGTTTATTGAGGAAATGCCTGAGTTATATATAGACAGAAGTTTTGCTGGTGGAGGTGCAAGAAACCAGGGCTATAACGATTTTGGGGGTACTTCTGCTTTTGACAGGATGAGTGGAGGTAACAGCGGTGGCTGGAAAAGTAATAGTGCGAGGGTAGTTGAAAAATACGGACCACCCCCCACAAAAAAAGAAACCAAGCCGGCTTACATGCCAGTTGCGCCAGTTGCTCCAAAAGTTGTAGAACATAAGCCGAGTGTTGATTTTGTAGCCAGTGACACAACCGGATTATTAGTGGGGCAAAAGGTAGAGCATCAAAAGTTTGGATTTGGGGAAGTATTGAGAATGGAAGGATCATCACATAATCCTATAGCCACGGTAAAATTTGTACTAAACGGTGAAAAAAAGATAATGTTGAATTATGCCAAGTTGAGACTTGTTGAAGAATAATTTGATTTCGATTTCATCTTAACTCAAGTTGTTTTGCATTTTTTAAACCATCATTTTATAGGAAAATGGTGGTTTTTTTATTACACCCTGAAAGTTCAACCGGTATTCGCATTGTATTATACTTCCCTTTTTCCTGCTGTAAACTTTTAGAACACGCTTCCCTCTTTTATATCTCAAGTTTTTTATAAATAAAAATTTTTTTATAATTGAAACATATAAGGATTATTAATATTTTTGATATATAAAGTTAAAATCGAATATATGCGTGCTAATTCTAGAACACTACGAGGGGGAGTAGCAATTATTTTTATGCTGTCGACGTTCATTTCTTATGCGCAAAGAGCAGTTACCGGTACGATCACCGGGGCAAACAACCAGCCGGCTTCGGGTGCAACAGTCACAGTTACCGGAACTAATGTGGCCACTCAAACTGATGCTAGTGGTAATTTCACCATTACACTTCCGGCCGGAAGAAATTCTCTAACCGTTACTTATGTTGGAGCTGAACCGCAAACTATTACCGTTGCAGGCACAACTGCAAATGTAACATTGCGGCCTGCCACAACAACGATGTCAGAGGTGGTAGTAACTGGTTACACAGCACAAAGAAGACGAGACATTACTGGTTCGGTTGCTGTAGTAGACGTCGGTGCTTTGAGGCAACAACCAACAGGTAACGTTGGCGAAGCACTACAGGGTCGGGCCTCCGGAGTTACTATTCTTACTTCCGGGCAGCCGGGGGGTCCTGTAAACGTGATGGTCCGCGGTATCACGTCTATTGGTTCTTCAGCCCCATTAGTGATCATTGATGGTACTCCCGGGAACCTGAATAACCTAAACGTAAACGACATTGAATCTGTGCAGGTATTGAAAGACGCCGGTGCTGCTGCTATTTACGGTGTCCGTGGCTCAAATGGTGTAGTAATCGTAACGACCAGGAGAGGTAGGGCAGGTAAAGTACGGGTGTCTTACGACGGATATTATGGAACCCAGATCCCGGTTAAGGGCGGGAAAAATCCATATGGGATTGCCAATACCCAGGAAACGGCGAATGCAGTTCAACAATCCTTTATTAACAGCGGCGTAGCTCCTTCAAATCCACAGTATGGAACTGCAGCTACGCCCGTAATACCTGATTACATCACGCCGACCGCCGCAATGACCGGAGATCCTAGAACTGATCCATCCAAATATGCACTTTATTCAAACCAAATTACAAGGGCAAACAAAGTTGGTACTGACTGGTTCAACGAAATTTTTGATCCTGCACCTATTCAAAGCCATAACATTTCAGTGGGATCTGGGGGAGACAGGTCTAATTACTTTTTGTCCCTTAACTATTTCAACCAGGCAGGTACCTTAATGAACACCTATTTGAAGCGTTATTCAGCAAGGATAAACACTACTTTCAATATAGCTAATAAGGTTCGTGTAGGGGAAAATGCTTACATATTTTACCGTGCCAGTCCAGGTTTTGGAAACCAGAATGAGGGCAATGCAATTTCACATGCTTATCGCCAAAACGTAATTATCCCTGTTTACGACATTAGGGGAAATTTCGCCGGCACCGGATCTGCTGGTTTAGGGAATGCTCAAAACCCTGTAGCTATCAGGGAGCGAGCCAGGTTCGACAGAAGTAATCAATACCAGGTTACAGGCAACTTATTCGCTGAAGTAGATTTTTTGCGTCACTTCACCGCCCGAAGTGCATTTGGAGGAACAATTGACAACAACAACTTTAGCTTCTTCGCCTTTACGGCTTATGAAAATGCTGAGAATAACAGAAATCCTAACGCGTTTACTGAAGGTTATGGCTACAATACCAACTATACCTGGACAAACACGGTGACTTATAATAATGTTTTTAATGAAAAACATAACTTAAGAGTGTTAGTTGGTTCGGAGGCGATTAAAAATCTTAGCAGAAATATTCAGGCTAGCAGGGCAAACTATTTGGTAAATCCTACTAACCTGACCGTTGACCCTCAATTGATGAGCCTCGCTTCCGGATCACCGGTTGGCCAGCAAAACACGAGTGGTGGCCCAAACCAGACTGCTTTATTCTCTTTGTTTAGCAGGGTAGATTACACTTTTGCTGATCGTTATATTTTAAGTGGTACAGTCCGGCGAGATGGCTCTTCAGTTTTCGCTCCCGAAAATCGTTTTGGTGTTTTTCCATCGGCAACAGCCGGATGGCGGATATCGAGAGAGAAGTTTTTCCCGGCTACAAACTGGATAAGTGAGTTGAAACTACGTGGCGGATCAGGGGTTTTGGGGTCTATTAGCAATATTAGCTCAACGAACGCATTTGGATTATTTAATCAAAATGCTACACAATCTTATTACGACATCGGGGGCCAGAATACGGCAATGGATCTTGGGTTTTATCAACAACAAATTGGTAACGTACGCACTACCTGGGAAGAGGACATTATTACTAACATTGGTTTAGATGCAACTCTATTCCAAAATAAAGTAGATTTTTCAATTGAATGGTATAAAAAGTCTATTAGCGGACTATTGTTCAGGCAACTACCTGATCCCACACAAGTCGGACCAACTCAACCTTTTGTAAATGCAGGTAATATTCAAAATACAGGTATTGATGCAAGTCTCACCTATAGAGGAAAATTCTCTAATGATTTCACTTTTGATTTGACTGCAACCTATACTTCTTATAATAACAAAGTCATAAGCTTACCTGCAGGAAGGAAAACTATTCCTCAGGGAAGTGCAGGTTCTGGTCGTATCGGAGCTTTCACTCGTTTAGAACCAGGAATTCCTCTGGGTTCGTTTTATGGATATGAAGTAGTAGGATTATTCCAGAGTGCTGAAGATGTAAATAAATCTGCGCAACAACAGGATGCGGCCCCGGGCCGTCTCAAATTCCGCGACGTGGATGGAAATGGTGTTATATCTGACAACGACCGAACATATTTTGGGAACCCAAATCCTGATTTCACTACTGGCTTAAATATATCAGTCAATTATAAAAACTTCGACTTTTCAACCTTCCTGTACGCTTCGGTTGGTAATGATGTAATTAATTACGTTCGTTACTGGATTGATTTTCCATCACTGTTTAATGGTGCGGTGAGTAAAGATGCCGTTTACAACTCATGGACGCCTCAGAATTTAAACGCCAAAGTTCCTAGGTTAGAACGTTCAGCAAACTTTAGCACTAACACTCAGTTTAGCTCATATTATTTAGAGAACGGTTCATTTCTAAAGATGAGGTCTTTAGTTCTTGGCTATACCATTCCTTCAACCAAACTACGTCGAATTGGAGCTGAAAGATTTAGGGTTTATTTCCAGGCAGCTAATCTGTTCACACTTACTAAATATACAGGTCTCGATCCTGAGTTGATTAACTCAGATGTAAACAACAATACAAACTTTGGTATTGATTTCGGAGCCTATCCATCAAACCAGAAGAACTTTAATTTCGGCATTAACCTGTCATTCTAATTTTAATAAGATTCATATGAAAAGGATAAAACTTTTATGGTCGGTGCTCGCTTTTACCATATTGATTTTTGTTGTACAAGCTTGCAGAAAAGGATTTTTAGATGTACCTCCCGTAAATGCCCTGTCACAGGAAGTGCTGTCAAATAGGGTAGGTGTTGAAGGGTTATTAATTGGCGCTTACCAGAGATTAGGTGGAAGTGAAAACTGGGGTTCAGCTCCTTCTAATTGGGTGTTTGGAAGCGTTGCGGCAGACGAATCGTACAAAGGGTCCACTCCCTCTGACCAGCCTGACATCAATCAGATTGAAGCTTGGGCTTATAATGCGAACAACGGATACTTCAATGAAAAATGGGTTAATAATTATAATGGTATAGGAAGAGCTAACCAGGTTATTCGCACAGTACCATTGGCTACAGATTTAACTGCTGATGAACAAAAAAGGATATTGGCAGAAGCACGGTTTTTAAGGGCTTTTTACCATTTCGATCTAAAAAGGATTTTCGTAAACATTCCTTATGTGAACGAAGAAATAAATCTAGCTAACCAAAATACCAATCCGCCAAACATTGACCAGTCAGGTAATTATATTAATATCTGGCCACAAATTGAAGCAGATTTTCAATTTGCAGCAGACAATTTGCCGGAGATGCTACCACAGGCAGGGCGGGCAAATAAATGGGCGGCCATGTCTTTTCTGGCTAAAACCTACGTTTACCAGGACAAATTCGCCCAGGCAAAACCTTTATTCGATAACATTATCGCAAACGGTAAAACGACGAATGGCCAAAAATATGCTTTGGTTAATTATTTCAGCAATTTCAACCCCCAGCAGGAAAATAGCGCGGAATCGATTTTTGCCTTCCAGGCTTCAGTCAATGCTGGTTCGGGAACAAGCGGCAATTATGGAGACAATTTAAATTACCCCAACGGAGGTGGACCAGGTGGTTGCTGTGGTTTCTTCAACCCTTCAATTACTATGGCCAATGCCTATAAAACCGATGCTAATGGGCTACCCATGACTGAAACTTACAATACCGGCGCTACCGTTACCCCTGGTGGTGGCTACACTGGTACTCTCGATCCTCGTATTGATTGGGTGATCGGAAGGCCTGGCATTCCTTATCTTGATTGGGGTCCTCACCCTGGTGTTGCATGGATACGTGACCCAGGTTCAAATGGTTTTTTTAGTGTTAAAAAGACTGTTTATGCAAAAGGTCAGGCAAACCTTGTGTCTTCAGACCCTTCTTTTTGGGGACCAACTCAAATGGATGCAGGAAACGTTAACCTAATGCGCTTTGCCGATGTTCTTTTAATGGCTGCAGAAGCAGAAGTTGAAGCAGGTAGCCTTGCAAAAGCACAACAATACGTGAATATGGTGCGCGCACGAGCAGCTAATCCTGCTGGCTGGGTATATAAAAATGCCGATTATGATCCTGCCACTGCAACATATAAAACTGGACCTACATCTGCTCCTGCAGATAATTACAAGATTGCACTTTACCCTGATAATTATTTTTCATCTAAAGAAATTGCCCGAAAGGCTGTGTTGTTCGAGCGGTATCTTGAATTATCGCAGGAAGGCCATCGCTTTTTCGACTTACAAAGACGGGACGATGGAACCGGCCTAATGGCTAATACCTTAAATGCCTATGCTGCAGCTGAAAAAACAAGACCGAGTTTTTTTGCACTCAATCCAACTGCCACCTTTGAAAAAGGAAGGGACGAATACTATCCACTTCCGCAAGGGCAAATCGACCAGGCAAATTCGTATGGTCCGGTAGTTCTTAAACAGAACCCCGGATATTAGTTCAAGAAATTGAAATTTCAAAGGTCTGGATCATCCAGGCCTTTTTTTAATAATTACTCTCTGATTTTTTCAGGTGAAAAAAAATTAGTTGCGATTTTTAATCTTAACGACAGATACCAGTTATTTTATCCCACTTTTATTCGTTAACGGCTTTAACGGATATCATTAAAACTTCACATGAATATGTGATAAGCGGTTACTGCCAGGTGGTGTAAGTTTGTACAATGATAAAATTACTGGTATACGAAGATAATCCGCAACTGAGAGAAGGACTTACCATGCTGATCAATGGTTCTGATGGTTTTGAAGT
>JAOQAJ010000275.1 GCA_025963675.1 Segetibacter sp.
TAATAGATTATGTTTTTTTGTTGTTTTTATGTTGAAAGGGTTGAGGATTAAGGACTGAGGATTGAGATAAAACCGTCAATCCTCATCCCTCATCCCTCATCCCTTACAGGTCCTTGTCTCCTTCTTCTTTAAAAAGCTCCAGCAGGTTATTTTTAAATTTCTCCCAGAACTTTGTCATTCCTTTTCTTCCTCTTGTATTTACAGTTTCCTTTGTCTCTGCCATAGGTACTTCAAGTGGTCTTACTTCAGGCTCATCTTCTTTTACCAGGGTTTCAGGAACGATTACTTTTTTGAATGTTTTTTCAAATTCTTTGTACTTATGCTCGTAATCGCTGTAGCCTTTTAGTATTAAACCAATACAAGTACTGTACATTGGCTTCTTCAACTCGTCGATATGATTAGCAGCAAGATGACCATTAGGAAAACCAATGCGCGCATATAAACCAGTAGAATATTCAGTCAACTGGATAAGGTGCTTCAATTGAGAACCACCACCAGTTAAAATGATACCGCCATTCAGCATTCTTGTGTCAAGACCGACTTGCTTTAAATGATAGGTGACGAAATCAAGAATTTCTCCCATCCTTGCCTGAATAATATTGGCCAGGTTCTTAACACTGATCTCTTTCGCAGGCATACCGTTCATTCCGGGAATTGTGATGAAAGCATTTGCTTTTGCTTCGTCGGCTAATGCACTACCGAATTGCACCTTCATTGCCTCAGCTTGTTGTTTCAAAACTCCAAGGCCGGTTTTAATATCGTTGGTGATATTTTCACCTCCAAAAGGAATGACCGCAGTATGCTTTAAAATTCCTTCATAAAAAACAGCAAGATCACTTGTACCACCACCAATGTCAAGAATGGCAACACCAGCTTCCATATCCAATTCACTCATAACCGCCGATGCAGAAGCCAGCGGTTGCAGAACAAGATCTTTTGTTTTCAATCCACTCTTATCAACCGCGCGATTGATGTTTCTGATCGCATTTCTGTCACCAGTGATAATGTGAAAATTCGCCCCAACCTTAACCCCGTTGTAACCAATTGGGTTAGGAATATTCTGAATGTTATCAACTGTAAACTCCTGTGGTATTACATCAATGATTTGGTCGCCGGCAGGAATAAAAGTTTTCTTCTGATTATCTATTAATTGTTCAATTTCAAAGATGGTAATCTCGTTCTCAGAGTCCTGGCGCACGATGTCGCCACGCGTCTGTAAACTTTTAATATGATGACCCGCAATGCCCACGTATACCTCACTGATCTCCAGGTCGGGGTTTGATTCGTAGCAATTCTTCAAAGCCTGTTGAATGGCCTTAATAGTTTGCTCAATGTTTAGAACCTGGCCATGTTGCACGCCTGTGCTGTTAGCACGGCCAAAGCCAAGGATCTCCAGCTTACCGTATTCATTTTTCCGTCCCGCAATGGCAGCAATTTTAGTTGTGCCGATGTCGAGACCTACAATGATGGGTGCTTCGTTAACGTTCATAAATATGTGTTTTTTGTTGTTGTTACTTATATCCCTCCCGGGCCACTTTGTTCATTCCAAAATTCTCTTAGCCAATCTGCCTGTTCTTTTAGAATGATCTTTTTCTGTTTCCAACAGTATCTCTCTTTTCAGCATCGTTGTGTCACTCACTTGTACTGTTTGTCCTATGTTGCCCTTGCGCCATCCTCTTCCGCATTGCGCTTTTACAACGAACCTTTTATTTGCCTTTTTTCTTTTCCACCTTAACTTGACCAGCCGGTTTCATTACAGCTTTAGATACTTTCTTATCCTCCACTTTTCTATTTGTTCCTACTTGTTTGGTCACTGCTGGTTTAACAACTGCAGGCTTAGCTACTTGCTTTACTGTTGCCGGTTTTACCGGCACTACAGTTGCTTGTTTTGGTTTAGCCGTGACCGCTTTTGCCGGTGTTTTTAAAATATTTTTATTAGCAGGCAATAATTTCTTTCTGATCGCGTTATTTATTTGTTGACTTTGTTTTGATACAGCCACCGTATTTACTTTAGCCGTATCTTTTACTATTGCGTTTACCGCAAAAGCTGCGATAGAATCAACATCCGACTTTTTAACTTCTGCAAGTAAATTCTCATAAGCCATCCTGGCTTTCACACTATCAACCTTCGCCGGCTTTGCCCCTTTTACAGTTGCCACTATCTGCCCATCAAACTGAACATCTATTTTCTCATATTTTTCAAATCCGACCTGCGTCCATACCTGCCTGTAAAAACTAAATAACCTATCGAACTTTTGTTGCCAGTTTCCATCTTTACCCAATACCACCACATGACTGCCAACTGTTGGTATCATTTCAAAACCATTCGGTGTTATGTCCACCTGTGCTACCTGTGCTCTCCAAAACTCATCAGCCTGGATAAACAATGCTAGTTCCTTGGCCGCACCCAGTAATTGGCTATCAGGTCTTGATAACACTAACCTTCCGGAAGGAAAGCTTGTGAACATCGGTATTCTTGCACTAAGCTTTTCACTGAGTGGTAATCTTCTGCATGCACTATCTATATAAAAAGAGCTTCCTTCAACTGTAAAGATTCTTGCAACTGGTTCCTTCTCTTCAACTATTACCTGTAGCACCTGTTTATTATCGAAAAATAATTCTGCATTTGCTATCCACCTGTCACTTTTTAGCCTTTGCTCAAGCGCTTTCAGATTAATGTTTTCTATAGATTCGCCCTTAATTGGCCCGTACGCCTTCAATAATCCAATCACCCCTTTTTCATCGACAAAAAAATTATTTCCTTCCCTGTTAAAGGTTACTTCTACGCCGGCACAGTCCTTATGATTCTTTTTCTGAATTGCAGACACAAGTAACACTAAAGTAATCGCTCCAAGTGCAATCCATCCCGTGTTCCTCCATCTTTTTCTCCACACTTGTTGCATAACTTTTTATTGTAATTCTAATAATACCTTAACCTCTTGAATAAGAACGTCAATGTCTCCGGCTCCCGCCATTACCAATAACTCCGGCCTGTTTTCTTTTATCCATTCTTTTAACCCTTCTTTACTTAAAACTCTCTTTTTTTCCAGGCTCATTCTATCCAAAACCATCTCGCTACTCACACCTTCCAACGGCAATTCCCTTGCAGCATAAATTGGAAGCAGAATAACTTCATCACACATATCCAGTACTTCCGCAAAGCCTTCTGCCTGGTCTTTCGTCCGGGTAAAAAGGTGTGGTTGAAAAACCATTACAAGCCTTTGTTTAAACAAACTTCTTACGCCTTTTATCAGCGCCCGCAACTCTTCAGGATGATGGCCATAGTCATCTATTAAAATGTGCTCATCGTTTTTTACAACATATTCAAACCTTCTTTTTACACCTTTAAACTCGGCTACTGCATCTTTTATTTTTTCATCCTCAATTTTCAATTGTTTTGCTACAGCAACTGCCGCCACAACGTTTTCAATATTGTGCAAGCCTCCCATGTGCAATGTCATCCCATCCAGTAGCCAACTTTTCGAAATAATGTCAAAAACATACGAGCCGTTTTCAACCCGAATTTCTCCTGCGTACACATCTGCTTTGGCATTATCAAAACTGTAGGTAAGATGATTTTCTGCTTTAAATTCATCACTCCTATGTAATCCAAACTTTGTAATCAGGCAACCACCCGGTTTTACTTTCGTTGAAAATTCTATAAAGGCCTTTTCAAATTCTTCCGCTGTTCCGTATATGTCCAGGTGGTCAGGATCTATAGCAGTAATCACGGCAACATCAGGGGACAGCTTTAAAAAGCTTCTATCATATTCATCAGCTTCAATTACGCAAACATTCTTTTCATTGCTCCAAAAGTTGGTTTGGTAATTAGCGGAAATACCACCCAAAAATGCGTTACAACCAAAACCTGAATGGCGCAGAATGTGAGCAATCATAGTACTCACTGTTGTCTTACCATGAGTGCCTGCAACACAGATATTAAAAGAACTTTCGGTAATGATCTTTAAAACATCGCTTCTCTTTACAACCTTATAATCATTATTCCGGTAAAACTGCAACTCAACATGATCAGGTGGAACAGCCGGCGTATAAACCACCAGGTCAACCTGTTTAGGAATTAGCGAAAGATCTTCTTCATAATGGATGTCAATCCCTTCGGCTTCCAGTTGTTGTGTAAGAACTGTTGATGTTTTATCATATCCACTGACCTTAACCCGCTGCGTATTGAAATACCTTGCTATTGCACTCATTCCAATTCCACCGATACCAATAAAATACAGAACTCGAAGCTCCCCTGCCCCTAAAGGGGGGCTTTGAAAAGCACTATTATTTTTATCACCATTCATTAACTCGAATTCCTGTTTTAATATTTTTAGTCGCTTCTTATCTCTCTCTCCTCCCTTTAGGGCTGGGGCGAAAGCGTGCTTAATATCTCCCTTGCTATCACTTCATCTGCATTCGTCACTGCCAGCTTTGCTATATTTTCGCTCAACTCTGTTTGCAGGTCTTTATTCTCTGCTAGTGATATTGTCATTCCTGCAAGCTTTTCATTCGCTTCATTATCTTTTATCATCAGCGCTGCTTTTTTATTCACCAGCGTTTGTGCGTTTACTGTTTGGTGATCCTCTGCTGCAAACGGAAACGGAACAAAAATGACAGGTTTTTTAGCCACGCATAATTCTGTAACGGCCATTGCTCCTGATCGGCTAATCACAATATCTGCAGCGGCATAAGCCATTTCCATCTGTGTTATAAATTCATCTACCCAAACGTTTACATGACCTTTTGCTCTTTCTTTATATTCAACGGCTGTTGTTTTACCGGTTTGCCATATCAACTGCAGGTTGTGCATTCTAAACGCATCCAGCTTAGTGGCTAAAGCTTGGTTGATGCTTCTAGCACCCAGACTTCCGCCGACAGCTAAAACAGTTGTTTTGTTTTCATCAAGATTAAAAAAACGAAATGCCTCTGCCCTGCTTACAACAGACTGGGCTATCGATTTTCTAACTGGGTTTCCTGTGATCATAATTCTTTCAGCCGGAAAAAACTTTTCCATTCCGTCTGATGCAACAAATACTTTCGTTGCTCTTTTGCCAAGCAATATGTTTGTTCTGCCTGCAAATGAATTGCTCTCGTGTATAAAAGTTGCTATCCCTTTTAACTGTGCCTGTCTTAGTACAGGAAAGCTTGAATAGCCACCAACTCCAATCACGGCATCTGGATTGAATTCAGCTATTATCTTCCTTACCTGAAAAAAACTCTTGATAAGCTTAAATGGCAAAGCAATATTTTTTATCAAAGAACTTCTGTTAAAACCCGCTATATCTAAACCTTCTATTCTGTAACCTGCCTGCGGCACCTTTTCCATTTCCATTTTTCCCTTTGCTCCTACAAACAATATTTCTATGTCTGGTGCCAGTTGCCTGATTGCATTTGCGATTGCAATTGCCGGAAAAATGTGTCCACCTGTTCCGCCGCCTGCGATAATGATTCGATGCCCTTGCCCCCCCGCGCCTAAAGGTGGGCTAACCAAACCATTATTATTTTTGTCGACGCTCATTAATTTCTTAATTCCCATTTGTGTTTCAAACCATATTCTTTCTCATCCCTTCAGGGTTGAGGCTCCACCTGCTTATCCCACAATCACCTCTTCAACATCTCTTTCAATTTTCCTCTTCTTTACCGGTTCATTTAATTCATCCTTCGCAGTTGAGTCTGGCTCTGTAGTCGTGGCAGGTGTTATTGGCTCCTTGCCTTCTAACTGCTCTACGTTTCTTGCTACACTTAGGACGATTCCTATAGATGCACATGTGAAAAGAAATGAGCTACCGCCCATACTTACAAGTGGCAAGGTTACACCCGTAACCGGTACAAGATTTACAGCAACAGCCATGTTCGCCATCGCCTGGATGACGAGGGTGAAGCTTAATCCTAGCGCCAGGAATGCACCAAATGCAAAAGGACATTTTCTAAACAGGCGTATACATCTCAACAAAAAAATGAGATACATAAAAATGATAATGGCTCCGCCAATTAATCCATACTCTTCAAGTATTACGGCATAAATCATATCGGAATACGGATGCGGCATAAAGTTTTTGGCTTCACTGTTTCCAGGCCCTACACCAATAATTCCACCTTTTGCAATAGCGATTTTTGCCTGTTGCACCTGGTATGGTGTTTCATCAGCACTTGCATATACAAAGTCCTGCACCCGCTTGATCCAGGTACCAATTCTTCCATGTGATTTCAATTCTGTGATTGCAACACTTTTGGTTTGCTTTTCTGAATTTTTATCATAAGAACCTACTGCTATTGCTATTAAAATCAGCACAGGAACCAACGCAATTCCTATAGTTGCAAGAATATGTTTTACCTGTGCCCTTCCGATAAACATCAGCAATAATCCAGTCGCTCCTGTTAATAATGCGGTTGATAAGTTTGCCGGTGCAATCAGCATACAGATAATACCAATCGGGACAATTATTGGCAAAAACCCTTTTTTGA
Organism: Segetibacter sp.; assembly: GCA_025963675.1. Lineage (GTDB taxonomy): Bacteria > Bacteroidota > Bacteroidia > Chitinophagales > Chitinophagaceae > Segetibacter. The sequence goes on from JAOQAJ010000275.1 coordinate 6,469, forward strand.
AATCTTTAATTACATCCTGCTTACGACTTAACTGGCGGCTGAGATACATAAACAACCCCAGCTTCGCGAGATCACTCGTTTGAAAAGTCATATTGATGATAGGAAGCTTAATCCAGCGGCTACCATCATTAATAGTAGCTCCAAAGAAATAAGTAAAAATCATCAGCGGTATAGCGGCAAGAAACATATATAATGCAATGCGTGAATACAATGTATAGTTGATGCGATGGGCAAAATAGATAACTATAATCCCTATGACTATAAATGCAAACTGCTTAAACAAATAGACTTCTGTATTGCCCTTGTACATCTTATAAGCAAGGGAACCAGTCGCGCTGTACACGACTAATAAAGATGTAATTGCAAGCAACACTACGATACCCCATATATATTTATCGCCCTTCGTTTTTTTCAACAAGCCTCCCCCTACTCCTGCTACAGGAGGCATTTCAGAAAATGGCTTATCGAAGAATTTACTCATACTAATCAGGTTTAAGGTGGAAGTTGTAGGGTGGAAGGTCTTAAACCCGACACCTTATTCCTTTTACCTTGTTTACAACTCTTTCACTGCTTCTTTAAACTTTTTTCCTCTTTCTTCATAATTTTTAAAAAGGTCAAAGCTCGAACATGCAGGGCTTAACAATACTGCCTCGCCTTTTGATGCAAGACTAAATGCAGTGGTAACTGCATCCTGTGCACTTTGCGTATCAACAATTGTTTTTACGACATCTTTAAAAGCTGTGTGTATCTTCTTATTATCTATACCCATACACACAATTGCTTTTACCCTTTCTTTCACCAAATCTTCAATCAGCGAATAATCGTTTCCTTTATCAACTCCACCAAGTATAAGAATTGCAGGCTTTCTTAGGCTTTCAAGCGCATACCAGGTACTGTTAACATTCGTTGCTTTGCTATCATTTATAAAGTCTACTCCACGTACTGTTGCTACATACTCCATACGGTGCTCCAGGCTCTCGAACGTCTTTACCGCTTCTCTTATTTTCTCCTTTCGTATCCCGAGTGTTGAAGCTGCAATACCGGCTGCCATTGTGTTGTGTTGATTGTGAATTCCTTTAAGAGCAAAGTCATAAATGCTCATGCTCACTCTTTCTTCCTGTATCTTCAGCATCATCTGATCCGCTTTGATATAGGCTCCTTTCTTAACTTCTTGTTTCATGGAAAATGGCAGTTGGTTTGTATGTAAGGTTAAAGTCTCTAATTTTTTCGTTATCACTTCATCATCCAGGTTGTAGATGAAATAATCGTTTTCCGTTTGATTTTCTGTGATCCTGAATTTGCTGTTTATATAATTTTCAAACTTGTATTCGTACCTGTCTAAATGGTCTTCTGTTATGTTAAGCAATACTGCCACATCCGCCCTGAACTCTTTTACATCGTCCAATTGAAAAGAACTTATTTCAGCAACATATAAAGGCTTTGGATCTTCAGCTATTTGCCTAGCGAATGAATAACCTATGTTACCAACCAAAGCGCAATCAAGACCAGCAACCTTACAGATATGATAGATAAGAGAAGTTGTTGTGCTTTTACCATTACTGCCCGTAATTGCCACAATCTTACTATCACCCTTAAACCTGTATGCTAATTCAATCTCACTAATCACTGGAATTCCTTTTGCCCTTACCTTTTTAACCAGCTCATTCTTTTCAGGAATACCCGGACTTTTCACCATCTCATCTGCACTTAAAACCCTTTCTTCTGTATGTCCACCTTCTTCAAACTCTATATTATTGTCAGCCAGCTCCTGCTTATAACTTTCTTTCAGGAAGCTGCCGTCACTAAGAAAAACTTTATAGCCTTTTTGCTTTCCAAGTAACGCCGCACCTACACCACTTTCACCGCCTCCTAATATTACTAGCCGCCCCGCCCCTGAAGGGGAGCTTTTAAGAGCGCTATTATTTTTATCCTCGTTCATCAATTCAGATTCGTATTCTAATATTCTATCTTCTTTCTCTCTTCTCCCTTTAGGCCGGGGCTTTTTGTTACCAGCATTTATTCTTTTGTCATCATCGTTGCTGTCTGTCCCGTCAGTCTTGCAGGGCTGCACTCTTGTACTGTTCCCTCTCTCTCTCCTCCCTTTAGCGCCCGACGTCCTTCTACCTAATCTTCAAACTCATAATCGAAAACACCACACACAGTATTGTTACGATCCAAAACCTGACTGCTATTTTGCTTTCGTGATAACCCAGCTTCTGGTAGTGGTGATGCAAAGGACTCATTTGAAAAATTCGTCGTCCTTCCCCATATTTCTTTTTCGTGTATTTGAAATACGATACTTGTAAAATCACGCTTACCAACTCAATAAGGAACACTCCACAAATAATTGGTATCATTAATTCTTTTCGGATGATGATGGCAAGTGATGCGATGATACCACCTAGTGCAAGGCTACCGGTGTCGCCCATAAACACCTGTGCAGGAAATGCATTGTACCATAAGAAACCAATACATGCACCTATAAATGCTCCGATGAAAATGCTGAGCTCACCAAGATTAGGGATGTACATGATGTTGAGGTACTCAGCTAACCGTACGTTTCCACTTACATAAGCAAATACCCCAAGGCACACGCCAATGATTGCAGAAACGCCTGTTGCCAACCCATCAAGACCATCTGTTATATTGGCGCCATTCGATACAGCAGTGATAATAAAGATTACAATGAGGATATATAAAACCCAGGTAAAGCTTTGAAGTGCCGCAGGTAATAGTTTAGAATAATTGAATTCGTGATTTCTTACAAAAGGGATCGTCGTAATAGGTGTCTGAACAACCGCGAACCGATGCTGCCTTCCACCAATCATTCTTGTTACTTCGTTCACTTTTCTTTCTCCGGCCTGAATGGTTTCAACTCCCTGCCTCGGCATTATCTCACGCTCTACGTTTACGCTACTATTAAAGTAAAGCGTGGCTCCCACGATAATTCCTAGTACGACCTGCCCGAATATTTTGAACCGACCTGCAAGTCCGTCGCTGTCTGATTTTTTATAGTTAACTCCTTTCTCCTTTGCAACCCGCTTCGACCTTAATTTCAAATAGTCATCTATAAAACCTATAATGCCTAACCATACGGTGCTTAGCAACATTAGCCTCACATACACTTTATCAAGGTTTCCAAATAATAAAGTAGGGATGATGATAGCAAGCAGGATAATAATGCCCCCCATAGTTGGAGTACCTTTTTTCTGTTGTTCACCTGCAAGCCCTAAATCCCTTACTGTTTCTCCAACTTGCTTCTTCAACAAAAACCTGATCAGTCTTTTTCCGTATACTGTAGTAATTACAAGCGACAGCAATACAGCGAGGAGCATACGGAAAGTGATGAACTGAAACAGTCCACTTCCCGGAAACTTTATTCCTGCCTTAGCCAGCCATTGATAAATGTAGTACAGCATCCCTAAAGGGTATTTATTAAAATTTGATTATTGCTCATTGTTATTATTCAGTACAAGAGTGCGACGCAACGAAGGCTTAATAGTAAACTTCACCTTGCCCCACAAATACTTCTCACTCCTTCTTCATTAAACCCTCAACCTTAAACCCTTCTTCCTTGACTTACTTCTCAAACAACTCAAACATTTCCTTTAAAACTGCCTTGTCATCAAAAGGGTGTTTTACGCCTTTTATCTCCTGGTACTTTTCATGACCTTTTCCTGCAACTAATAAAATGTCGAAAGGCTTAGCCATGCTTACTGCCATCTTAATTGCATCCTTCCGGTCTGCAACAGACATAAATTTTCTTCTTGCTGCACTTCCCAGCCCTTGCTCCATTTCCTTTATTATTTCCACCGGATCTTCGCTTCGTGGATTGTCACTTGTAAAAATTACACGGTCACTCAACTCACACGCAATCTCTGCCATCTCAGGTCTCTTTGTTTTATCTCTGTCTCCGCCACATCCCACTACAGTGATCACCTGCTCATTTCCTTGCCTTAGTTTCTTAATTGTATACAGAACATTTTCCAGGGCATCAGGCGTATGAGCATAATCTACGATCCCAATAATCTTTGACTCACTGATCACATAATCAAATCTGCCTTCTGCACTGGTCAACAAACTCATTATTGTTAATACCTCTTCACTGTTTTCACCTAAGCAAGTTGCTGCACCGTACACGGCCAGAATGTTATAAGCATTGAATTCACCAATTAACCTGAAGTGAACTTCCTTATCATTTACAGTCATCACCAAACCTGTAAGTAAGTTTTCAAGGATCTTTCCTTTAAACTCTGCAACTGTTTGAAGACTATAAAAATGTTTTCTGGCAGCTGTGTTTTGCAACATCACCTGCCCTCTTTTGTCATCAAGATTAGAGATCGCAAAAGCAGCAGCAGGAAGGCTATCAAAGAACTTTTTCTTTACTCTTATGTATTCGTCAAACGTTTTATGATAGTCAAGATGGTCATGAGTAATATTGCTGAATATGCCACCAACAAACTCTACGGCAGTTACTCTGTGTTGGTGAATAGCATGGCTACTTACTTCCATAAACACATGTGAACAGCCGGCTTCCACCATGGCGTGCAACAGTGCTTGCAGGCTGATAGCATCAGGCGTGGTGTGTGTTGCAGGAACCATCGTATTACCAATCTGGTTTTGAACGGTACTGATCAAACCACATTTATAACCCAATTTTGTAAAGAGCTTATATAACAGAGTAGCAATGGTTGTTTTTCCATTGGTACCTGTTACCCCAACCAGCTTTAGTTTGGTTGACGGATGACCATAAAAGTTATGAGCCATATTTGCTACCGCTTCAGCAGCATTGTTTACCTGCAGGTAGGTAACATCATCTCTTAATGCAGCAGGCATCAACTCGCAAATAATTACTGTAGCACCTTTTTCAATTGCAGTATCAATAAAATCATGACCATTACTAACCGTACCGGTTATGGCGACAAATACAGAACCCCGATTAACCTTGCGGCTATCTATCTGGACGTCTTTCACATCCATATTAGTAATGCCTGTTACTGCCTTTAACCGTACGTTGTATAATATGTCCTGTAGCTTTGCCATGACCTCACCCCGGCCCTCTCCAAGGGAGAGGGGGAGGGCTTTAATTAAATTGAATACTTATTGTTTGTCCTTTTGATATGTTTTGTCCGGCAGGTATGGTTTGGCTAGTCACCTTACCTCTTCCTTTTACAGATACTTTTAGTCCCAGGTTTTCACACAAGTAGACAGCATCCTTTAGTCCCATTCCCAACAGCTCAGGCATTCTTTTCATGCTTATCTGTTGGCTCGATAATACGTTTGCTGCACCCTGTTTATAGATCCTGCTGTAATTGCCTTTTGCTTCATTTGCAGCTATATTAACACCCAATTGTTCTGCTATTCTTTTTATATCTTTTGTATAACCGGCATAGCTATACCAACTACTGTCATTCCTTGGGAAAGTATCGATAGCATTGTGCTTTTGGTTGACTTTTAAAATATAGATCTGGTCAGAGATTTCTTTGAAGACGGGACCTGCAACAGAGGCTCCAAAATAATTAGCAGCATGAGGCTTGTTCTTAATAGTAACAATTATCGTGTATTGAGGGTTATCAGCAGGGAAGTACCCAACAAAAGTGGATTGATAAATTTTGTCATCATAACCACGACTACCATTTGCAACAAGTGCAGTGCCTGTCTTTCCTGCTATCCTGTAATAGTTGCTTTTTAATCCTTTACCTGTTCCTTCAAGCACAACTCCTTCAAGGCATTCCTGCAATTGTTGCAATGTAGATTTACTACAAATACTGTCTTTTAAAACTACGGGTTGAAACTGTTGAACAGGTCTTCCATCTTCCCTGATCTCGTTCACGAGATAAGGTTTCATCATCCTGCCCTGGTTAGCAACGGCATTGTATAAGGTTAGCATTTGCAGAGGGCTTACGGTCAGGTTGTAACCAAAAGCCATCCATGGTAAAGTTGTATTGCTCCAGCGCTTGCTGCCCGGTTTATATATTGATGGTTTTATTTCACCTTTTAGGTCTATACCGGTTAAAGTATCAAGGCCAAGCTTCCTGATATGGTTTACAAACTGGTTGGGGTTGTTGCTATAATGCGTCACTGCCAACTTTGCCATAGCAACGTTGCTGCTATGTTCAAATGCCTGTTTAACTGTTACATTATACAATCCATGTTCTTCTGCGTCATAAACCGTTCTACGATAAATCTGCCATTTACCCCCATTTAAATCGACATTAGTGTGTAGGTTTATCTTCCTGTCTTCCAGCAGTGAGAGCATTGTGGCCAGTTTGAAAGTTGAACCGGGCTCAGTTGGTGTAATCGCGTAGTTGTAATCTTCCCAGTAAAGACTATCTCTCTCATGTCCAAGGTTGGCAATTGCTTTCACCTTGCCTGTCTTTACTTCCATCACAATTGCACAGCCATGTTCCGCTTCATTTTTAACCATCATCTTCATCAGCGCATTCTCGGTTACATCCTGAATATTTACATCCAGTGTTGTAATCACATCCTTTCCATTTTCTGGTTCCACCTCGTAGTCGTCCACCGGCACACTTACCCCACCTGCTATAAAACGAACCAGTCTTTTACCGGCGGTTCCCTGCAAATACTTATCGTACGTAAGCTCCAGACCAACCTTGTTGCTGTCTCTTAACAATCCTATTGTACGATAAGCAAGCATCTTGTATGGATTAAGCCGGATGATTCTTTTATCAGGAATAAAACCACTTTTATTTCTTCCCAACCGAACCAGCGGAAACTCCCTAAGCTGCTGGTATTCCTTAAACGACATTTTCTTTCTCAACAAAAAATACCTGTCTTTCTCCCGATAACCTGTTTGCAAAAGGTATTTATATTCGCTGCTCGACCTGTCACGAAAAAGGCTGGCCAGGCAAATGCTTAAAGAGTCAAGATTTTCTTTAAACCGCTTACCATTCTTTTCTCTCAGGCCATCAGCCATAAAATCGATATAAATGTCAAATTGGGGAATGCTCGTGCTCAGCATGCTTCCATCTTCACTATAGATCGTTCCTCTCTCGGCATCTAATGAGACAATCCTTTGATGAAGACTGTCACTCATTCCTCTCCAATATGTTCCCTGCACTTGCTGTATGTAAACAGCCTTTCCTAAAATGCAAGTACCTACAATTGCCATAAGAATAAATCCCAGGTACACTCTCCACAGTATGTCTTTTTTTACATCCACTTTTCTAACAAACTTTTTTAAAGACTATGGCTGTTAATTATTTTCTACTTCCTGTTTTCTGCTTATCAATTTTATTCTTGCCGGTGAAGTTGTATCCATCGCTAAACCCATTGGTTCGGCAGCTTTCACCATTTCACTTTCACGGCTCTTAAACATCATTTCGCTCTTCAAAGTCTTATACTCATATTGCAAATCCTTCAGCTTTCGCGCTGTCTCATTTATCTTTCTTATCCTGTTATCGCTCATGTGACCATTGGCGATATATACTACCGCCAGTGCTGCCAGGAATAGAAAAAATCCAATATTTTTCAGTATCCAGCTATAGTTGAAAAAATCTCCCACTGCACGAAATGCTGCGGTCTTTTTTCCTATGTTGTTTTGTTCGGGCATTTTTGTGAGCTGCTAGCTATTAGCTGCTAGCTTTTCGTGTTCTGTTTTTTAACTGCAAGCTGTTAGCTACAGGCTGCAAGCTTTCGTGTTTTGTTTTTAAGCCTTACTGATGCTACCCGGTTCTTTGCCTTTTACCAATTCTTATTTTGGTACAGGCATTTGTTCTTCCAGGAACATGCGTTGCGTCGCATTCCGTTCATCTTTTTGTAATTCTATTGTCGCTTTTCCTGCCTTTTGTTTTTTGCCTCTCTTTGTTTCATCTGTACAAGAGTGCGACGCAACGATGTCTGATCTTCCTTTTCCTGCCTGTTACAACATTCCCTTTCTATCTATTCTTACCGGCCGTTAGTTTGTGGTTGCAGCTTAAATTCTTACCTTTTGTATCAATTCCTTAGTTTCTTTATCAATTTGGCTATTTCTTATTATTCTCCGAGTTTCTATACACAGGTTTCCTATTATTCTTTCCTTAAGCTTTCTAGCCAATGCCCAGCAATTTTTGTGGTAGCTATCGTTTCCCGGCTAGCAGCTAGAAGCTAACAGCTCACAGCTTCTTTTTCCCAGCTATTTCCTCTCCGCCACCCTCAGTTTTGCACTCCTGCTCCTGGGGTTTCTC
>JAOQAJ010000291.1 GCA_025963675.1 Segetibacter sp.
CATCAAAAAAAGATAATTGAATATACCAGACCGCAAGTAGCGCGTTTTCATAAATCACCGCCGAGTAATAATACAAATAAACAGAGGCGGTAATGATAACCGGATAAACAGTCCAATGGAACTTATATATTGCCTCGTACCTTTCCCTGGTAAACAAAGAGTTGGTGATGAGGGGCCTGAGATCTGGTCTATCGAAGGTTGCAGTTACAAAGTCAACCAGCGAATGATAAGAACTTCTGCTAAACCAAACCGCAATAAGTAAAGCGCCAACCAAAAAACAAGTGATGAAAGAATAAATGATTAGTAGAGTCAGGTTTTTATTAGTCCCGGTATTCAACATGAGGTTTCATTTATATTGATACAGGGAGCGGATTAGTTATCGTGCAGGTAAACAAACATGAGAAAAATTATACAGTCCAGGTATTTAGGCCAATTTGAGTAAACTGGTAATGCCTGCTTTGTCCCCCGAATTTGTCAAGTGTTTCAATTACGTTGTAGCGGCAGTTTCCGGGGCAATAAAAGATCATAAAACCACCACCGCCAGCTCCACTAATCTTGCCACCTGTTGCACCAGCTTTCTTAGCAGCTTCATAAACTGCTTCGATACTACTATTGCTTATGTTAGCAGCCATTTGTCTTTTTTGTTGAAAACCAAAGTCAAGGATTTCTCCAATTTCATGCAGCCTGCCTTTTAGCACTGCTTCTTTCATCATTTTAGCTTGCTCCTTCAACTGGTGCATTGCCTCAATTGACTTCTCATTGTTAGAGTTTACATTTTTTACCTGTTCTTTAATGATGGTCGCGCTTTCGCGGCTGGTAGAGGTAAAGTAAAGAACAATATTATTTTCAAGTTCGTTTAAGATCTGTTGCTTTATGCGCAGTGGATTAACGATGACCTTGTCACCTTCATAGAACTCCATAAAATTAACTCCGCCAAATGTAGCGGCGTATTGATCTTGTTTGCCGCCGGCGAGTTTCAAATCAGCTCTTTCAATATCGTAAGCGTAATGCGCTATATCATATTCGCCTAAAGGCAAACGTAGCATCTCATAGAAAGCACCAATAATTGCCACAACTAAAGTGGAGGAAGTACCCAAACCGCTACCAGCAGGCGCATCGACATAAGTAGATAATTTAAAGCCTGTAAGAGGAACGCCGTAATCTTTCTGGATCCGGTTGTAGACACCTTTCAGCAAATCAAGTTTGCCATCTATGGGTAACTGGTTGTTCCATTCAAAACGCTGTTCTTCATGTCGGTCTAAGGCTTGAACTATAATTGCATTTTCCTCAATTGGTTCAATGCTGGCATGAGCGTAGAGGTTGATAGTTGCATTTAAAATTGCACCGCCATAAAGGTCACTGTAAGGACTAACATCAGTTCCGCCGCCAGCTAAACCAATCCTTAACGGAGCTCTGCTACGATAAATCATTAAAAAATTGAATTATATAGAAGATAAACGAATAATACTACTGGTTAAATTGTTCCAGCTATATTTTTTCTTTTCTTCACGAAGATGTGGCAAAAAGTGGTGTTCACCTAATTCATATAGTTTTAATATATTAATGGCTATTGAATCAGGAGTTGGCTCTGCGACAAGTCCAACTTTATTAGCCGGAACAAGGTCTGGCAATCCACCTACGTTAGTCACCAGCATAGGCTTTTCAAAATGATATGCAAGAGGAGTTACCCCACTTTGAGTTGCATTTCGATAAGGCTGAATGACAAAATCTGCAGCACTTAAATAATATTTAACTTCACTGTCAGGTATAAAATCAGTCTTTAAAATAAGTTGTGCAGAAAGATCATTTTGAGCAATGATATCATCGTACCTCTTTCTGTCTTCATAAAATTCTCCTGCGATGAGCAACCTTATATTAGACCTCTTCAATGAAGGAAGCGCCATGGCCTGTAGCAATATATCTAATCCTTTATAATGCCTTATAAATCCAAAAAACAAGATGACTTTTTCATCCGGATCTAAACCCAGGTGTTGTCTTGCCACTTGTTTTGGTAATGCATCTCCGAAGTTGTCATACAACGGATGCACAACTTGTTGTGCTGGTTTTAAAGTAAGTGATCGTAGGTCTGCCAACACCTTTTCGCTCATTGTTATAAACGCATGTATCGGCTTGATAAAGTATTTTGTAAAGGCCACGTCGCCCGGCCGCTTTTCGTGAGGCTTAATGTTGTCTGCTATGCAAATGATCCTCGTATGCCTGTTAGCGCTTACTATTCTGAGTATGGTTCCCAAACATGGTCCCATAACCGGTAGCCAATACCGCACAACAATAATATCAGGTTTAGCTCTTTTTAATTCGTTGCCTACGATGAACCAGTTGAAAGGATTGATTGAGTTGATGGCAACTTTTATTTGAATGTCATTGGGTGCAGCTTCGGTAGAATATTGCGTTGTTCCGGGAAAAAGGAACCCGGGATACTGAAGCGAAAAAGTATAAATAGAAACCTCGTTGCCTTCTGACATAAACTGTCTTGCAAGCCTTTCATTAAATGATGCGAGGCCGCCGCGAAGGGGATGAGCCGGACCTATAATGATTATCCTGCTCATGATGTGAATGAGGATGGAGTTATAAGATGGAGGCCTTCTATAGCATTAAAGTGTCTTTCGTTAATTGTTGCTAAGGGCACATTTGAAGATTTGGATGTAGCTGCAATAATTAAATCCTCCAACTCAACGGATTTCCTATTTTTTTTAAGTTCCTTGAAAATTTTCAGGCTTACGGTATCGACAATAAGCATATAAGGCAAAATAATAAAATCTTCAACCAGATTATCCAAAAGAGGGCCTTGTTCTATAGCTGCACCTTTATAGATTTCATGATGAACAATGACAGAAACGATGAAACCTTGAAAGTCTTCCTGTGTTAATTTATAAAAAAAAGATTTCTCTTTTTTTGACTTTCTAAAATGCTCTATTAAAACAGAGGAGTGAAGGCTAATTAATCTTTGTAATTCTTCAGCCAAGGATATTTTTTTTCATATTCTTTAATCTGCTGTGGAGTCATTGTAGGGCCTGCTAATAACTTTCTTCTTAATTCCTCCATTTTTTTCGAAGGCATTCGGTTTAGGTAACTCTGAAAGTTTAATTATAGCCGCTCCCCATAGCCTTTCTTTTTCTCGAAGTTACACAATTCCTATCTTTTTCTCAACCAGGTAATTATTCCTTTCAGTTGAACTCCGGGCAATCAATTCAGCAACAAAACCTGCAAGAAATAATTGCATACCGATTATCATGGTAGTAAGTGAAATATAAAATGACGGCCTGTTTGTGAGAGAAAATTCAGTTGATACAAATTTCGCTATAACAAGGTAAATAGTCATGCAGGCTCCGGCAAGAAAACATAGGGTTCCATATAAACCGAAGAAGTGCATTGGTCTTTTTCCGAACTTGCCAACGAAGGTTATGGTGGCAAGGTCAAGAAAACCGTTAATGAATCTTTCCCAGCCAAATTTCGTAACACCGTATTTTCTGGCCCGGTGTTCTACCACTTTTTCACCAATTTTTCTAAATCCGGCCCATTTTGCAATAACAGGAATATAGCGGTGCATTTCGCCATACACTTCAATGCTTTTTACCACCTTTTTCTTGTATGCCT
>JAOQAJ010000332.1 GCA_025963675.1 Segetibacter sp.
ACTTATCGCCTACTATATAGCCTTCATTTCGGGTGTAGTTAGCAGACATATAGAAAGAAACGTCTTCTTTTTTCCCGGAGAGACTTATCGTATGATCATTACGTAATCCTGTACCGAACATCATGTCATACCAGTTGGTTGTCTTGCCGATTTTGTAATTTTCGCGTTCTACGGGTAACAACTTTAACCTTGTTAGCCATATGTCAACCGGATCACCCAAAGAATTATCATACTTTTTCCAATCTTCAACTGTAATATTTGAAGGCAAATTTCTTGGATCATCAAACTGAAAAGGTTTAGCATTACTAATGTTTGTACTTTTCAATACATCTGTTCTCCATTTAACAAAGCCTGGTCCATCATATAATGGTTCATCCATTGCTAGTGTAGCAAGGCCCGTATTAGAATTGAATGTAATGGTAGGTTTAGTTCCTGAGCCTTTTTTGGTAGTAACTAATATAACACCGCTTGCAGCTTTTGCACCGTAAACAGCAGCAGAGCTGGCGTCTTTTAATACATCGACAGTAGCAATGTCATTAGGATTGATATCAGATAAATCGCCAGGATAAATAACTCCATCAAGAACGATCAAAGGTGACGTTCCTGCATTGATGGATGACTTTCCTCTAACTAATAAGTTTCCACCGCCTTTTGCATTTGGGCTTGATGTAACGCTGAGGCCCGGTACGTTACCTCTTAAAAGGTCTTGTACGCTTTGCGGATTTTCATTCTCTAATTGCGTTGCTTTTACTTGTGACACCGCACCTGTAACATCTCGTCTCTGGCGGGTACCGTATCCTATCACAACAACATCGTTTAAAGCGTTAACCGCTTCAGCTAAGGTTACATTAAAAGTATTTCTGCCACCGATTCCAATCTCCTGGGCAGTAAAACCTGTAGAACTAATAACCAATGTAGCTCTCTCAGGAACATTAGGAAGCACAAAATGCCCATCGGCATCAGTTGTCGTACCCCTTGTAGTCCCTTTTACTGTAACACTTACTCCCTGCAATGGTGCTTTTTTGTTGTCTACAACATTACCAGATACAGTTCGTGTGGACTGTGCCATTGATAGGGCCGGTAAAAGAAGTGCAAAAAAAAGAAGACAAAACAGAGGGGGGACATTTTGTACGTGAAAAACACGTAGCAAGCATTTTTTCATTTGGCGAAGTTTTAGTTTAAATTATCCAGAAACGTTAGAATTTAGAATAGACATTTTATCTGCACAAAACGCTGTTCGAGGAAATAAATATATAATAAAAGTTCACAAAAAGAATTTTTACTAACTTTTTTTTAATCTCTTCATAGATGCTTTAAATAAAATTCAAGCCTATAACTAAGATTGCAAAGGATGGCAAAACAACCTGTATTTACACTTTTAGTTATCTACTTATCTTTTTTACAGAAAAGAAGTAACATACATTTGAGCCTTAAACTTTCTTATTAATTCTCATCATTTTTTAATTTCAACTACTAATGTCGAGCACACAAGAAAACAAATATTTCGGTCTTAAAGAAAAGGTAATCGTGGTGACCGGTGCAACCGGTATACTAGGCGAGTCGTTTGTGACCGGCCTTGTAGAAATGGGTGCCCGGGTCGTTTTGCTTGGCCGCAATGAAAATGTCGGTGAGGAAAGAATGAAGGATGTAACTGAAAAAGGTGGTGAGGCAATATTTATAAAGACCGACGTTTTATCCCGACCAGATCTGGAGCACGCAAGAGACATTATTTTACAAAAATGGGGGAAGATTGATGGTTTGGTAAATGCAGCCGGGGGAAATGTTCCCGAAGCTGTTGTTCCGCCTGGTTCAGATGTGTTTGATATAGATATGGATGCTTTAAAAAGAGCCTTTGACTTGAATCTATATGGAACCATTCTACCAACCTGCATTTTTGGTAAAGCAATGACGCAGTCAGGAAGGGGTAGTATAGTCAATATCTCTTCTATGGCAGCACAATCTGCTATTACAAGGGTTTTAGGATATTCGATGGCGAAAGCAGGCATTGACAATTATACCAGGTGGATGTGTGTCGAGCTTGCGCAACGATATGGTGATGCAATAAGAATTAACGCAATCGCGCCCGGCTTTTTTGTCACTAATCAAAACCGGCATTTATTAGTAGAGAAAGATGGATATACCAGCCGTGGAGAGGCTGTTATAAGAAATACGCCGTTTAAACGATTTGGAAATGCGGATGAATTGATTGGCACATTAATCTGGCTATTAAGCGATGCCTCAGTTTTTGTTAGTGGTGAAGTTGTTTGCGTTGATGGCGGGTTTCATATTTTTTCAGGAGTATAAGCATTCTAACTTTTTTGCTGTTGATAATAAGAGTCATCATTTAATTCGAGCTATTATTAATACAATTGTTATTATGTAAAGAAGACGATTGGACAGATTAGAAAATACACCGATTAAAAGTCGATTCGAAAAAGTACATTTATCATTTGAAAACCACCTTCTCTTTATAGGAAGTATGAAAATCATATTCTTCGCCTGGTGTATTATTTTGATTAGTTATTCTTCCAATGCGCAGGATCCTATCGTATGGAAAAACCAATTAAAGAATGTCGACGGCACGGAAATCGCCAAAAGCACACTCAATGAAGAAGGTTCAAAGAGCCTTCCGGAAAAAAATTGTTTGTTCGCTTTAAAGACAAGGGATGGCAAGGTGTACAGTAAAGTTAGGGGCCGTATTGACCTTCAATTAGAAAGCTTTATTTTCTCACTTGACGAGCAGGAGTTTAGATGTGCGCTACCATTAGTTGAAATAATTGTTGATAGTTGCGATAGTACTTTGTCAGGTTCAGTTTTCAGAACAGGGTTTCCGGCAATTGATAAACAACATGAAAAGAGCCTTTACCAGGTACTTTCTAAAGGGAAAGCTACTCTGCTAAAACATTATGCAATTAGCTGGCAGGATCTCACTCCCTACAATAGTGCAAAGACAACAAGGGTCTATTCACAACTTCAAGAGTATTATTTGTTTTTGAATGGTAAGATGATTAGCATCGACAAGAATAAAAAGGATCTGGCGAACTTATCCGGTACAACTAAAACTTATATATCAAGAAACAAGCTTAATTTGAAAAAAGAAGAGGATTTGCTTAAACTGGTAAACTACTATAACTCTCTGTAAAAATTACAAAAGAAGTATTTTACATAACTGAAATAAAAGCATCAAAATTCATCTTATCAATTCAATAATTTATTTCATACATCTTGCAATTTTACGTTTACTTCTCATATGAATAATTTTATTAAGCGCAGAAATTTTGTAAAGACCTTACTCGGCGCCCCTACCCTCGCCACTACAGCACTATTGCTAACGACACGATCGTTATCTGCGCAGCAAATAATGCCGAAGCCAGTTGGATCTAAACTGAAATTAAGCTTAAATGCTTATTCATTCAACGAGCCGCTAAGCAAAGGAAGAATGACATTAGATGAGCTTCTTGATTTTTGTGCTGAAAATGAATTTGATGCTGTTGACCTTACCGGTTATTATTTTCCAGGTTATCCCACTGTACCTGAAGACAATTATATTTTTCATCTAAAACAAAAGGCGCATCGCCTGGGCTTGGATATAAGTGGTACAGGGATCAGAAATGATTTTGCAATCGCAGATAAAAGCAAAAGAAAGAATGATATTAAACTGATAAAAAACTGGATTGAAGTTGCTGCCAAACTGGGTGCGCCTGTAATACGAGTATTTTCAGGACTCCAAATCCCGGAAGGACATACATGGGATGAAGTAACAACGTGGATGGTGAAAGACCTGAAAGAATGTGCAGACTATGGTAAAGAGCATGGTGTTTTCGTTGCTATCCAAAACCACAATGATTTTATTAAAACGGGGGAACAAGCACAAAAAATTATAGAACTGGTAAATTCTGATTGGTTCGGACTTGTATTAGATATCGGCAGTTATCGCACTGGAGATCCTTATAAGCAAATTGAAAACACTGCAAAATTTGCAGTAAACTGGCAATTGAAAGAATTGATGTTTATTGATGGAAGCGAGCAAAAAACAAATCTGAACAAAGTAATCGGTATTATTAAAGCATCAGGATACCGCGGTTACGTACCAATTGAAACTTTAGGAGCAGGCGACCCCAAAGTAAAAGTGCCGGTATTTTTAGCAGAAGTGAGAAAGGCGTTGAAAATAAATGAAATGTGATCTGTCATTGAAATAACTCAACAT
>JAOQAJ010000351.1 GCA_025963675.1 Segetibacter sp.
TAATACTAAACAAACTTCAAACCGAAAACCTCACACTACCGGATCTTAAATATTGGACTTGTAGCGGAGAAACGTTGCCTTGTGATCTCGTTACAGACTTTTACAAACTTTTCTCCTCCACGTGTCACACGCTTTTAAATATATACGGTTCAACAGAAGTAACAGCCGATGTTACATATTACGATACCACTGCTGATCTTATCCATAAGTCGTTAACTGAAGTGCAATCTAATACTATACCTAATATTCCTATAGGCAAGCCATTGGCCAATTGTAAGGTATTCATAATAGATCAGGATCACACCTTGGTTGCAGAAGGATTAGTTGGCGAAATTTGTGTTGCAGGTATTCAGGTTGCCAATGGATATTTAAATAGGCCTGAGTTAACTGAAGAAAAATTTGCATTAAATCCATTTTCAAAATCAGGAGAAGAAAAGATGTATAGAACCGGCGATTTAGGCCGCTGGTTGAAAAATGGAAACATAGAATATCTTGGAAGATTGGATAGCCAGGTAAAAATAAGAGGAAATCGGGTAGAACCTGAAGAGATCGAAAATGTGTTATTAAACAGTGGGCTGGTAAGTCAGGTTGCAATAGTAGCAAAAGAAGACACAGAAGGTAACAAGCAACTCGTAGGTTATTTAATACCTGGAAAAACATTCGATAAAAAGGTTATCAACTCATATCTGCATGAGCGACTTCCTGATTATATGGTCCCTTCAATGTGGATAGAAGTCGATGATTTTCCATTGTTACCCAATGGAAAAATAGATAGAAAGGCGATGCCGGAACCAGACAAGATTGAACGGCTAGTTAAATTTTATGTAAGTGCCAGAAACGAGACGGAAGATAAGCTGGTAAAAATCTGGCAGAATTTACTTAGAATTGACGGAATAGGCATTTATGACAATTTTTTTGAACTGGGGGGACATTCATTACTGGCAATGCGGGTTGTGTCTGCAATACGTAATCAGTTGCAGGTTGAAGTGAGCATAAAAGACCTGTTCTTACATTCCACCGTAAGTTCTCTCGCCGAATCGATACAATCCAGGGAGGGAAATACACCGGTCGGGTCAATTAAGGTTAACGAAAAGAAAGGTAAAATACCTTTATCTTTTAGCCAGGAACGGTTGTGGTTCATTGATAAGTTAAATGGCAGTGTACAATATCATTTACCTACAATTTTAAGATTACAAGGGAATTTAAATACGCAGGCTTTAGAATATGCTCTTCAAGCTGTTATCAACAGACATGAAGTATTACGTACCATCTTTCGGGAAGAAGATGGAATAGCATGTCAGTTTTTGAAAAATCCTGGTGAATGGAAGTTATATTTAATCGACGGATTACATTTTAAGCAAAACGATAAGAGTTTAAAGCAATGGATAAAAGAGTTCACTAATAAGCCTTTTGATCTCTCAAATGATCATATGCTTCGTGCCGCTTTAGTACAGTTAGAAGAGCAGGAGTATATTCTAGTAGTCACTTTACATCATATTGCGTCCGATGGCTGGTCAACGTCCGTTTTAGTAAGAGAGGTGGTAGAACTTTATAGTTCGTTTGAGGAAAATCGGGAGAATAGTTTGTCACCCTTACCTATACAATATTCAGACTATGCCATTTGGCAACGGGATTATTTGCAGGGCGATACATTAGATAAGAAATTACAATATTGGAAGGAGAAATTAAACGGAGTTACTCCTTTACAACTTCCCACTGATTTTGCCAGGCAGGCAGTTCAAGGCACTAATGGTGCAGTTACTACTTTTAGCCTTGATCAGGAAATTCTGCACTCATTACATCTTGTAAGTAAGGCGCAGGACGCCACCTTGTTTATGACGTTGCTTGCAGCATTTAATGTATTGTTGTTTAGATATAGCGGTCAGACAGATATCTGCCTTGGGATACCTGCAGCTAACCGAACTCAACACGAGGTAGAAGACCTCATCGGATTCTTCGTCAACACCCTTGCACTCCGTAACGTGTTCACTGAAGCAACTTCTTTTTTTGAACTGTTACAAACCGTCAGGAGTACTACGCTACAAGCTTACGAACACCAGGATGTTCCCTTTGAAAAAGTGGTAGACGAGGTTGTGAAGGAAAGGGATATCAGTAGAAGTCCCTTGTTTCAGGTAATGTTTGTATTGCAAAATACTCCAGACGTGCAGAAACTGAAATTAGGGGAGGTTAAGTTGTTACAGGAAACTTCCGATCGCAGTACTGCAAAGTTCGAATTAACAATGGCAGTTGTGGAAACGGCAAAGGGATTAATTGGATCGATAGAATATAACACGGACCTGTATACGGATGCTACTATTTGTAGAATGATTGAACACTTCAAAACCCTGATAGTTTCAATCGTTCAAAATCCAAGGGTGGCAATAGAAGCGCTTAAAATGTTGACAACGGCTGAAGAAGAACAAATATTGGTTGATTTCAATAAAACAGAAGCAGATTATCCGAAAGAAAAGTCTGTAATTGATTTGTTCGAGGAACAGGCAGCAAAGACACCGCAGGCAACCGCCATAGTTTTCGAAGACGAACAGGTCACTTATTCCCAATTGAATACGAGGGCTAATCAGCTCGCTCGCTACTTAAGAACTAAGGGGGTAAAGCAAGAGAGTCTTGTTCCGATTTGCCTTGATCGTTCAGTAGAGATGCTGGTAAGTATAGTAGGGGTTTTAAAAGCCGGAGCCGCATATGTGCCAATTGATCCTGAATATCCTGAGGAAAGGATAGAATATATACTGAATGATACATCTGCGTCATTGTTTTTAACCAACCGTAAAGACAAAATAACAACAGCGGTCGACAATGATATAGAGCAAATAGATTTAGAACGTTACTCTTCTGAGATTAGCAGGCAAGGATCTAATAATCTTGACGCAATTATAGAACCTGATCAGCTCGCTTATATAATTTACACTTCCGGTTCTACCGGCAGGCCGAAAGGTGTAATGATTGAGCATCGTAGTGTTGTAAACCTCATTGCATATCAGGCTAAAAAATTTGCGATTGAAGGGGATGAGAAGATTCTACAATTTTCAAATTATAGTTTTGATGCTTCAGTAGAACAAATATTTATAGCATTTTTCACCGGTAGCACACTTGTAGTAGCGGGCAAAGAACTAGTAAGGAGCCCCCAGTTATTGTTGGAGTATATAATTAATAACAGGATTACACATTTTCATTGCACACCTACCTACCTTAAAACGGTTACACCAGGTGAATATGGAAGTTTAAAGAGGGTTATAGCAGGGGGAGAACAATGTTCACTACAGCTTGCTACAAGCTGGGGTAAAAAAGTAGATTTCTTTAATGAATATGGGCCCACCGAAACCACGGTAACCATTATAGAGCATCAGTTCTCATCATCCTCCGATGTATCTGTTTTACCAATAGGAAAGCCTATAACCAACACGAAAATTTATATTTTAGGCGAGGGTAAACAATTACAGCCTATAGGTATATCAGGAGAAATTTATATAGGCGGAGTTGCTTTATCAAGAGGATATTTGAACCTTCCGGAGTTAACTGCAGAAAAGTTTATAAAAGATCCCTTTAGTAAAGTCGAAGCATCAAGATTGTACAGGACAGGAGATATGGGCCGGTGGTTATATAATGGAACGATAGAGTATTTGGGAAGGATAGACAGCCAGGTCAAAATAAGGGGATACCGCATAGAGTTGGGCGAGATAGAAAGCGTGCTGTTAGAGAGCGGTTTGGTCGATAAGGCGGTTGTGCTTGTAAAAGAAGATAGCAATGGCAACAAACGGTTGGTAGGTTATGCTGTAGCTGAAAATCGTTTCGATAAACAGGCAATAACGAATTATTTATATACCAGACTACCTGAGTATATGGTACCAGCTTTATGGCTGGAACTGGAAAGTTTGCCACTGACCGCAAATGGAAAAATCAACACGAAATTTTTGTTGAATCTCGATTCCGGAAAAATTGCAGAAAATGAATATGTACGTCCCGAGAGCGACGTGCAGGCGGCTCTTGCCGGAATATGGGAGCACCTGCTGGGGGTGGAAAGCATAGGCATTCACGATAATTTCTTTGAATTGGGGGGCGATTCGATTACCACTATACAAGTTGTTAGCCGGGCAAATAAACTTGGCTATCACTTACAGCCCAAGGATATTTTTATTCATCAGACTATTGCAGGATTAACAGGTGCGATAGCGGAGCGTACAGAAAATGCTATTACGGCCGAGCAGGGGGTGTTGACAGGTGCAAGTGGATTGTTACCAATTCAGCAATGGTATCTGCAAAATGAGAAAAAAGATATATCTCATTTCAACCAAAGTATACTGTTATCGATAGAAAAAACTGTAACGGAGCAGACATTAGATAAAGCTGTAAAGCACCTGGTAATACATCATGATGCGTTACGTTTTAAATACTATCGGCAGGATGGGCAGTGGCAACAAGAGTACGCAACAGTAGAGGGAGGGTTACTAACCGAAGATCTGGGTGAAATGGAAGGACCGCTCGCCCAGTTAATAACAGAACGGGCAATTAAATACCAGAGAACTCTTGATATTGAAAAAGCCCAACTCATACGTGTAGTACTCATTCGGACTCCTCAGACAGAAGAAAAAAACAGGTTGCTAATAGTCATCCACCATCTTGCTATTGACGGAGTGTCGTGGAGAATATTGCTTGAAGATTTTGAGTTATTGCTTACCTCGCTCACGAATAATGGCAATCCGGAATTAGGAAATAAGACCAGCTCTTATCGCCAGTGGTACAACGCGCTTGAACAGTACGGGCAAAGTAAAAGGTTGATATCTCAGAAAAACTATTGGCAGGAAGCTTTGAAAGGTTACCGGCCCATAAAAACAGATACGGAATATACAGGTGCGGTGCGGATAAAAGACACAGCTCGCTATTCAGTACGTCTTAATGTGGATGAAACCCGCCGGTTGTTGCAGGAAGTGCCAGTAGTATATCATACAGAAATAAACGACCTGTTGTTAAGTGCTTTAGCCCGCACCTTATGTGAGTGGAGTGAAACAGATCTGGTAGTGATAGGACATGAGGGGCACGGCCGCGAAGATATTGTAGAAGGAATAGACACGAGTCGCACGGTAGGATGGTTCACTAACCTTTATCCGGTATTTCTGCAGGCGGGAGAATCTCAGGATAGCGACGAACTTATTAAGACTGTAAAAGAACAACTGCGGCAGATACCGGATAAAGGGCTGGGGTATGGAGTGCTTAAATACATTAATAAAGAAGAAGATCTGCAGAATACTAAATGCTGGGATGTAGTTTTCAATTACTTTGGCCAGTTGGATAACATAGTTAGGGAGAGCCAATGGTTCACCGGAGCAGGCGAGAGATCAGGTGCAATGTCGAGTGAGGAACTTACTGTAAGCGAGAAGCTCGCAATTAACGGTATG
>JAOQAJ010000363.1 GCA_025963675.1 Segetibacter sp.
AGAAATAGTTTTTTGGATAAAATAAAAAAGCAGGCTTCAAAATGAAGCCTGCTTTTTTATTGCTATTAATTATTTGAGACCGTTCTAATCAGGTAGTCTTAGATATTTTTTAACCTCTTCATACTTATCCCAATTAATTCCGCTGGCCATCCGGGCAGCCTTACCACCAGGAATTAAAATGTACCTGTACTGGTAATATTTGGCTCCTTGATAGGTAAACGTGCTAACCTCATCAGTTGCACCTAAGACTATTCGTTGAGTGCTGAAGTAAACATTTATGATGGCACCTACTATAAATGGATCATAAATTGGTAAGGGTACAATTAGATTTCTTGTGGTCGAGTCTTTACCTGCATTTAAATACACTTTTATTTCGCCTCTATTAAGAATTGAATCAACTAGTTGTGGAGCAGGAATTGCGGAACTCCAAACGGAACTATCAGTATTAGGAGTGAAACTTACATCTAACCAAGCTGAATAGATAACATTTGCAGTGCCTGGAGCACCAGGAGCACCTGGCGTACCCGGAACGCCCGCGGCACCTGCTGCACCAGTCGGACCTGCAGGACCTGCCGGACCTGTTGCACCTGCCGGACCTTCTTTAGCACATGATGCAAATAAAACCGCGATGGCTAAAAACAGTGTGCAATTAAAAGAAAATAGTTTTCGTTTCATTTGTAGACTTTTTTTATTGGTGTTAAACTTATAATGGATAATTGATTGCACTGGTACAATTTAGGGAAAGTTTAGAGAAAATGTTCTTTACCATCTATTATTATTAAGATTTATTTATAAGGCATTGCAATCAATTACTTACCGTCTATTTTTACTCATCACTGACCACTAATCCATCGAACCCATGACTTGCCATCTCTTGCACCGACCATGTCGTAAGTAGAGGCTGACGTTTGGATTAAGTAATAACCGGAACCATCTATCATTTTTGAAATCGTTGAAATATACATAGGTAGGTGACTTGAGGGAATGGTACCAAAATCACCGAGGTATTGAAAAACAACTACACTACCAGTAAAGAATGGAGGTCTTAAAGCCGCACCATAGTTTAAGGAGTCATTGACAACAGGTCCAAGAAAATCGAGAACAATATTCCCATTGGGCACAGCCTTAGGTTCAAAATATAAAAATGAATACCCGGGAATAGAATGGAGTTTATAAGCATCTTCCACACCATTTACATGAAATCCATTAAAAGAGGCGTAAAAGCTGCCTCTGTTCGCGGCAAAATTCCACCACCTCGCTGGTGCCGTGGCATCTACTCTAAGCGGTGTAGCCACCTGGGTTATAGTAGCTGTTTGACTATTTATCCTGCCGGTTACTGTTTGGCTAGTCGCATTATAGTTGAGATTATCAATTGCAGATATAGACAGGCTGCCAACAACTATTGGCCGGGTGAACGCTATCCCTGTCAAGGTTAAATAGTAACTGTAGATCTTTGACGAGTCCAAAAGATTGCCGGTATTGTCCGTGAGTTTTACTGCTCTGGATGATGGATCAAAATTGAAATCAACAGCCGTCGAGCCGACCGTCAGTCTTTTATAATAAGTCTGAATTTTGTTTAATAAAAGTCCACTCGCTAATTGGCCGCTGCTAAATGCGGTAGCTTCAGCTTGTGTAGCTTTTACAAGTTGAGCTTTGCTTCCGTTAAACCTTCCGACAAGGTTGATAGTATCATTGGTGGTCGAATCGAAATAAAATTCGAAATCAGATCCAAGGCCCACACCGACTGGTCCATTATTTACGTCAGGATCAGGATCTGAAAGTACATGTATGTAAGAATAAGTGTCAAAAACAAGACTGGGTTGCTGTACTGCTTTTAACCTGTAACTGCTTTCTTTAAAAGTAACAGCAGAAGCAGAGTCGAAGCTCGACAACATCTGAACCCGGTTCGAATTATTGAATTTAAAATAGAAAGTATAAATTCCTCCCCCTTTTGGATAAACTAATCCCTTCCATCCAAATTGGGCCCCGGCGAGCTGGGTTTGATAGGATGCAAGGGCATCATTTAAACGTTGATCGGCTGATTTATCAAAAACCTTTTGGTCGTCTTTTTTACACGCAGAAAATAAACCAATTGCTGCAACTATTATTATTAAGAATTTTTTCATTAACAGAATGAATTAAAAAAGGAGAGAATTAATTGTAAACTTCGTTCTGGCTTGCAGCCCGTAAAAATTTATGTTCCAGGCTTGTTTAAAATAACTTACAACAACTGCCTCTTTCTGTCTAAGCCGTGCCCGGGCTCTTTCAGCGGTAGTACCGTTGGGTGTGGTGCCAGAATAGTTTATTGATTTAACAAGATTGTCGAACCATGGTTTGCCATGCACCACCATCAATGCAACCATTTCTGCGAAGTCTTCCGCTTTATCAGATTGTGCATATGGAGTTATAAAACCGTCGTTTAAAGCTTCCTGGTCAGTAATGTTTAGCCAGTCAGATGTATAGGAACTTGCACTTGTGGCGCTAAAGTCTACAGGTACCTGGATGTTTTGGTCGAGGATGTGTGCGTACTCGTGATGAATTACATGAAAGGTTCTTAAAACAACGGAAGTATCAGCAACCGTATAGCCGGGCATACCTTTGATACGGAAATTATTGATATTGGTTAAAACCACTTTTCGGCCACCCTCCGCGAAACCCTCCACAATAGCGCCTCTTATAAAAATGGGGCTTCCTACCAATACCAGAAATTTCGGACTGATTCTTTTAAAGAAAGGAAGCCCGGCTTCTGCAATATAAGAAGTAACCCAAACTTTTTTTATTGCACTCATTACCGGGATAACCTGTTCTTCCTTTGGCGGAACCAAGGTTTTATCCAGGAAATTGCTTATTTCAAATTGGTCCCATTTATACTTAACGGCAATATTATAAGGTGTGGTTAAACTATCAGAAATCCATTTATCAATAGGTCCGGCCGCCCATGCGTCGCCTCCTAATCCCGGTATATTGTCGACGCTTCCTAAAGGATCTTCTTTTTTGCAAGAAGTCACTAATACAGAAACGGCAATCGCAAAAAGCACACTTTTAATAATTTTCATACATTTTAATTTTTCCTTCTACCTGGGGTTTGGTGCCAGATCAGCCAGGTTAGTAGATTGAGGAAGTTGCAGCACTTTACGCGGGTCATCTGCGGCAAGTGTTATATTTTGGCCACCTCTTACAGGATGAACTACAGGTATTTTATATCTTAAAATGTCAAACCACCGCATACCTTCATGAATAAATTCTGCCCGCTTATAATAAAGTATCGCCCTTATCATCGCTACTCTGATGTCGTTGGTACCGAAAGCATTTCTTACTTTAGTTTCTGTGATAGTATTAGATGCTGAATAATTAAGGATACGGGTACTTGCGAAAGCATTGAGGTTAGCTAAGGCTGCTGCGATATTACCTGCATAAACATAGGCTTCTGCCTGGTTAAACAACACTTCCTCTGCCGTGAAAAGCGGTACCATAACATAGGCGTCGCCAATGTTTGCATTTACCGAAACCTTTACAAAATATTCATCAATTTTTGGTATGAGGGCGTGAGTCCCTTCGTAAATCGAATATTGTTTGTAGGCAAAATTGCCTCCGGTTATTGGATCTGGTCGGGGAAATATTTCACTTTGTTTTTCCTGGCTCACACCATACCGAATGGTATAATAGTTACGCGCCCACACCGATGCTGTTTCAACTAAAAGAAGATTAGCTGGCTCAGTAGACTTTGCGTAAATTTTAAAAAGCTCTGTTACGTCCGTTATATTCTGATAGGTGCTATTCCAGCCACGCAAAGAAGGCACAAGATTGTTGCCTGGAATAGCTTCGTTTGCAAACTGAATAACCTTTGCATAATCTTTCTTAAATAAATAAAATCTTGCCGCAAAAGCATTAGCGGCCGAACGATTAAAATGATATTTAATTACGTTGTATGCTTTGTCCTCAATCAAAGGCAGACCTTCCATTAGGTCTTTCTCAATCATTTCATATACGTATTGTACTGTTTTCCTGTCATACTTTTTTATGACCTCAGTCTCCGGCTCGGTCACATACGGAATACCGGGGTCAGATGAAGCAGTCGCAACATCATACACCTTAGAAAAGAAAGTGACAAGCATAAAGTGAGCATAGGCTCTTGCAACCAAGGCTTCCCCTCTTTGATTTTTAAATACGTTCGGATTGGGTTGTTTATTAATAGTTTGCAAAGCAAGATTGGCTGATGCTATTGCAGAATAACACGAGAACCAGTATTTCTCAGGTGAGTCTTCCTGGTTTTCTTTTGTATCTATATAAAAATAAAGATCATGAATTAAATTGTCTGTTTGACCGTTACCGATATCAGTAACATTATCAGACATGGTTTCGGCAATAGCCTGGTAATTAGATTGCGGATAAGCAGTTCCCAGCAACTGCGAGATTTTTTCAGGGCTGTTTAATTTTGCCCTGTTATCTGGCTCTTTATCAAGGTATTTGTTACATCCTGTTGATAGCAGAAGAACTAAACACAAAGTATATAATAAGCTTCTTTTCATGCTTCAATTTTAAAGACCCACTTTAATGGAAAGTGTAAACTGTTTTTGAATAGGTTGAGCGACACCACCCGAGTTAAAGAACTCGGGATCTTGTCCTTTTAACATAGGGTCAGAATAAATCAACCAGGGATTAGCTGACACAGCTGTAACTGCTAATGATTTAAATCCAATTCTATCCAAGGTTTGCTTGTTCAAATTATAAGT
>JAOQAJ010000423.1 GCA_025963675.1 Segetibacter sp.
TCTTACGTCAATCACCGGGTACTGAAAGCCTAACGACAAAAAATCTTCTACATCAATCCTCAAGACAGCCATTTTGAAATTTTGAAATGTAATATTACCACTTATTGAAAATTGTATAAAAGGAATAGGGTTTTGTTTGCATTTGCAACTAACAGCACAGAGTAATGCCGGTTAGCAATTGTGAAATGATTTGCTATGGGCTTTTGTCGACAGTGTAAGCATTAGATACTAAAAAAGTTAGAGGCAACCATCACCAAAAAAATCATGACACATGACTGCAAGCGATTACAACGTAAAGGCTCTTACAAATAGTAAGAGCCTGTTTATAAGGTCAAAAAAGAAAGTTTTTAAAACTACCTCAGTCCTGCAATAAACTTTTCGGCGGCATCATTTGTTTCTGTATGCCTTTCAATCTGTCCCTGGTGACCGGCAGGTGATAATATGACAAGCTCATTATTACGAATGTTTTTATTCATATACTCACTTGCCACCGGCTTTGTTAACCTGTCGTACCTCGCTCCAAATATTAACGTCGGTATAGTTACTTTGTTAAGGTCTCTGCTAACATCATAGGTCTTCATCATACCCAGCATACCCCTTGCGAAAACGGAGGGTGGAGCCATTGCAGAAAGCCTTGAAATAAAATCAAGTTGCGAACGCGTTTGAGTACCGGCAAATGTCAGGAACCGGGTAGAGATAAGCATATTGCCGTTCATGTAGCTCATCCACTTACTAAGCCAGAAGATAGGCGAGAGAGCAATCATGACATAACAAATAGGATAAAGTATCGGCTTTTGTATAGACCTCAATAATGCACTTAAAATACTTGTATAGGTAGGATTGGTAAAAGTAGTATGCTGTAAAATAATTCCTTTAACCCGTTGTTCCAGGTTCTTACTCAATTGAGTACAATATGTAAGAATAATCATCCCCCCAATGCTATGTCCCCATAAAACAGCTTTACTAAGTTTCAAATGCTCAATAACTGCTTCAAGGTCTGCAGCCATCTTTTGCAGCGAGAAATCTTTATTATCAGGTCTTTTAGATTTACCCAGTCCGGGCAGGTCAATTAAGATTACATAATTATTTTGACTAAACTTCTTTTTCTGGTAGTACCAGGCCGTACTGTTCTCATTCCAGCCATGCACAAATAAGATCGGCTGTAACTTGTTATCTCCCATAAACTCAATGTTAATTACAGAGCCATCGGGCCTTTTAAGTTGTTCGCTATACTTACTATGTTCTTGTTTAGGCTCGTCTTCATTCTTCCTAAACTTGCTTAAAATCCATGAGATTAGAAACTTTCCAAAAAAGGAGTAAGCAGTTAGAGCAATTGCACCATACATACAGCGGCGTGCATATTCATCATCAATAGTGTCTTTCCAAATGTACCATTCCCTGATCAGGTGGATATCTAAAACGATAAAAGCTACCGTTAGTAGCTCTGTCAGTAGTAGAAATAATAGTAATGCAGGCATAACTAAGCGTTTGCGGAAACAATTATAATAAATGTGCCATATGATATTAGGTAGCAAGCTGTAGAACAAACTTCAACACTGTTGTGTCACTCACTTGTACTTGTATATTTTATTGCATCTTTTTTTAAAACGCTTTAAAATCCTTCGCTTTCAAAAAAATTAGACTTGCAAGTGTTTAAAGTATTCACCAATTTTATTGTTAAGCGATTCAATGGTTTACTTACGCTCCATTTATTTAGTCATTGATGAGACGAGTTATAAGATTGGGCTTATTAAGTTCAGTTTAGATAAAATGGTTGAAGAGTGCGACGCAACGATTTTTAATAGAAGTACGACTGCTGGCTCAAAAAAATTGTTATTCATTACCAGGAAATGGGTTATGACGAATTACAAAAACATGCTTAGAAAAATACCTTTTACACTGCTCTTTCTTTTACCTTTTATTTATGGATGCGGATCGTTAACTGCGGTTCACAGTTATGCAACGAAATCTGTAGATGCTCTTAATAGAATTAATGAGATCGGTTATACCTACAAAGATTACTGCCGCAAAGATTGCGAGCTGCAGCAACTGAGAAAAGGGGAAATAACACAAAATTTCAGATGCACCTGTGAAGCGCCGGCTGCGGCGGCGGACGAGGCTCTACAAAAAATACATCAAACAATTACCGCTTATCTGCAGGCTGTTGCAGCTTTAAGTAATAATAGCGATTTCACCTATGATGTTTCGGGGTTAACCGAAGCCGTACAAAAAAGCCCTTTACTTGGTTTGACAGATAAGCAAGTTGCTGTTTCTACAAAAGCGGGAAATTTCATTGCAACAGCGGCCACAACATTTTATCGCAAGAAAAAGCTGAAACAATATTTGGGAGAAGCAGACAGCATCTTCAGGGAGCTGACTGAGACGTTTATTTATCTTATTGACAACCGATTGCGTGCCCAGTTAAAGTTTGAATACAATGCGCAAGTTCCTAACCTGAAGCAACTGCTCGATGATACTAATGACAGGGCGGTGAAACAAATGCTGATAAAGTCGTACCTGGATGAAAAAGCCTGGTATGAGAAACACAACAGACTTATTGATACATATGTTGCGTTGCTAAAATCAGTTCAAAAAGGTTATCATGATTTGTATATACACCGCTCTAATTTAAAGGATGATAATATAAAAAGTATAATACAGAATTATGCGAAAGACCTGCAGTATATAATGGCAAGCACGAATAACAAGTAAACTATAAAAAAGAAAATTATGGTTAGTCCGGATACACAACAGGTTTTTATGCTTTCCGATTACTTTGGTAAGCTTGCAAACGCCATAGGAGAGTACATTGATTTCAATAAGGGTAATATGGATGTAGAGGAAAGAAACAAGCTCTATGATCTCGAAATTGAACTAGCCAGATATGCGGGCGAGATAAATATGATGGGTGTTACTTTGGCGTTTGAAGATGTGAAAGACACGTTGTCTCAACTGGAAGTCATAACTGAAGGAGTGAAGGCGGCAGTAAAGAAAGCGCTGGCCGTACAGGATGCTATTAATATTGCAACTAACCTGGTTACAATTGGAACAGCGATTATTTCAAGAGACCCTAAAGCAATAATTCGAAGCACTATTAAATTTGGAAAAAGTCTTGAAAAGATGATTTGATACTTAACCTTTGGAGGCTATTAATTCAGTTCAAAAAGCCTTAATTGCAGTGGAACAGAAAATGGAATGGAACAGATGAAACTAAATAAAGTTTTCTTTTTTTTTAGAACTGAAAGCTGGGTTAGGGGTAGGTTGCAGCTCAGATTCAAATTTTACTATTGGCATACGCAATACCTCTCCCACATAGTCAACAGGTAATTCTTTTAAAGCATACGTTTTGATGCTTCTTTTAAATTTTCCTTCAAGGCTTGTTTTTGTTTCCACAAAGAAGTTGTCAATCTGAAAAAGTTGATAATTCGATTCGTTATCTATTTTCTCCGTGATCTTATTTGCGTCAAATATCAATTGCACTTTTTGGTGCTCCTCCAGAATTTTAAAATCATCAATAGTCATACTTTCCCCTTTTCTATAGTAGTAGGAAGAATAATGCCATTTTTTTACAGATGATACTTTTTTAATTCTAATCGAATAGTGTGGAAATAAGTGTACGAAAGAAGTATTAAATACTACGTAAGTTGGAAAATGCAAATATATATAATTATTTAATATATCAGCTAGCAGGTCAATTTTTTATTTCGGAGTTCTTGCCGTTTACCGCGTACTAATGTAAACGGGTTCAAAATAGGCAGACCGATGTGTTCGATAGTTTTTAATTTTTCTTCTGATTTTTGCCTTTTTGCAACAAGTTGTTGCTTTTCTGTTGGAATGATAATAGCAAGATGAAGTTTAAAAATTAAAAAGCATGGAATTTAAACCATTACAAAGTGAGACTCAGCTGGAAGAAATCGCATCTGCTAACGGAGCCAGTATCATTTTTAAACACAATACCACCTGTCCTATTAGTAAGAGCGTGAAGCAAAAACTGGAGCAAGAGTCGGATGTATTGCCGAAGGACGCACCTTTCTATATCCTCGATTTGCTTGAACACCGCGACATTTCAGATTCAATAGCAGACAAGTTTAATGTTGAACACGAGTCGCCGCAACTGCTTTTAATTAAGGACGGGAAGTGCGTCTACAATCAATCGCTTTACAATATCTCGGCAGAAGAAACAGCCCGGGCTTTGGAGTCTGAAAAGAGTTGATCAATTGTTGAAGGCAAACACGGTATAATTTTTTAAGATTGAATTTTATATTTTTAGATTATAAATAAAAGATTTATGTCACAGAAAGGAAAAATTACTGAAGTTTTAGTTGTCGCTGGTCTTGCAGCATTTGCGTATTGGAGATATACAAAAATGACAGAATTTGAAAAGGATAAAATTCATGCTGACATAAAGGATATTGGAGAAAAAGTAATTAAGGAATTATTGCCCGAAGGTATCAAGAGCCTTTTACCGTCTTTTGTAAAGTAGATTAACCTGCATCGCGTACTTAACGCCTAATATATATTTAGTCAACAGAACCGTTCATTCGAATGGTTCTTTTTGTTGGGCTGGTAATTAAGTTGTCACCCCTTAGTAACATGGTTTAAGAAACTGACAATTGGTTGATAAACTGTTTCAGGATAAGTGTACAAAGTAAAATGATCGCCAGGAACCTTTACAAAAGGTTGATCAGGTGGTTTTACAATATCGTCTGATATGGCATGAATCCTCAGCTCAGGTGTAACCATTACTTCCTGCACCCTATTTAAAATCGCTTTCAATTGTTTCACCAAAACCGTCTTGTCTCCTGTCATTAGTTTTTTGAAAACAGTTTTAAAGATTTCTTTAGAAGGCTTATTTCGGTATTGCAGGAATACCAGGACTTTAAGCACAAATACGTTTAACCCTAATTTTCTACGTGCACCCCAATAAATGAGATGTCTGTTTGCAGACACTAAGATTTTTTTCATATCCGTCCAGGAAGCAATTTGAACAATAGGACATCCGACCAGGTGCTTTATATGTAAGGCAACCCATCCTCCTAAAGAGTGGCCAATAACTACGTCTTTATTAGTGATTTGAAATCGTTGGATCAGAAAACTTGCATATACTAAAACTGTGAGGTCTTTTTCAGATACCACAGGCAGAAGTGTCCAGTGGTCGATAAAGACTTTTTCGCCTTTAATAAACGGTACTATCTTGTCAAAAATGAACGGTTCTTCGCCAAGCCCGGGAATAAAAAATATGCGCACAAAATGTTCTTTAAAGTTGACGGACAATTCTTGCAACTGGCAACAGGTAAATAAGAGCTGCAAAGGGAAGGTTGGCAGTACGGCTAGAAGCTAGTTCCTACACCGTTTGCATTTCCACTGATCCCTGTCTTTGTATAATGAAACCTACCAGTTCATCCATTGTCAATTCCGCTCTGTTTAGGGCATCATTGATATCGTCTCTGGAAACGTTAGCAGCAAACGCTTTATCCTTAATTCGTTTTTTTACACCTTTTATATCCATCCCCTCATATCCGTTAGGTCTCATAAGCGAGTAGGCATGAATGAGCCCGCTTAATTCATCAAACGCAAATAGCATTTTATCCATCTTCGTTTCGGGTTCTACGCCAAAATGAAGTGGTCCGTGAGAAGCAATAGCCCTGATTACTTCAGGATCTACATTTCTTGTTTCAAGCTCTTCAATAATTTTCCTGCAGTGTTGGTCCGGCCACTGATCCCAGTCTGCGTCATGTAGTAATCCCGCCATTTCCCAGCGCCATTGATCATCTTCATTCAGGCCTTCTCTTTCTTGCGCCCAGTCATGCATTAACCGGGCTACTTGTTTCATGTGCAGTTTTAACCGGTCATTTAACACCCAGTCATTTAAAAGTGTATTTGCCTCCTGCTTAGATAAAACATTTCCATTGTTAGCAGGGCTACCAAAAGTGGTTCTATTTAATAATAAACTCATAAGAGCAAACTTAATGGATTAGAATAACGAACATGATAAGTTGCTTTTAATCTTATTTGTTTAAATATTAACCTGCATCCTTAATCATGATCTATCTCGTCATTTTAGTGGCATGAAATTGTTGGTTAAACTAAAAACATTGATTATGAAGAAAATTACTTTACTAATAGCGGTTGTTACCTTTTTATCTTACCATAGTCATGCACAGGCAGACAAAAATGAGAAAGATACAGCGTCTGAATATATACCCGTTGAAGGACATAGCCAGACTGGTGTTCCTAAAGAATTGCAAGGTACATGGTTACTGACATCGGGTGTAAGAAAGACAAAACCAAACACTGACTTTGGAAATAAGAAATTAGCACCAGGCACTGAATTTCGAAGAGATAGTGTAACCAGGACGACGGTAGTGAATGGAGAAACACGTACAACTACGGAAGTGAATATAGAAAGAATGGGTTCGCCAATAAAGCAGATCACGCCGCCACAAAAAGATAACATGCATAAAGGCGAAAAGCCTAGTATCGCGTTTTACGGGTTAAATGAAACTTTTTCGGGCTTTACCGGTTGCAATAAGTATTCGGGTCGTTATAAAATAACAGGAAACAAAATTATTCTTTTAATTGGTGCTCCGTCAACTAAAATGGTTTGTATTGGCGAATATGATGAACAGGACTTTTTAAACAGCGTAAAAAGAGTAAATACTTTTAGGGCAAATAACGGAAGGTTAGAATTGATGGATGGAGATAATGTTTTGCTTTCATTCTCGAGAAAATAATAAGGGTGTAACCATGCAAGAAAGCCTGTTTTAAAAGACAGGCTTTCTTGTATTATTACGATTATACTTAACCTAAGCGAACGTTTCAAGTGGAATGAGAAGCCTCGATATTCGCGACTGTGTAGGTGCTGCAGTCAATCGGCAACTTTTCTTCAATGACTTATTATAATGGTTAATTGTTTACAGTCATCACCATTAGAGCCAACTTTTTTCCGGTAATTGATGAATTAACTGAAAACAGCTTCTAAAGTTATATACTTCAAAACTATTTATTCGTTAGTAATAAGAACCATCATCGATAACTTTGATGGCATACCAATTGTATAATTGTCAAAAGAAA
>JAOQAJ010000430.1 GCA_025963675.1 Segetibacter sp.
GAATACATAGATCTTTTATAGTTTCGGTCAGCAAAATTGATTCATTCACTGCTGAAATAGTGGAGGTGAACGGTGTGTCTATTCCAATTGGTCGTGGTTACAGGGATGTGATAGAAAATTTGTAGATCGAGGTAAGTCTAATCTTGATAATTGAAGGGAAATTCAATTTCCCGATATTTAAAAAGATAATTTATTTAATGGTGTTTTAACCATTAGTATAAAAGCTTTGAACTATGTTTATGTCGTATTATTTTGGTTCATTTTTCACCGGCTGGAACGTTTTAAATCCCCTAATTAATGTAGCAGCCAGTTAGAATTATTGAAAATGTTAACCAGGAAAAATAGATCAAAATCAATAGAAGAGTCAAAGTCTCATGAACAAACTATTCGTTACAATTAGCGTTATTTTACTATTTTCTTTTAAAGCTAACAGTCAAATTTCGCCTCAGGACAAAATTGCTTTGGAAATTCCTGAAAATGCTACTTACTCAACCAGGAATATAACTTCCTACGTAAAATCTCATTTTTCTTCAGACTCAGAAAGAGTTCGTGCCATTTTTGTTTGGGTGGCGAATAATATCAATTATGATGTAGAAAAAGTAAGGACTAGAAATCTACGGGAGAGAACGACGGTCGATGATGTTCTAATGACAAGGAAAGCTGTGTGCCAGGGATATGCAGAATTATTTGTTGCGCTATGCAAGGAATCTAACATAAACGCCATTATGGTTCCGGGGTATACAAAATTACCGGGTGGAACAATTTCAGAATTGCCACATGCGTGGGTGGCTGCAGAGATCAATAAGAAATGGTATTTGTTTGATCCTACCTGGGCGGCAGGAACTGTTGAGAATTTCCAGTTTACCAGGCGCTTCTCTAACAGGTATTATAAAAGGCTTCCCGAAGAGATGATTAAAGATCATATGCCTTTCGATCCTATGTACCAGTTCATCAATTACCCCTTACTGTATGACGAGTTCAAAATGAATGACATTTCGATAAATACTTCCAGACCTTTTTTTAATTATTTAGATACCATAAACCTATACAATTCCCTTGATACTTTGAATCAATGCATCGGCGCAGCAAGGCGGATTACTAGAAATGGCGAAAGAAACCAGATCATTAATGAAATGCTTGAAGTTCTACATAAGAACCAGCAATTTGGTCTGTCAAGAGCTGGTTTTGAGGGGGCGGTCGCGCAGTTTAACAAAGGGATCGAGGTTTATAACCGGTATATCAACTATAAGAACCATTCATTCGCTTCTGTTAAAAATCAAAGAGAAATTCAACAAATGATAGACAGTGTCCTGTTGAATATTAAAACCGCGTATTCGCTGCTTGAAAATGTCGTTGCAAACAGTGATGATCATAGGCAGAATTTAAATAACTTCAACAGCGCCCTTTTAAAATTTTACCGGAAGGTCGACGAAGAAAATATCTTCCTGAAAAGTTATTTATCCGGTAGAAGATAGGCGGCGAACATTCGGTGGTCACTTCACAATCCCCTAATCGTACCAGGCTTTCTTGCGTCTAAACTATCTCGTGTTTTCAATAGACGAGCTTTGTATATTTCTTTATTCACGTGCGTTGCAAGTTAGCCGTATTTTTGGCCCCTTTCTAACAAGCTATCATATTAAAACCGGGGCTATTTTATGTGGAAGGCAATAGGCTTTATATGGGTATTATTTACAGTAATTCAGGTAAATGCTCAAAATAATGGTTCCGAAAAACTGAAGGTATACATTGACTGTCGTGTTGGCTGCGATTTCAATTATTTTAAAAGTGAGATAAATATTGTCGATTTTGTCGTAGACAGAACTTCCGCTGATGCACATGTACTCTTAACAGGGCAAACAGTTGGGAATGGTGGAGTTCAATATCAAATGAACTTTTATGGGCAGAACAACTACCAAAATTATATAGACACGCTTGTTTTTGCTACGCTACCGAATGCAACAGCATCGGATGTGCGGAAAATAATTCTGCGATACCTCATGCTCGGTTTTTCTCCACTGATAGCTAAAACCCCTTATGCTGCTAATGTAAAAATGGTGATGAAAGAAGAATCTTCAAAGACACGTCCGCCATATGAAGGCGATGCGCATGACAAGTGGAATTTTTGGGTGTTCAGGGTAGGTGCAAGCGGACAATTAAATGCTGACCGGGTTTATAAAAACAGTGTGATTAGTTCAGACTTCTCAGCAAACCGCACTACCAATAAATTGAAGGTTGAATTTTATGTCAACGGAGATCTGCGGAACTCTATTTATAGTTATACTAATGGAAACAGCACAACGGAATACGAAGTCAAGAATACGGATTACAGGTTCTATCATAATCTTGTGAAATCTTTCAGCGACCATTGGAGCTACGGCTACCAGACCAGCTACTCAAACAGCACATTTGACAATTATAAAAGAAAGGTTTTTTTTAGCCCTGCGATTGAATACAACGTGTACAACTACAAAGAAGTGAATAACCGATTTTTTGTATTGCGTTACGGAATTGATGTGAACTACAATAATTATTATGATACGACCATTTATTATAAAATTAAAGAGACATTGTATGGGCAGCGGCTTTCGGCTGCAATCACGCTAAATAAGAAATGGGGAACTTTTAATGGTGGGTTTTATTATCGTAATTATTTTCATGACTGGGCACTTAACACCCTCGGCGTCAGCGCAAATGCCGATGTAAGAATTGGCGGTGGATTATCGTTTTTCGTACATGTAAACGGCAGTATGGTAAACAACCAGATTAACCTCGTAAAAGGCGCAGTTACAGAGCAGGAAGTATTGACACGCAAACGACAGCTCGCTTCTAATTTTAATTATTACTCCTCATTTGGACTTGCCTTTCGATTTGGAAGTATCCTGAATAATTTTGTAAATCCACGGTTCGATGGATATGCGGGTTTCTAGATGATGTCGATTCGGTTTGATGTTGCCACGGGTAGGCGGGCATGAATGAATCCATTGGTCATTGGGCTTGCGGAGGCTGGTCGATAGGTTTAGCACCTATTGCCGCAAAAACAAACAAAACAGAAATAATGACGCAGACTTTCTTCATAGCAGTTGGTAACGAATCGGAATCTGTCAATGAAAGTTATGGGATTAGGCTTTCTTATTTTTACTTACGGCTTCCATCAGCCCTTTTATATAGCCCCATGCAAACAAAGACCCAATGGTGCTGTAACCGGGAAAGTCATTACTATCTCCTGCCATCGTAGGTACGTGGTCTGGCCTTATCGGACCTGTGAAGCCGACGTTGTAATAAGCTTCCATGGCCTTATACATATCAATTTGTCCTTCGTCGTGAAAGGTTTCTGTAAACTTTTGACTTGGCGTCTTGCCACTTAAATCCTGCACGTTTCTGAAATGAACAAAATGTATCAGTTTCTTTTTACCGAAGTATTTTACTGTTTCCGGGATATCTGCTCCCATCAGAGAAAAATTACCCTGGCACATAGTAATGCCATTACTTGGACTTGGATAAAGGCTGATGAGGCGCTTAAAGTTGTCTACAGATGTCATTATGCGCGAAATGCCTTTTATGCTGTCTACTTGCGGATCATCAGGATGCATTGCGAGTTTCATCCCGACTTTTTCGGCTTCGGGAATAACTGCCTTTAAAAAGTACTCCAGGTTTTTCCAGAGAGTTTCCTTGCTCACTATTCCATATTGCGTTAACGGTGCATTTTTGATGTCCTCAAAATCAAAGGCTGTTACTAAAGCCCCACCACGCCCCGGCCTGTCGTTTTGAGTTCTGTACCATCCGATGGCAGGCATCCAATTATAACAAATCGTGTCAACACCTGCTTTAGACAGGCTTTTCATAAAAGTGATGAAATTGCTAATCTCTTCATCTCTTCCCTCGAGGCCGAGTTTTGTCTTTTCGCCAAGTGACGGCGGACCTTCAACAACATTAAAGTTTAATCCTACTTTACTCCACGCGCCCTTAACCGCTAATACTGATTTCTCCTCATAAGGCTTTGCATTATCTAAACCAACCATTTTTGTACTTATTCCGCCAACCGCTCCAAAGACGTTCATTTGTTTTAGCAAGGCAATCTTTCTCTCGTTCATTCCACTGAAATACGCTTCGCTTGCCTGCATACCCGCATCTTTTGCAAGATTTGATAAGCCGCTCCCAACATTGCTTCTGCCTGATGCATTAGCCGGATTAGCAATAGATGACGCTATTCCACCAAGAGAGACGGCTGCGACAAGGGAAGTGCTTTTCTTTAGAAAATCCCGACGATTATCTTTCATTGTTCTTTATATTTTAGCTGCAAGAATGATTATAGTAACGGTATAAAGTCTTAATGAGGTTATGTTTTTAGCGGAAGAGAAATGCGTTGCGGAGATACGTAAAAGCATAGCAATCGAGACTTGAAATGAATCGTCAGCGAAAATTAATTAAAATTATTTGAAGGCCGTCGTTTTTTGTAGAAACGAGAAACAGCCTTGCTGTTTAACTTTCAGGTTACTGAGTTCGCTATTCGGGTGTTGACCGGCCGGTTCAAAGACTTCTATTGACTATCTCACGATTCTTCAAAAAACAAAAAAGCCTTCCGAAGAAGGCTTTTAATATCAGTATGAAAGTTCTTACGCTTTGTTTACATCTTTGCTTGCCGTTGACACTGCGGTTTGAGCTTCTGTCTTTTTAATTACCGCCTGGTTCGAGGCTTTAATTTCTCCATCTAAAGTCTTTACAATAACCGTTGACTTGATACTTGTTGGCAATGTTATGTAAGCAGCGCCAAAATCGTTGGTAGAAACAATTGATAACAGGTTGTCATCATTATCTAAAATGAGAATACTTGTTTTTTTAGGAAAGTCACTTACCCAGATACTGGTTTTAGTTTCATTCGCTACTACCGCGATACGGCTACTAGTTGTGCCTTTTTGTGCGGAAGCAGTGATGAACAAACTGCTTATTGAAACGAAAGCAACAAACAAAAACGATTTTTTAAAACCTGAAGAAAGTGATTTCATAATACTTATTTTCAAAAACAAATAACGCAATGCACGTGCCAGTGCAGATGGAGTTTCTATTTTACAGGGCAAACAATTAAGTAAAAATTCAATTTGAATTTAAAACCTTCTACCTCTTTGGGTTATTTAGAAATCTTATTTGGTTATGGCAACATTAGTATTCCAATTGCTGCATTGGTTTGCATAAATAGTTTAGGGATGAATAGAAATAAAGTATCGATAATACTATAGCTGCTGGTTTTCAACTACTTGCTGACAAAGTTCAATCAATACCCCATTTGTTTCTTTAGGATGAACGAAACAAATTAATTTATTATCAGCTCCTTTTTTTGGCGATTCATTTAACAGAATAAATCCTTCTTTTTTTAATCGAGCCATTTCTTCTTCCAGGTTTTTAACCTCAAAAGCAATGTGGTGAATCCCTTCACCTTTTTTTTCGATGAACTTTGCAATCACTCCATTTTCATCAAAACTTTCCAATAATTCAACTTTCGTTTCCCCATTTTGGAAAAATGCCGTTTTTACTTTTTCACTTTCCACATTTTCTACCTTGTAGCATTCTGAATTCAGGATTTTGGTAAACAGGGGAATAGAAACTGAAAAATTCTTCACAGCTATTCCTATATGTTCTACTCTCATTGTATACTTAATTATAAAAGTTTGATAATATCTTTCGATTTGAGGAAAAACGAGCTATAACGGGTTTTGCCTCACAAATTTATAGTCCAAATTGTGTTACTTTTGTATTTAATAAGATTAGAAGAAAATAGAGTACTATGTTGAAATTACCGGTTTACTTAGACAATAATGCTACTACGCCTTGCGACCCAAGAGTAGTCGAGGCAATGATTCCATATTTTACGGAAAATTTTGGTAATGCAGCTAGCCGTAACCATCCTTTTGGATGGGCTGCAGAAGAGGCTGTTGATTATGCGAGAGAGCAGGTTGCTAAATTAGTAGGTGCTGATCCTAAAGAAATCATTTTTACAAGCGGTGCAACAGAAGGCGACAACCTTGCTATAAAAGGAGTTTATGAAATGTATGCAAGCAAGGGAAATCATATTATCACTGCTACTACAGAGCATAAGGCAGTTTTAGATACTTGTAAACATATTGAGAAACTTGGCGGAGAAGTGACCTACCTACAGGTAAAACCTGATGGGTTAATTGACCTTGCCGAGTTGGAAGCGGCAATCAGACCTACAACTATATTAGTCGCAATAATGTACGGAAACAACGAAATAGGTGTTGTTCAACCTGTTCGTGAAATAAGTGCTATTGCCAAAAGACACGGCGTATTATTTTTTACTGATGGCGTTCAGGCTGTAGGTAAAATTCCTGTTGACGTTCAAAAAGACGGTATCGACCTGATGGCTTTTACAGCCCATAAAATGTACGGGCCTAAAGGTGTCGGTGCATTATATGTTCGTCGTAAAAATCCACGTGTAAAAGTTACCGCACAAATGGACGGTGGCGGACATGAGAGAGGAATGCGTAGCGGAACTTTAAATGTTCCGGGTATTGTCGGTTTTGGAAAGGCTGCTGAACTTGCCCGTCTAGAAATGGAGCAGGATGCTAAAAGATTAAGTGGTTTAAGAGACAAACTTGAACGGGAGTTATTGAAACTTGAAGAAGCGTATGTAAACGGCAATCGGGATCATCGCCTGCCTCACGTAACGAATATTTCTTTCAAACATGTCGAAGGTGAAGGCCTGTTGATGGGTTTCAATAAGAATATAGCATTGAGTTCTGGTTCAGCCTGTACTTCAGCTTCTCTTGAACCTAGTTACGTGTTAAAAGCGCTAGGTTTAGGTGATGATTTGGCACATAGTTCGCTGCGGTTTGGTTTAGGAAGATTCAACACAGAAGACCAAATAGATTACACGATTGAACAGGTAAGAACTACAGTCTTAAAGCTACGTGAGATGAGCCCTTTGTGGGAAATGTATAAAGAAGGCATCGATCTTAACTCCATTGAGTGGGCAGCACATTAGCCGCCGACACCAAAGGGGTTAGAACGGGAAAAGAATAATTAATATAAAAAATAAAAACTCTCAACTCACTTTCGGGTTGGGGCAAAATAAACATCATGGCATACTCAGATAAAGTAATAGATCATTATCAAAACCCTAAAAACGTTGGTACTTTAGACAAATCAAGTAAAAACGTAGGTACCGGGCTTGTTGGAGCTCCTGAATGCGGAGACGTTATGCGTCTTCAAATTGAGGTTGATGACGAGACCGGAGTGATCAGAGACGCAAAATTCAAAACCTTTGGATGCGGCTCTGCGATCGCTTCTTCTTCATTGGCTACAGAATGGCTAAAAGGAAAAACAGTAGACCAGGCATTGTCAATAGACAATATGGCTATCGTTGAAGAGTTAAATCTTCCTCCGGTAAAAATTCACTGTTCTGTTTTGGCAGAAGATGCAATCAAAGCAGCGATTAATGATTACCGCGTAAAAAATGGCCTGGAGCAAATTAAGTTTGAAGAAAGTATAGTTCATTAGGAAAGCTGTTAGCTTCTAGCTACTAGCTTGACCAGAACTGTAGAATTCTATAAAGTAGATAATATTAAAAAAGCTGAAAGTTTTTTAGCTGAAGCATAAAGTGAGAAGCTCGCAGCTAAAAGCTAGTAGCTGCTCAAAAAAGCTTATTTATGATTTATGTAAGTGACAAGGCAAAAGTGAAGGTTGATAACCTAAAGAAAGATGCCGAGATAAAAGGAGATGATTATTTTCTCCGTGTGTCAGTAGTAGGAGGCGGCTGTTCGGGCTTAAGTTATAAGCTCGACTTCGATAACGAAAAGAAACCGATGGACCAGGAGTTTGAAGACAACGGTGTGAAGGTGGTTACTGATTTGAAAAGTTTTTTATACCTGGTAAACACCACCCTTGATTTTTCTGATGGATTGAATGGAAAAGGATTTTATTTCAGCAATCCTAATGCGAGCCGTAGTTGTGGATGTGGAGAAAGTTTTGCAGTATAATTTTTAAGACAAATAGTTTCGAGCCGGTACAAGTTGTGCCGGCTTTTTTGTTGCCATAAATACATTGTTCTTCAGTTTGTTTGCACTTATCTACTAATCATGGATCAATACACATATTTTCCAAGACTACTAATTTTCTGTACAGGAAAAAATAATCGAAGAATTTGACAAAATAAAAAAACCCTGCGAAAGCAGGGTTAATAGCAGTTTGGTTTTGAGTGCCAAGCTTAGCGCTCTTAAAAATAAACAGATAGTTTTGGTTGCTAAACAATAAAAAACCGTAAAAACTAAACCTAATACATATATCAGACATAGGGATTTTCTCATTTGCTGCACCGGTTTATTTTTTTTCCTTAAAAAATGTTTGTTTTAATGATTTTTTAATTTCTTGTTGTCGCCTCTCTAAAATTCAAAATAAAATTCTTGTTTCATGTAAACCGATAACCTGTTTTAATTTTATTAATTTAGCCGCATAAATAAAAATAGTAATGGCAAGTACAAAAATTACAGTAAATAATAACGGCTCACTTAGAGTAGAAGGCGATTTTGAAATTGTAGATAA
>JAOQAJ010000012.1 GCA_025963675.1 Segetibacter sp.
TCAACTAAGTTCTTAGTATCTACAGGTTGTTTTTTTGGCATAATCGTTAAATCAACTGGATTTGAGTATACACGGGCTTTAAGTTACCGTGCGATGTGCAATCAATAATTATGC
Organism: Segetibacter sp.; assembly: GCA_025963675.1. Classification (GTDB taxonomy): domain Bacteria; phylum Bacteroidota; class Bacteroidia; order Chitinophagales; family Chitinophagaceae; genus Segetibacter. Next base: position 115 of record JAOQAJ010000012.1, read on the forward strand.
AGTATAGGCGAAAGCACCAGGAAGAGGCTTTTGCAACTAACATCGTTACTGTTAGCCGTAGTTGGATTGGGTATGCTTATAATGATCCCTTTTTTATAGCATCCTTATAGAAGCACAAGTCAAATATTTTTTCCGGCTTTTTTGCAGAGAAAAACAATAATCGAAGCATTTATTAGTTATTATAGTAACAAAATCAGCCTCATGAAAAGAGTACTTTTTATTTTCTTAGTTTTATTATCCCTTACTTCCTGCAGTAAAAGGTCACACCCTCAAAAGCTGGAGTGGTTTCATACATAGAGAAGTATTTTACGTCAGCAACGCAAGTGTTTGGAGCAGGGTACGTTTTTGCTTCACAAGTTTAGAATGCTCCCTTTATCAACACTTCCGCCTTTGCAGGTGTTCGTTCACCTGCAAACATAGCTGAACAGGAAGTTGTTGGTGAAGAACAACATCAGGGGCAAAAAATTATGCCGGTTTTACTTTACGGCTTTTTATGTCTTTTCGTCGTGTCACTTCTCCTCCTCATAGCCATGCAGCAAAGCAGGGAACCTGTCACTTTTTACGTGATTTAGTATTTTAGACTTTAGCGGGCGGCACGTTCCCTTGTACATCGCACTTTGCGAAAAAAGGAGAACGCACCTGATAAAATAGTTTTGATAATAGAAGATGCACAGAGGCATTGAACCAATACTTAACGCTTGAGCCGAAACCCGTGTTTGGTAATGTAGTGTGCGTCTGAAACGATCATAATATAATCTTGCTTGTATATCTTCCGGTTCTGTGCATCTGAAGTATTGTATACCAGCCAATCAACCGCCCTGTCTCCTTTTAAAAGGATCACTCCGGGTCCTTTATCATTTGCTTTCCACGTGCCCCTGATTACTTTGTTTTTATCGATAACCCATGAATAAGTATTGTTTGCATTGATGCGTAAAGGCGGAAGCCTGTCACCACCGCTAATGATCTGGTATACATCGCGATCAATGATGCGTTCTGTTGCAGCAATGGGCAAATAAAGATCCCAGTCACCGGTAAAAAAAGAAGTCCATTCAGGTTTACGATTTAAAGTTGTAAGAAAATTGATGTCGAGATAGTTTTTACTGGTCTTCGTCATGTTTTCCACAACATACAAAGGAGCATTATCGGTAGTAAGGAGCGGGTTGGTAGATACCTCTTTAATGATCCCCTTTTCCCAGGTACGGCCACGGTCCCTGCTATGTAAGACCGTATCACCTTGTTTAAATTTTCCTTCTTCGGCAACAGGCCTGGTTACTGGTTGAACAAGGTCCTTTACAGGGACAGCCGGTTTTTTAACTTCGGTGCTGATACCTGATTTTTCTTTTATTAATTGTAAAACGCCGGGGTCGCCAATCTTCTCTGCATATTGCAGCGCAGTCAGTCCGTCTTCATTTACGCTTTGTATGCTGGCGCCTTTGCGAAGCAGGAATTCGACCATGTACTTGTTTCGATTATATATGGCATTGTGCAAAGCATTTTGCCCTGCTCTTGGATAATCTATCGGATTTCCCTGCTCAAGTGCCCAGTTTGCTTTAACGGTGTCTTTATCATTTACCGCTGCAATGAGCCATGCAGCGAGGTCGTAATCAGAGCGGGCCTGGAACTTAATTGGAGCGGGCTCCTTTTTTGGTGCACCTGCTTTTTGGTGGTCAGCAATTCCCATCTTCTGTTTTATCAGTTCTATCACGCCGGGATCGCCAATCTTCTGGGCGTATTGTAATGCGTTCATTCCATCGTCATTCAATGAGTCTACACTGGCCCCTTTGCGAAGCAGGAAATCGACCATGTACCTGTTTCGCTTATATATGGCATTATGTAAAGCATTTTGACCAGATCGTGGATAGTCTATCTGCATCCCCTGTTTGAGCGCCCAGTTTGCCTTAACCGTATCGTTATCATGTACCGCTGCAATCAGCCATGCAGCGAGGTCGTAATCGGAACGTTTTTGTGCTTTCACATTAAGAGAAAAAATGAGGCAGAGTGTGGCCACGCAGGTAGAGGTATTGCTTATTCTCATAAGATTCTGTTGATTCGTTGGTTCGTGTCATGAAGCAAGATACTACAGTATTCCGAATCGCCTTTTATCGATTTTGCCCTTGTTGGTGTTCCCCTGTCGCAGTGCGGTTGCCTGGTGCTTATCGGCTGAAACACTAGCATGGCCACCCTTCGCAGAGTTATGAAGCCCACCTGTATTTCTGCAAAAGTTAATCTACCTGGACAATAAGCCAATACAACCAAAATGGAAACTTTGTCAATCTCCCGAAGAATACTTTATTCTTCATCCCAGTTATTTCACTTTAATGTTATCTCCTGTTTCTTCGTTCTCTTCTTTCTTTTTCTGCTCCTGGTATTTTAGTGAACCTTTTTCATCCTCTACTTCTATCTGCTTTACCCATACTGCATATTGAGTAGGCTTAATAAGCCCGCCATACGTAGCAGCATAGGCCTTGGTGAACTCGGCACCAAAATATAGAATGATGGAAGAATAATAAACCCATAACAACAATATAACCAATGATCCTGCTGTGCCATACGCAGTACCTACACTGCTGGAACCAATGTAAAAGGTAATCCCGAATTTTCCAATCATAAAAAGTACAGCTGTAACCATGGCGCCTGTAATCACATCCTTCCATTTTATTATGGCGTCGGGCAATACTTTAAAAATAATGGCAAATAGAAGGGTGACTACTCCAAAGGTGATTAGTAAATTAAAGATGTAAATAAGGAGCAGGGCAACATCGGGGAAAATACGTATGAGGCGGTTGCTTAATGCCTCTACCAGGCCGGTAACAACCAGCGACACCAATAATAAAAAGCCTATGCTGACAACAATTGAAAAAGAAAGAAGGCGGTCCAGCACTATTTTCAGCCATCCTTTTTCTGGTTTTGGTTTCAGCCCCCAAATGGTATTGATGGTGTCCTGGATTTCAGCAAATACAGTGGTGGCGCCTACTAGCAATGTAATTATTCCAATAATACCTGTAACAGTGCCTTTACCGCTAAGTGTTGCATTCCTGATGATCTCCTGTATTTGCGCAGCTGCATTCGCACCTACAAAGCCCTTTATCTGTCCAAATATGGTGCCTTCCACCGCATCCCTGCCCCAAAAAAGATCGGCAAAAAAAATAATAACAATCAGCATTGGGCCGATCGAGAACACCGTAAAATAGGCCAATGCTCCACTGAGCTTTGCTACTTTATCATCCATAAATCCTGTGAACGCATCTTTTACCAGACCTCCAACGCCTCGCCAGGTTAATTTCTTTTTCATTTTGCAAACATTATGACTTTAGTGCAACAGGATGCTGACAGTATAGCCGAAGGAAAATTACTCTATTAATATCAGGCAGACAATTTCCCACACATTTAACCTGTTATATGGCTGATTAAAATCTATATGAATTATTCTTTCCGGTGCCAGCATGGGGTAGACAACGATGCAGTTTAGGGAGCTTCCGGTCTGTGGTGTTTTGTGTGATTTAATCGATTGAAGCATGTACGTCTTTTAACTGTGTCGGTGACAGCTCGCACTAAAACAACAACATCAGTATTTTGTCGTGTAGTCTCAAAAATTCTTCTGTCCAACACCCTATAAATAATGCCTTTATTTTTTGCCCTTGCAGGTCTTGCTTGGGCCGTGCCGTTGAGTGGTGTTAGCACCTTCAACATGCAGCCAGGCCTTGCTCATTGTAAACCCAAGGCTAGAGTTCCTTCGCTACAGTTGTTGGTCAAAAGACACAACAACGGCCAACGCTCATATGATGAAAACGCAACTTATCTCTTTCCGCCTTTGCTGGTGTTCTTCACCTGCAACCATTAGATGAACAAGTGGTTGACGAAGATCACTATCAGCTGCAAAAAATTATGTTGGCTTTTCGTCCTGCTGTGTCTCCTTTTAGGGCTTTTTGCGAAGGGACAGGGACACCGGCATTTGGGGATGCCTCTCATGCTAACTCACACTATCTTTCTATGAAGACTCAGCTTGACTAAGGGTTTATGTGCTACACACTAAATTCTTTGTTTCTCATCGGTCTTCAAAAATGGGTTTTGTGGCCTAGGTTGAAACTCACATTACCCGGAATTATTT
>JAOQAJ010000017.1 GCA_025963675.1 Segetibacter sp.
CAACTCAAACCATCTCATCCAAAAAAAATGCGGCACTCAGTAAACTTACGGCAGGCATTGCTTATGAGATTCACAACCCATTAGATTTTGTCAATAATTTTTTAGATGTAAATACAGAGTTAATCGAAGAATTGCAGCATGATCTTAATACTTTCAATGTCAATCTTTTTTTCTTCCTTCTACAAAATACATATCAACCATCCCTTTATTTTTAGCTATTATTTTACCCCTGTATAAACAGTTGAACTGCTCTTTAATTAAGTCGTAAGTAAAGCCACTTATGTTTACTTTGTCCGCTTCGCCACTACTTTCCATACGGGATGCAATATTTACAGTATCGCCCCAAATATCGTAAGCAAATTTTTTTATCCCTACAATACCCGCTACAACAGGCCCGGAGTGTATACCCATCCTGATCTTAAAGAGCGGATCATTTTGTTTATTTACATATTCTGCCATTTCTAATCCGGCATTTACCACATCAATGGGGTTGCTGGTAGTCGCTTTAGGAACACCACCGGCAGCCATATATGCATCGCCAATGGTTTTTATTTTTTCAATATTATGTTTTATAATAATCTCATCAAAAGCGCGGAAGTACCTGTCAATACAACTGACTACCTTCTCAGGAGATAGCTTCTCTGCAGTTTTTGTAAAGTTTACAAAATCGGAAAACAACACAGTTACAAGTTTGTATCGGCGGGCTTTAGCCGTTCCGTTCTTTTTCAACTCTTTTGCTGTTCGCCATGGAAGAATGTTCATTAATAATTCATCCGATTTTTTACGTTCTTCCCTGATTATCCTGTTACGGTCTTTTAATTCTATATTTTTCAATCGGTGTATTTCAATTTCTTTTTCACGCATTTCAACCTTATTCAGCATTTCAAGGTTTTTCAATTTTGCTGCTGCGTTTAAATTTATTAGTGCCTGCTTGCTTTCATGAAATTTTTCGTAATAATCAAGTGCCCGATCGAACATATTGAGCGATTTGTAAAGCTTTGCCAGTTCAAAATATATCTCATGTAATTGGTATTGTTGTTTAGTTTCAATAGCTAAATCAAGTGCTTTTTCCAGATGCAAGATCCCATTATCATAATCTTTCTGCTGTGTATATGCCTTGGCCACGTTAGTATAAATTCTACATACACCGGCCGCAAAAAGCTGATGCTGATTTACGGCAGTATTCAAGGCCTGCTTTAATAAGAGCAGGGCTTCAGAAGTATTTCCTTCTTTAAGATATACATCAGACAGATAATTTATAGACCCAAGCCAGCCATTTATTTCATTTAAATTTTTTCTGATGTTCATGCTCTCGGTCAAATGTTCTTTGGCTTCAGCCAGCTTGTTCAATTTCATTTTTAGAACACCTAAACCCACTAATGTTGCTGCAAGTGCTGCCTTATTATTATTACTTCTAAGTATGGTTATACTTTCATTATATTCATCCAGGGCAGTATCATCTAATCCAAATTGCGAGTATATAAAAGCCGTGTGCGATTTACAGGAAGCAATACCGTCTTCATCATTTAATGCCTTCCGTATTTTAATGCTCTCCTGAAATACTTCCATAGAGTTATCATAATCACCAAGCCTTAAATAAACGAGACCAAGATTATAATACGCGTTAGAAATTCCTCGGGGATTATCTATTTTTCTAAAAACATCTAAGGCGTGATTAAAAGTGTTAAAAGCTTTGTCGTAATTACCATAATTCATTTCCTGGAAACCAATGTTCAATAAGGCATTCCCCCTGCCTTTGTTATACAAAGCATGCGTAGCTAATTGTAATGCCTGATGCGCAAGTTCTGCGGATTGTTTTTGATTGAGGTGTCTTAACTTAAACGATTTGTCATTCAGTTCATCAATAAAATGAATAGTTTCATTTTCAGAAGAGTGTGGAAGCATAGAGGCCAAAGGTGTTTTGGCAACTATCATACATTAAATTGAGTTAGATGGTAATCAATGTGGGCATAAGTCAGCTTACCCCAATCGTTTCGGCTCATTTTTCCAAAGGCAGTATGCCTGTCACTAAGTTTGTGTGTGTTTGCCATCCGATGAAGAATTGCGGCAAGGTTAGCTTTTTCTTTTTCAAGATCGGCAACAGGTAATTTAAGCTCCACAATATCTACTTCAGGAAAAGTTTTGATTTTTCCTTTCTCCCTGCCAGGAGGTTTGATATTATTTAAAAAAAGCCATTTAACTATGGTACGGGTTAAGAAATTACTGCGGTCTGGCATCGGGATTTCGTTAAACGCCATACGGCAAGCCTCTGTAAGATGACGAACCATCTGTGCAGCAGACAGCCGTCCCCAACGGCCTTTCGAATCTAAGGTGAGATGTTGAACTCTTGACATTACTTCTTCACGGGTAGAAAAGTCGAAAATATTGCGGGCCATAATGTGTTTACGTGTTTCATTTGACACTTATATCTATGCACACTTTTTATAATTACAAGATATATAATTACGATCAAAAATGAAAACGGAAAATAAGCTCCTAAAGAAAATCTTTCAACCATTCTTACAACATAACCAACAGGGCAGGGAACAGGGTTAGGGGTATCGTTAAGCTACGATATTATAAAAGCACATGGGGGTGAGTTGAAGGTAAAAACGAATGAAGGGGAGGGAGCAGAATTCATTATTCAATCTCCATGTCAC
>JAOQAJ010000042.1 GCA_025963675.1 Segetibacter sp.
AAACAAATTGAAGAAAAAATGGAAATTATACCTCATTTGGTAAAACAAACCGAACATAGAGCAGGATTTCAAATGGCTAATGCTGCGTAACAATTTTACTGAGTGTTTATTTGTTTATTCCCTAAATAGTCAATCCCCGAACTTAAAAAGAAAGTGTACCCTTCACCGGTACACTTTTTCTTTTTAAAGCCTTTTACAAAAGCTCTCGTAAAATTTCCGGTTCTATGTAAACTGTTCCTATCAGTCTATTCGAAACAGGTTCTGAAAAACAATATCATTTATTTAATGTTACTTTCCTTTTTAATTATAAAAAAATCCGTTTAATCAATAGTATGCAAACAAAAACGAAGCTGAACATTTTCGATTTCACCATGATCGTGGTGAGCCTCGTTATTGGAATGGGCATTTTCAGAACGCCGGCAAATGTCGCAGCGGCTGTCCCCACTCCTTTTGTGTTTTTTGTAGTGTGGCTTGCTGGTGGGCTCGTTGCGCTTTGCGGTGCTTTGACCTATGCCGAAATAGGTTCACGCTTTCCTGTAACAGGTGCATACTATAAGATTTTCTCCTATTGTTATCATCCGTCCATTGCATTTGCAATCAACTGCATCATCCTTGTCTCAAATGCAGCGTCGTTGGCCGGGGTGGCACTAATTGGTGCAGAGTATATAACAAAAGTTATTGCGCCGAATGCAAGTGAGGTTCAACTTATACAAATCGGTATCGCCATATTTTCCATCGCAGTTTTTTATGGTGTCAACCTGCTTGGTCTGAAGATGAGTGCGAAGACGCAAAACGTTCTCACTATTATTAAAATATCCATGATCCTGTTATTGATGGCGCCCTTGTTTTTTGTAACGCCATCAGCAGCCTTTATACCTACAACTTTACAAAATGTAAGTCCGGCTTTTACCGAATACATTAAAGCGTTTGGAATAGGGTTGGTTGCAGTTTCATTCACTTATGGTGGCTATCAGCAAACCATCAATTTTGGGGCAGATGTTGAAAATCCACGAAAGAATATTCCGCGTGGAATCTTTATTGGCATTTTCATAATTATCACTCTTTACCTCGCTATCAATTATGCCTACATAAATGTTATTGGGTTCGAAAATTTAAAAGGCGCAAAGAATATTGCTGCAATAATGGCCTCTCATGTTTTTGGCGATGCCGCAGGACGTATTTTATCGGTGTTGTTATTTCTTTCGGTACTTGCTTACGTAAACGTGCTGCTCATGAGCAACCCCCGGGTCATGTACGCGATGAGCGAGGACAATGTATTGCCAAAAATGTTTGGTGCAAAAAACGAACGAACAAATGTCTTAACTACCTCTCTTTCGGTCTTCGCTGCTATGTGCATTTTAATTGTTTTTTGGGCAAAAGAATTTGATGAGATTTTAAGCTTCACCATTTTTCTTGATTGCATCGGAATGGCAACATCTGCTGCCACTATTTTCATTTTGCGAAAGCGAACCAAAGACCTTGATGAGTCTAAGATTTATACAATCGGACTTTACCCGCTTCTTCCGTTGATTTTTATTAGCGCTTATATTTTCGTGGCCATCAGTATTTTCATTGACCGCCCTGCGACGGCGCTTACTGCACTAGCTGTTTTAGCAGGTTTTACTATTTTGTACTTTATTACCAAAGGAACAAAAGGCAAGACGAAGACTGTGTAAGAAATGATCGATTGATAAAGTTGTTGTGGTACGAGCATTTGTTTTCAGTGCATCATTCTTGCGTCGCATTTCGTTCATCCGCAAATCTTTGTGCAGCTATCGATGACTACGTTTTAAAACAATTACAGTACAGGCGCCCAGTTCATTCTAACCATTTATTTATCTACCTTCCAAAAAAAATTTTGCCTTGGATACTTCCTACATTTTAAATGAATTTGCTGAAGAAAGAGAGCTGTACTTTAATGCTGTAGCGCCGCCAATTATACAAACAAGCAATTTTGTTTTCAAAACGGTTGATGAAATGCGGAACGCTTTTAACGATGAATATTCAACTTACCTGTATAGCCGCGGTTTAAATCCTACTGTTGACATGCTTCGTAAAAAGCTTGCAGCGCTTGACGAAGCTGAAGATTGCCTGGTGTTTAATAGTGGTGCTGCTGCAATTTTTGCTGCTATCCTGGCTAATGTAAAATGTGGTGATCACATTGTTTCAGTCAGGGACACTTATTCATGGGCACAAAAAACTTTTGATGTTATTCTTTCCAGGTTCAATATCACCACTACTTATATTGATGGAACAGATATTGAAAATTTCGAAAAAGCAATAAAAAACAACACTTCTGTTATTTACCTCGAAAGTCCTAATAGTTGGGATTATAATCTGCAAGACCTTGCAGCTGTAGCCCAACTTGCAAAAAGGCATAACATCATCACTATTTGTGATAACAGTTATTGTACGCCATTATATCAAAAGCCCATCAAGCTCGGAATTGACCTTGTTTTACAATCCGCCACAAAATATATCAGTGGCCACAGCGATACTGTCGCAGGTGTTTTAAGTGGCAGTAGTGAATTGATAACAAAAATCTTTAATAGCGAGTATATGAATATCGGAAGCGGTATTCAACCTTTTAATGCCTGGCTTTTATTGCGCGGTTTACGTACCTTACCTGCAAGATTAGAAAGGAGTTCTGCTACTGCACAAAAGGTAATTGCATACCTGCAATCAAACGCAAATATTGAAAATGTCATTTACCCGTTAGATGAAAGCTTTGATCAAATTGAACTTGCTAAAAAACAAATGAAAGGTGCCGGTGGGCTACTTACTTTTATAATAAAAGCTGACACCGCAGAACAAATAGAAAATTTTTTCAACTCTTTACAACATATCCTAATGGCGGTAAGTTGTGGCGGCTATGAGTCTTTGATCATACCTAAGGTCGCCGGAATGAAAGCCGAAGAATTTGATTCGACCATTGCCGCCCATAGAAGCATCCGGTTATATGTTGGACTTGAAGAAGCAGGTTACCTGGTTGATGATCTTAACCAGGCTTTTCAAAAAATGCATGAATAAGCATTATTAGCAGGCGGTTGTCATCTTATAAATAAAAGACATTTATGAATGAAATAAATAAAGCAGTTTTTGCCCCACAACTTTATATACAAAGAGGTGTGAGAAACATTGATTTCTATACGAATGGGTTGGGCGCTATTGAGCTGCGAAGATTTTCAAACGACGATGGAACCATACATGTTTCTGAGCTATCAATAAACGGCGCAGTCTTTCATTTGCATGAGCAGACTTCAAAGGTTGGTGTATTTAGCCCTCAAAGTTGTAACGGAACTACAACGCTGATAGGACTATTTGTTTCAGATGTGGATGCTTTTATTAATCGGGCAATAGCAGCAGGTGCAATAGAGATCTCGCCGGCACAGGATTATGATTACGGATACCGGCAAGGAGAATTCAAGGATCCGTTCGGCCATCATTGGTTAATTGAAATGAAAATATAACCCGAGTGCTAATATCTAAAAAAGTGTAAAGGGGACAATAGAAATTCTGCTGACTTTAATTAGAAATAAGAATGTAAATTACAAAGCAATTAAAACGATTGACAACGAAAATTTTAAAAATAAAATGATTACCATGTTGAAAAGAAGTTGCTGGCTTTTGTTTTTTATGCTACCAACAATTGTAATGTTTGCTCAATCTAAAGATGAGCAAGCGGTAGCGCAACAAGTAGAAAATCTAAAAAAGGCGATGATTGATGCCGATAAATCATCCTTAGAGAATCTGACATCAGACAAATTAACTTACGGTCATTCTACTGGGAATATTGAGGACAAAAAATTGTTTGTTGAGAACATACTGAACAACAAATCGGACTTTGTAACGATCGATTTAACCAATCAAACAATCAGCATTAGTAAAGACGTGGCTCTCGTTCGTCATAAGTTAGATGCAAAAACCAATAACGATGGAAAGCCGGGTGAAGCACATTTGTTTGTGTTGCTGGTGTGGCAAAAAACAGGGGGTCAATGGAAACTGCTTGCAAGGCAGGCAGTAAAACAGCCGGTAGAAACTACAGTTAAATAATTGAAACTATAAGTAACATTTTTAAAAGAGGCTGTCTCAACTTGTAGAGATAGCCTCTTTCATTTCTATAAACTATACAGTTTTAAACTGACGTAACATTTCTTTTCATTAACTTTTATAAAGAGCAATGATTTCCTAACTTCATTTTTTTAAAATCATTATTGCTCTATCGTTTTAACGCAATATGGTGATTTCCGAAAATGATCAGTAAATGACGCTTTCTTACTGAAAGTACAAGTGAGTGACACAACGATGCTAAATTGAAAAGCTAAAGCTTGTTACCAAATTAATTGAATCACGATCTTTAAAAAATATTGTACACAGAGGGGGAGAAAAATTAAAATTTGAATTTTATATGAAGCAGGAATTATCATCTGGGGGAATGAGTTCATTGACATCGCCGTCAAGAAGAGATGTAATTAAAACGCTGGCTGCCGCAAGTGCCGGATTACTTTTTTCTCCAAATACTTTGTTAGCAGCAACCCGCCAGAAAAAAGATCGGTTAGGCGTGGCTCTCGTGGGTTTAGGATACTACAGCACAGACTTGTTAGCTCCGGCGCTTCAACAGACAAAGAATTGTTATCTCGCAGGTATCGTTACAGGAACACCATCGAAGGCCGAGGATTGGAAGAAGAAATACAATATACCTGATAAGAACATTTATAACTACCAGACTTTCGACCAGATTGCAAATAATCCGGATATAGATGTGGTGTATGTGGTGCTTCCACCTTCGTTGCATAAAGAATATGTAATACGTGCAGCTAACGCTGGTAAACATGTTTGGTGCGAGAAGCCAATGGCAATTTCTGTGGCAGAATGTCGTGCAATGATAGATGCCTGCAAAAAGAATAAACGATCGCTTGCCATCGGTTATCGTCTGCAGCACGAACCGAACACGCAGGAGTATACGCAGATAGTAAGAACTTCAAAACTTGGTAAAGTCTTAAAGGCAAGCTGCGGGGCAGGGTATGTTGAAAACCGCACAAACCATTGGAAACAAAATAAGGAATTGGGCGGAGGTGTGCTGTATGATATGGGTGTTTATGCGATACAGGGTGCGCGACTTGGAACCGGGATGGAACCGGTTGGAGTGATGAATGCAAAAACTTCTACTACCCGGCCGCAGATATATAAAAACGGACTGGATGAAACGACTACGGCTACCCTCGCTTTTCGTACGGGTATAGTGGTCGACATTAAAACAAGTTTTGGCGAAAACATAAACTACCTTAACATCAATTGTGAAAAGGGTGAGATAAAAGTATCTCCTTACCAGGCTTACGCAGGAGTTGCTGCTGATAGTCCTTTAGGACAAATAAACCATAAATACCAGGTGCCGTGGCAGCAAGCCAAACAGATGGATGACGATGCCAACTCTATTATGCAACAAAAGAATATGCTGGTGCCTGGCGAGGAAGGACTACGCGACATAAAAATTGTAGAAGCAATATATAAATCGGCAGCGACCGGAAGACCTGTAGAAATTTAGATAGTCATCTCTATTATTTTTTATTAAATACCGGGCATAGAATAAACGGCAACGCTTTATCTCTAACGAAGGCTTCATCTTTCAATCTTACATTTTTACCCATTATGAATAAATCGAAACATATACTTTACATCCTTCTGTTGGTAATTTTCTTTTCTACTGACGTTGCAAACTGCCAACCGCCTAACCAACTGGTTAAAGTGCTGGTTGCACCTGATCATACAAACTGGACATATAAAACAGGTGAAGAAGCAAAATTTACTATAACAGTTTTACGGTATGGAAACCCTGTACCAAATGTGAAAATTAAATACGAAATCGGGCCTGAAAAGATGGAGCCTGTGAAAAGAGATTCATTAAATCTTGCTGACGGAAAAATTACGTTAAGCGGCGGAACGATGAAAACACCTGGTTTTTTGCGTTGCACTGTAACAGCTTTTGTAGATGACAAAGAATATCGAAATCTTGCTACTGCCGGTTACGACCCTGAGGCGATTAAACCAACCGAAAAAAATCCTGCCGATTTTGTTGCGTTTTGGGACAAAGCAAGAGCGGACCTTGCTAAGATACCCATGGATGCGAAGATGACGTTAATGCCTGAACGTTGTACAGAAAATGTAAATGTCTACCACGTAAATCTTCAAAACTTTCGTGTTGGTACCCGTCTTTATGGTATTTTATGTGTTCCAAAAAAAGAAGGTAAATACCCGGCTTTACTAAGAGTTCCAGGGGCTGGCGTAAGGCCTTATGGAGGTGATATTGGCACTGCTGAAAGAGGCATCATTACATTTGAAATAGGAATACACGGAATACCTGTGAATTTGGATGCCAGCGTTTACACAAGCCTTGGCAGCGGCATTTTAAACGACTATACAAGTCAGAACCTCGATGACAGAGATAAGTACTTTTATAAGAGAGTATATGTAGGATGTTTGAGAGCAAACGATTTCTTAACCAGCCTTCCCCAGTATGACGGAAAGAACCTGGGAGTTGCCGGCGGCAGCCAGGGCGGCGCGTTATCAATCGTTACTGCTGCATTAGACAAACGGGTGAAATATCTCGTTTCTTTTTACCCCGCTATAAGTGACGTGACAGGATATCTCGAAGGCAGGGCAGGTGGATGGCCCCATTTATTTACAAAGAATAATCTTACATATAATAACACCAAAGAAAAACTGAATACAGTTCAGTATTACGATGTTGTGAATTTTGCCAGGTTATTAAAAGTTCCCGGGATGTACTCCTGGGGATTTAATGATGAAGTTTGTCCGCCAACCTCTACCTATTCTGCTTACAATGTGATCACTGCCCCTAAACAATTGTTTTTGGCGCTGGAAACAGGACATTGGACTTTTCCTGAGCAAAATGAGAAAACAAACAATTGGCTTGTTGACAAATTAAAAAATAAGTGATCAGCTATCGGTTGCAGTAATTCAAAACATCCCAGTGTTTCAACTCAATTATAGGTTTCAATTATAATTCAAAACAATTTTACAATTTTAGAAAATGAAAATGTATTCAATTTTTACCAGGATCGCAGCTTTATGCTTTGCCTTAAATCTTACGTTTAATGCAGCGGTAGCCCAAAATATCGGCTTACAATTATACAGCCTTAGAAACGAATTTAAGCAGGATGTACCTGGCACTCTTGCTAAAATAAAGCAATGGAAAATAACACTAATAGAAGGCGGTGGATCTTATGGGCTTCCAATGGAAGAATACAAGAAATTGTTGAAGCAGAACAATTTGGTAATGGCAAGCGTCGGGGCTGGATTTGAAGAATTAGAAAAAGATCCACAAAAAGTTGTAGACAATGCCAAAGCATTTGGAGCGAAGTATGTGATGTGTGCATGGGTACCGCACAAAGAAGGAAATTTTACGATGGATGAAATAAACAGGGCAATTGACGTATTCAATTCTGCGGGGAAGCTGCTAGCTGAAAATGGCATCAAATTCTGTTATCATCCTCATGGCTACGAGTTCAGGCCATATGAAAAAGGAACTATGTTCGACTACATGGTAAAGAAGACTGACCCGAGATATGTAAATTTTGAAATGGACGTGTTTTGGGTTAAGCATCCGGGACAAGACCCGGTGGCATTGCTCAAAAAATATCCTAAGCGTTTTTTGATGCTGCATTTAAAAGACAGGGAACCAGGAACTCCGGGAAACCAGGAAGGACGTGCTCCGGATGAGACAAATGTGGTTTTAGGGAAAGGTGATGTAGGCATAGCAGCGATTATGAGACAAGCAAAAAAAATGGGTATCAAGTATTATTTTATTGAAGATGAATCACCGAAATCGGTTGAACAAATTCCAAAAAGCCTCGAATTCCTTCGCCGTATAAAGTATTAGGAACACCGTTATTAGTTTTCAAAAAGGCTGTAAATAAGCTAACTTTATAGATATAAAACTTCTATCATGAAAACATTATTATTT
>JAOQAJ010000046.1 GCA_025963675.1 Segetibacter sp.
GTCCTCGTGGTTCAAAAATTTCTGGAATTAAAACCGTTCCGACTAAGCTTTTAAAAACGTGATTTACGTTTTCGGTTCCTACCATTGCAAATGCTTTTCGGTATATTGTCGAATCAAGGCCGCGAAAATTGTATCGCTTGTTTTAAGCCTAAATATCTAAAAATTTCTCATGGTTCAATTCTTGTGATTACACATTACTTAATAAACAAGTGTAGAATGGCAGGCAAGAAAACACTAGTGTTAGGAGCATCAACTAACCCTTCAAGATATAGTTACCTGGCGATGAACAGGCTTTCATTGCACAATCATCCGGTAGTTGCTGTTGGACTTAAAGAGGGCAAAGTTGGAAACGTAAACATTGAGACAGGGACGCCGAAAATAGAAGATGTGGATACCGTGACCTTATATTTAAACCCTACCAATCAAAAACCTTATTACGATTATATTTTATCTCTAAAACCAAAACGAATCATATTCAATCCGGGCACTGAAAATGATGAACTCGAAGAAATGGCTCGCAAAAACGGGATAAAACCAATGGAAGCGTGTACCCTTGTGATGCTGGGGACCGGGCAATATTAGCCGCTGCGCCTTTTCTGCTCAACTCCTGCTTTCTCTATAGTTTAAGCCGTTCACTTTAAACTATCTGGCGTCAGTCATTATGCTTTAGCATTAATCTCAAAATACCTCTTAAATTGCTCTAAGCAACTCGTTTAGAATTTTTTGTAAAAAAATTTTTTTGAATCAAAAAATACTACATCTTTACAATCTCTTAACAAACTAACGGTTGTTAGCACAGAAGTTCTTGCCTTACTGATAACTACTATATTGCTTGCATAGCAGAATCACTTCTACAGTAGTTTGTTTCAAAAAGATTTAAATAGTTTTTTTGAAAAGCAAGGAATAAGTTCTTCGATAATGTACATGGTGAATAAAGAGCTGGTCCGGCCTTTAACGATTGCTTGTCTTTTTTATGAATTCCCAGCTCTTTTTTCACCTTTTTTCTCCCTTTTATTTAAAACTTTTCCAGCACTTTAAAAGATTGACTCCGCGCTGTATCAGCAAAGTCAAGCAGACGCTTAAAGCTGAATGAATTATCAATCGTACAAGTGAGTGACACAACGATGTAGATAAAAGATCTTCTGCTTGTCCCCAAAAAATAACCCCACACCTTCAAGGCGCTTGTCATTTTTCTTTTCCTATTTTTGAAAGAATACTTAAAAAAGTGCAAGTGTTTGTAACCTTTTAATTTTGAGCGATAATGCGAAGAGAAATAACATCATGGTATAGCCCTGCATTAAGACGAGAAATGCCGATAGCATCTTACGGACACTATGGTTTTGCCGTGTTATTAATTCCTACTGCAGCAGCCGATTATCTTGAATACGAACGATTTGAATTGATAAAGGCATTAGAGCCTATGATCAACAGTGGAAAATTCAGGGTTTTTAGTATCGACAGTATGAATAAGGAAAGTTGGCTGAACTACCAGATGGAACCAGCTCACCGCGCTATTCGACATAATGAATTTAACCATTACGTCTTCAATGAAGTAGTTCCGTTTATTAGAAATGCTACAAGTAATGACACTTTTATCTATACCTGCGGAGCTTCATTTGGCGCCTTACATGCCATGAACCTTTTTTGTAAACGTCCCGATATTTTAAACGGCGCAATTTCAATGAGCGGCGTTTACGATCTGACCGAATACACAAGAGGTTTTTACGACGAACAGGTTTATTACAACAGTCCTATACATTACGTTCCAAACCTGAATGATCCTTTTTATCTTGGTAGGCTGCGGGCCAGCCATCACATACACCTTTATACAGGAAGCGGAGAATATGAAGAGCCGGACGCGTCACGAAGGTTTGCGGGAGTACTTTATGATAAGGGTATTTGGTGCGATTTGAATGTATGGGGACATGATATAAGGCATGACTGGCCCACATGGCGGCAGATGCTGCCGTACATACTAGACAACAAGTTCTAATTGAAAAGCCATAAATGGGGTTTTATTTATTTTTTATGATGGCATAGAAATTTTACCTTGTTACAAGTTGAGAAAATTTCTAAGATATACAATTAAGGGGCTAGCCATTTTCTTTGCAGTATTGGTGTTGATTTACATCGCTGCTTATATATATGTTGTGGCAAAAAAAGATGCCATCATTACCCAGATAAAAGAACAGGTTGCGGAGAAACTAAATGGTGAGGTGCAAATAGGAAACATCAGTCTCGGTTTTTTAGCTTCCTTTCCCAGCATATCTGTTCAGCTTGAGAAGGTTTATATAAGAGATACACTGTTTAATCGACATAACCATCCATTTCTTGAAGCCGAGAAAATAAACGCAAGCATAAGTGTCATTAATGTAATTAAAAGAAATAACCCGTTAAATGGCATTCGTATAGAAAAGGGCCAGATCTACATTTATACTGATACGCTGGGTTACACAAACTCTTATCTATTATCTCCTAAAAGCGTTCCTGACAAATCAAAAAAACCATCAACAGCTAAAACAGAAATAGAGAGCATTAGACTGATTAATGTGAGGGTAATATTAGATGACAGGAAAAAAAGAAAACTGTATGATTTTGCTGTGAACAGGTTCGTAGGAAAAATCAAGAACGGAGATTCATTACTGACGGTAAAAACATCGAACAATATTCTCATTCATAATTTTGCACTTAATACAGATATTGGAAGTTATGTACGAGAAACGCCGTTGCAGGGAAATTTTACGGTAGTATTTGACAAAAACAGGAAACAGCTCAATTTTGACAAAATTAGTTTGAACTTAAAGAATCATCCTTACACTTTATCAGGCACTTTCAGTTTTACAACGGCTCCTACATTTGCCCTTAAAATTTACAGCAAGGACGTCAATTACGATGAAGCGAAAGCCTTACTAAATCCTAAAATCAATACCTCTTTATCGCTTGTAAAAATAGAAAAACCTGTAAATGAAGTTGTGGCTGATATTAGCGGACCATTAAATGGCGGAGATCCCCTGGTAAACATAAAATGGAAAGTGGAAGATAATAACATCACTTCTCCTTTCGCAAGCTTTTCTGATTGTTCACTAGACGGCTCATTTACCAATGAGCTTATTGTTGGCCTACCTCGAAAAGATCCCAATTCCAGGTTGCAGTTTCACAACTTCAAAGGAACATTTGAAGGTCTAAAAGTAACCTCTCAAAATATCTATATCGACAACCTGCAGCAACCTACTATCAATGCAGATATCAAAACAAATTTTGACCTTACCCAGTTAAATAACCTCCTCGGCAGTCGAACACTTGACCTGCACCAGGGAAAAGGTTCTCTCGATCTCATCTATTCGGGTCCGTTGCAGCACAATTCAAATAAAAACACTTCTCTAAATGGTAAGATCAGTTTTTCAGATGGGGTAATTATGTACCATCCCCGAAACCTGCCTATGAGTAACGTGTACGGTAATATTGTTTTTAAAAATACAGACGTGTATGTAACGGAGTTCAGGGGAAATGTACAGGGAAATAAAATAGTCATGAATGGAAGTGGGAAGAATTTGCTTGCCCTAATGAATACGAGCCCTGGCAAAATTCTGCTTGACTGGAACATCTATTCACCTGCCCTAAACCTTAACGGCTTAACTTCTCTTCTAAAGCAAAGGTCGACTAGTACTAAAAAAAGTACAGCTAAATCAAAGCTGGGAGGTACTGCCCAGAACGTAGACGAAATAGTTAACCAGGCAAATTTGAGGTTAAATATAAAGGCTGATGCATTAACCTTTAACCGGTTTACAGCTACGAATGTGAAAGCCTCAGTTGGACTGATTAATGAAAACTGGATTCTAAATACCGTTAGTCTTCAACACGCCGGGGGATCAATGGCGATTAGTGGAAATCTTATTGCTAAAAGCAGCAAATATTACGGTTCGAACATAAAGGTCAATATGCAAAATGTGGATGTAAATAAAGTAATGTACGCGTTTAATGACTTTGGTCAAAACGCGATTTCCCATGAAAACCTACGAGGGAAGCTCACTTCAAACATTGATATTAAAATGGATATTGATCGGGATTTAAATGGAGCTCCGCAAGACATTGTCGGCTTCGTAGATTTCTCTTTGAAAAAAGGCGCTTTGCTTAACTATGCACCTATGGAAAAGATCCAACAAGTGGCATTTAAAAAAAGAAACTTTAGCGAAATTTATTTTGCAGAATTGAAAGACCGGCTCGACATAAAAAACAGGGAAATTAACCTTAACAGGATGGAAATTCAGTCGACGGTTTTGACTTTATATATCGAAGGAATATATAGCATCGTAGGAACAAATACTGACATCGCTATACAGATACCTTTAAGTAATCTGAAAAAAAGGGATGAGGATTATGCACCTGAAAATAAGGGGGCAGATTCAAAAGGTGGCGCCAGTATTTTCGTAAGAGGCCGGCCCGGAGCCGACGGCAATGTTCAATTTAAACTCGACCTGTTTAAGAAATTCAGGAAGAAGGATAAGGATAAACCAGCCGCTGACAGTACGCAGGCGAAGTCTTAAAGGAACTTTTTCAATTTGAACAAAAAAGCATGGATTTAGGCTTTTTTAAAATTTTTTCAGGAACTTTTTTGGTACCAATCTTTATAACAGCTTGCATCATCGTTGCGACGCTCCGTTCATCATTTGTAGTTCTAATGTACTTTTTCCAACACTTATTTTTGGCGTGTATTTCCGGTATGTGTGAAATTATTTGGTTAATGCAGATCTCCGGCATTAATTGCAAAAAGCTGTATTTCTCAGCTATCGTTAACTACAACGGATGTCTTAAACCAAAACTAAAATGAAGAAATAGTTTGCACTAAAGCGCAATCCCAACCGTCCCGATTTCGCTCAAACAATGACTTATACTAAAAAGGAGATGATGCAGCAACATGTTGCTTAGCGGAAGAAATATATGCAGCAGGAAATAATGCTTATTCCATGACCAGTGCTTCATCCCAAAGGAGTTTATGGACTTGGGAATATTGCAGTAGACACCGAAGACGAAGTTGCTCCACTCATCGATGATGACGCGCCTCAAGAATCAACAAGTAGAATACCATCCCATGCTGGCAGCTGTTCCGGAAAAGTAGTAGATGTATAACTGTGCTTTCAATTTGCTCTAAGCTTAGGCGGTCCAACTGGTAATGGAAACTAGAAGACAAGGTGCTCTTTGTTCTTAATTTTTTCGTTGGTTAATTCTGTTACCATCTGCACGGAAGCCATAGATTTAATAGTGGCAATAATGTCGCTACATTTGTACTCATCCACATAGTCGCCTTTCATAAGCAACATAAAATCCATGTGCTTAAATTCAGGTAAAAGATATTCACCATCGCAATGGTTATGAAACAGGTAATATTTTAAGAAGTTATTTTCTTCGTGCTGGTAAACAGAAAAGAAATATTGCCTGTTTTTTCTGCGAAGCTGTTTATCAATTTCGGTATCAAGACGAAAATTAAAACCTAACAGATTGTTCAGTTGCCAGCAAAATTGATAGTTTTTTATTGGCGCCATTATACCAATCAGCCTGGTATCAGAGAAAAAGTCGTCAGTAATGGCCTCGTTGTCAAGAATCAGTTTCATTCGGCAGTAAAGTTAAAACTCTACAGTAAACTCTCTATCATCTTTGCCTCTTTTAATTCGAAGAGTTGTTTTATCCCCGGCCTTAAACTTCGACAAAGCATACATATAAGACTTAAAGTCCGAGATGTGGTAAGTACCAAGAGTTGTAAGAACGTCTCCGGGTTGTAATCCAATTTTTGAAGCAAGTTTCTTTGGAGTAACCCCACTTATTTTTAAACCCTGTTCTGTAGGAGTTCTATCTGGAATTACACCAAGGCTTACTGTAGATTTTGCAGTAAATGTTGCTACGTTATATGCTTTTTCTAATCTAGTAACAGGTTGTTCGGCGACCTTAGTAACAGGGGTAGTTTGAGAGATCCTGGTGTATGCTATTTTACCTCTTGAGTCTGCAATTTCAATCAATTGACTGACAAATTTTAAAATCTGAAGTGTACCTGCATAATTTATTTTACCCTCTTCATCAGCCGATGTTGAATAGTCTGCATGACCGGAAGAAGAAAAGGACAAGTCAGGAATACCTTTCTTATAAAAACCATCTGCCAGCTCATTGTTAACACCACTGTTGTCTGCACTCAGCTGGATCTGTTTATCAGCAACGGAAGTTATTAGTTCTTTCCAAATTGGAGATGTATTATATCCCTGCATCAACAGCTTCTTACTATCATTGTAACTTCCTACCATGTCAAGGTTAACCATATAATTTATGGTAGCTATATTAGCCGTATTATTTAACCAATAGCTTACGCCGGTGGCTCCTTTATCTGGTCCACCAAATGCGATAAAAACGTAGTTATTATTTTTAGCTTTTGAAGCCGATAACATTCTTGCCAATTCAATTAACGTAGCTAAACCACTAGCATTGTCGTCGGCTCCTGCTGTATTTGCTCTTGCAACTCCGTCAATTTTTGTGTTGGGCTCTGCCTGACCCTGGTCATAATGCGCGCCGATAATAATGGCAGATGCAGCACCATTGTCTATTCCGCCTATTACGTTTGATCCTTTTAAAAAATTATTTTTAAAAGCGACATTCAAGTCAATGTCTAGTGTTTCTGACCGATCAGTAAAATACTTTTTAACGCCATCAGCAGTCACATAAATTACAGGTATAGGTGAAGCAGGGTTTTTGTCTTTGCCATTAAAAGACAAGCCATCGGTAGTAGTACCCGAATTATATAAAAACAAAGCAGTAGCGCCCTTATCGGCAACCCTTGCAATTTCCTTTTTTATGACATCCTCTATATTACCTGCTTGCATTTTTGAACCGTCCTCTAACCAGTCTTTCAGATCAACAAACCAAGGGACTCCTCTTTCTCTTAACGCCATCGCAGGCGTCCCTTTTACCTTTTTCTCAGCAGAGTATGACAGCGGGAAGAATTCTTTATTCACCTCGAGCAGTTTATCATTTACTCTTAAAAACGTAGAAGCGTCGATCTTTTTTCCATCGTCGATGTTATATGATTGGATGTAACCATCAGAGCCCTTTGGTTGAAGTCCAATTGCCTTAAACTGGTTGCTTAAATACTCGGTTGCTTTGGCCTCAAACCCGGCGTTGTCAGATTGAGAATTGCCGGTAAGATTTTGTATATGACTTTTAAGACTGTTTATAACAACCTGATCTGCCTTTTGCCGGGCTTCTATCGCTTTTCTTTCTTTTCTTGATTGAGAAAACAAAATTGCAGGAGAAAAAGCCAAAATAAGTAGCCATTGCTTCATAAAAAAGACCATTGTGGTTCGTCAACCGCAAAAGTAATGCCGCCGATGAGAAGAGTATTAGTAAAACAAAAAAATCATATAAAATGCTGCTGAGCGTCTGAATTCAGAGCATCTCGAACCGTAAGCGATGAAAGCTGCATCGGGTTATAGAGTACAAGGGAGTGACACAACCGGAACTGATGGTAAGACAGGTGCAGACTTAAAAAGAAATAAAAATCGAATCACGATCAGGAAGCGATGTTGTAAGCGATCCAGCTCATCAGATAAGCCAGGAACGTCATATACAAGAGTTGGATTATAGGCCATTTCCACGTCTTCGTTTCTCTTTTTACAACTGCTAATGTGCTCATGCACTGCATTGCCAATACATAAAATACCATAAGACTAATACCGGTAGCCAGTGTATATACTTT
This sequence comes from Segetibacter sp., assembly GCA_025963675.1. Classification (GTDB taxonomy): domain Bacteria; phylum Bacteroidota; class Bacteroidia; order Chitinophagales; family Chitinophagaceae; genus Segetibacter. Next base: position 7,736 of record JAOQAJ010000046.1, read on the forward strand.
GCTGCCACCCGGTCTTACAGCTGATTGCATTTTCTGCCGCAAAGAAGTTTCTTCATTGTCTTCCCCTACGCTGTATAATGTTGCCATCGTTCCTACAAATACCTCCCTGGCTGCTATAGAAGTAACAAGAGCTATTCCTATTTTCCAGTCATAGCCAAGTGGAGCAATAGCAGGCTCAATCGCTCTACCTACAACTCCGGCGTAACTATTGGCTAATTTTTCAGAACGATATTCCTTTTCAAGGGATGCCAGATCTGCATTTGGCTGTTGTTGTAATTTCTCGTACTTCGCCTTAATATTATCCATCCGGTTTGAAGGGCCATAGCTGCTGAGAAACCATAAAAGCAGGCTAATGACCATTATAACTTTTCCTGCATCGCGTACGAAGATCCGGGCTTTTTCGACCATTGTAACCCCTACGTTTTTCCAGCGTGGAGCGCGATAAGAAGGAAGTTCGAGAATAAAAAAGCTTTTTTCCTGTATTTTGATAATCCACTTAAAAACATAGCTTACCACAAGCGCCATTACTACGCCCAATAAATACAGCCCCATCATAACCAGGCCCTGAAGACTTAGAAAGCCTAGAAAGTAATGATTGGGAATAACAAGACTGATGAGAATTGTGTAAACAGGTAGTCTTGCACTGCAACTCATTAAAGGAGTTACAAGGATGGTGAGTAGCCTTTCCTTGCGATTTTCAATGTTGCGGGTGCTCATGATAGCCGGCACTGCACATGCAAACCCACTGATCATTGGCATTACACTTTTACCATTAAGCCCCACCTTGCGCATTAGCTTATCGCTGAGGAAGCTGATGCGCGCCATATAACCAGTATCCTCAAGTATAGTAACAAGACCAAATAGAATCATTATTTGAGGAACAAAAACAAGAATTCCGCTAAGGCCGGCCAAAATTCCATTAATCAATAAGTCGCTCCACCAACCCGAGGTAATGACCCCGCTTAGCCAACCGCCGACGGAGGCAAAGATCCACTCAATGGCATTCATCGGATATTCTGCTAGCCA
>JAOQAJ010000047.1 GCA_025963675.1 Segetibacter sp.
ATGTTTGCTTCATACAATCATTATAAAAATAATGTATTTGGAATAAGCTCTGTACGATGGCCGTTTTTGTCAATCATTTCTACAAACTCAACAATTCCGCCTTCGCTATAAAAGCTTTTGAAATAAGGCTTTCCATCATCATCCAATTCACGTAGGTCAGTAATATTTATTGTAATTCTTCTATTGAGGTAAGAAAGCTCTCTGAGTCTTCCTTCAAGAATGTCTCTTTTATAAACTGATTCCTGGAAAATGGTATAATCAGGCCAGAAATGGACCGTGGTTCCTGTGCTCTCAGAAGTCCCTATTTCTCTAACCGGATATTGAGGAGCACCGCAATGATATTCCTGTTCGAAGATTTTACCTTCCCTATGTACAGTTACCTGCAACTTGGTACTCAAAGCGTTTACACAACTTACACCTACGCCGTGTAAACCACCACTTACCTTATACGTGTTCTTATCAAACTTACCGCCGGCATGCAAGACAGTCATAACAACCTCGAGCGCACTTCTATTTTCTTTTGTATGAATTGCTGTAGGAATTCCACGCCCATCATCACTAACACTGATCGAATTATCTTCGTGAATGGTAACATTAATATTTTTACAATATCCGGCCAGGGCCTCGTCGATACTGTTATCAACTACCTCATAAACGAGGTGATGCAACCCTTTTACTCCCACATCTCCGATATACATTGCGGGCCTTTTTCGAACCGCTTCCAGACCTTCTAATACCTGTATACTATCAGCACCATAGTTTTTGTTTTGCGCTGCCGCATCATTTACAATTTCATCTGCCATAACTGCTTGATTTTCCTGCTTTTTATAATATTTCTGCAGGTGTGCAAAAGTACGGAAAATAAAGGGTTTTAAGTCAGAAAAATGAAGCTTTTATCCCTTGTCAGAATCTTGTGGAAATGTTGTGAATCAAGCTTACGGAACGGAAATTTAAGAGCGGAATGCGGAAGCATCGTTGCGCAAAAAATAACCTCCGTTGGCCCGTTTGACTTTGATGATATTTTATAAAATCGGAATCGTAAGCTTAACAGAAGTTCCTTGCCCTTTTTTAGATTCTATCGTAATATGTCCGTCGAGTTGATCTGCTCTTTTTTGCATATTGCCAAGACCGTTGCCATCCGCTTCAGGTAAATCAAAGCCCACTCCATCGTCTTTTACGATCAACAATAACTTCCTGTTTTTCATGATCAACCGAATAAGCAGTTTTGACGCGTTTGAATATTTAGCTGAATTATTTACAGCTTCTTTAAAAATCAGGAAAAAATCCCGCCTTGCCTCCATGTTCAATTTTACATCATAAACAGCTTCTTCTACATAAAATTCAAAATCAATTTCTTTAGCTTCTAATACACTTGTTGCAAACTCCCTCATACGCGCAGCAATTTTTTGCATGCTGTCGTTGCTGGGTTTTATGCTCCATACAATGTCATCCATTGCGTCCATCATGCGTTCGCTGTATTCACTTATTTTACCCAAATACTCCGAGGTTTTGCCATTATCTACCTGCATCTTATTCTTAGCCATCGAGCTCAAAATGTTGATGGTGCTTAACGTACTTCCCATATCATCATGCAGGTCTCTGGCCACCCGGTTTCTTAAGGTCTCGACAGCCAACAAGCGGTTTACACGTATATCATGTACCGCATAAATAAGCAGCGCCACTACAAATAAAATGCAGCTCATAAACCACCAGGTTCGGTAATAAGGAGGTTTTATGAAGATATTGAGTTCTGTTATATTGTGACACCTCATTCCCTCAATATTCTCGCAGTATACTTTGAAGGTATATTTACCTGGGGGGAGCAATGAGTAGTTTACAAAGTTCGAGCGATCGGCCTTAACCCAATCTTTATCAATTCTATCCATTTTATAATAATAGGTCAGCTTGTCTCGCTGGGTATAACTGAGCGAAGCGAAGTAAATGCTAAGAGAATTTTCGTCACTTTGAAGTTTAATTTTCGGATATCGCAGCAATGAGTCGACAAGTAAATACCTGTTGAATAATTTAAAATCTGTAATGGTAACATCAGGCGGAGCCTGGCTTGTTGAAAAAATTGCAGGATTAAACATCACAACGGAATTGCTTCCCCCAAAAATTATATTGCCGTGACTGGTGCTATAATCAGCTCCAATTGCCAACTCTGCCAATACAACTCCGTCCCTTCTGCCATACGGAGTGATGTGTTTATTGTTAGGATTATACCGGCATAAACCGTTACTCGTAATGATCCATAAAAAGCCTTTCTCATCAGTTCTTAATCTTACAACGGTGTTAGAAGGAAGCCCGTCCTCATATTGTACGCGTGAAACAGTTCGTGTTTTTTTATCTATAAAATGTAGTGCCCCGCCAGCGAAAACGATAAAGTCATTTTTGAGCTGTTCGATGTCTGTACCCGTATTACTATACAAAGCATTTTTAGTACCATCCGCTGTGTAGTGCTGTAAAATTTTACCGTTGTCAGGATTTACTGCATAAAGCCCGCTTTCACGCGTTGCAAGCCAAAGCCACCCTTGCCTGTCAACAAAAATTTTATAAATAATGGTACCTATATCAAGAACAATGGAAAATCGGTTGTTTGTTCGTTTTACCAGCCGTCCCCCTTCGGTCGCCAGCCACATTTGCCCATGCTTGTCTTCTGCTATGTATTGTATGCGGCTATTATTCAACTCGGGCGGATGCAAATATTCGTTTGTATTTTTTTCAGCATTATGTATGAATAGTACGCCCGAATTACAACCGGTCCAGATATTTCCTGTGGCGCTCTCGCGGCAAAGACTCCAGGTTTGTAATGTTGCATCTTTCCACATTTGAGGCCAGCTGGCCGGGGGGCTCTTCGGCCATCCAAGATCAACCTTATTCAAAAATCTGTCTGTAGCTGCAACCCCTATATGTCCTGAGGCAAATAACAACGTTCCATCCGCTGCTTCAATTATATCGTTTATAGCAGTAGGTCCGTTTTTTTCGTTAAAAGTTAAGTTTACAACAGAAGAATTTGCACTACCCGTAGCCGTATAATAAATACCCTGGTTAGTAGCCAGCCAGATATTACCGTCTTTATCTTCCAACACCTGAAAAACCGATTCGTAGTCGATCGTTATATTATCATTACCGGCCCCGCTTTTTATATGATTAAAACGCCCCGTATTTTTATTATAACTCGACAAAGCATTTAATCCATAAATCCAAAAGTCGCCTTGTTTTGTTTCGTACAGGTGTTTGTAATCAGAATACTTGTGCGGGCCAAAGTTCAAGCCAATGGTATCTTTTGTTAAGAAATTACTGCCTGTACTATCAAAGCAAAACCTGTATTGTCCACCGTCGCCCCAGAGGGGATAGCCGAAAACCCAAATCCTTCGCTGCTTGTCAATATAAACTTCTGTTAACCGGCTTTCGGTGAGTTTACTATTTAAAACAGGCAAGTTTTTTGGATTGTTCTTTCTGTTCCACATTTGCCCGCTTTTCTTATCGTATATGCATAATCCACTGTCGGATGCAAACCAATATTGCTGTTTAGCTGCATCTTCGTGAGTACCAAGTATACTTACATTCCACCCTTTTGGAATTGGAAAAACGCGGTCGTCTATAAAGGCGTTTTCGCTTTTGCTATAATGCAAAATCCCATAATTTTGCACGTTCAGATAAACTTCTCCTTTCGAGTCTTTCCACAAACGATATTCCGACGATCCCGGAATTACTCCCGAGGGTTTAAGATCGATTTTTTTGTACACATAAGTAGCAGGATCGAACATCCCAAATTTTCGGAGGGTAAACATTCCCAGAATAAGTTTGCCACTATCGGCGCGGATGATCTGAGAGATACGTGGAAATAATAACTCGTCGCTTCCAGGCTTCGTCGTATGGATCTGTATAAACTTACTTCCATCAAAGCGTTGCAAGCCATTAGCAGTTCCGATCCAGATAAATCCTTTGTCATCCGGACAAAGACTTGTGACGTGGTTGCTCGCAAGGCCAATTCCATCATCGGTTGTTATATGAGAAAAGGCAAACCTTTGCTGACCAAATGAAGCAGATACTACAATCAACAAAAGAAAAATCGGAAGTAAAACTTTCATGCGTAGCTACAAATCTAATACTTGCAATGAATTATAACTAGAGCACCTTTAAAACCACATATTTATGTGATGCCTTTTTTATTTAGCCTTAAAATAAGTAAGATCTTCTATTGTACAAACAGTAGTGCTTTATTGGACTTTTGTTGTGTCACTCACTGTACAGTAAAAATAAATGGAGCCAGACATTCAAATATTGATCAGCGTTTTTAAGCGGTAAAATAAGGATTGAACGTAAAAACAATAATTGCAATAAAAAGCTGCTTTGAAAAACTGACAGCCGAAGTGAGTGACACAACAATGTCGAAAAATGATAACTTGCCGGTTCAATAAAAAAGAAAAAAATAGCTATGCCGGAAGCTCCTGATTTACAAGTTTTCGCTAAGAACCTCAACAAACTTTTTGCAGGCAAGCAATTACAGCAGGTAAAAGTTGTAGATGGAAAAAACCTGCAAGACGATGAATCTACTTTAAACGCAGCTTTGAGAGGAACAATTCTAAAAGAAGTTTACAGGTCGGGTAAAGAATTAAGATTTTTGTTTTCAAATGAAACTGTATTGGGATTGCACTTAATGCTTCATGGAAAACTTTTCGTTTTTGATGAAAGCAATGAAAATAAACATACGATTGTTGAACTGCATTTTGAAGGGAAAGGATTGGCAGTTACCGATTATCAAAAAGCGGCAAATATAAAATTGAATCCTATAGACAAAGAAGGTATAGATGCCTTGTCGAAAGAACTTGATTTTTCGTATTTAAAAAAAGCACTTCAGTCGAGGACAAACATCAAGTCGCGAATAACAGATCAGCATGTTATACGAGGTGTTGGTAATGCATATGCAGATGAGATTTTGTGGGAGGCAAAAATTGCTCCGATGTCGGTATCAAATAAAATTCCTGACGAAAAAATTAAAGCACTGGCAAAAGCAATAAAAAGCGTTTTGCTAAATGCAGAAAAAGAAATCGAAAAAGACCATCCTGGTATTATAGCAGGCGAGGTCAGAGGTTTTCTTAAAATTCATGTAGCCAAAAAAGAAAAAAGCCCAACAGGAGGTATAATAAAAGTTGACAAGAAAGGTGGAAGTACTTATTATACTGATGAGCAGGAATTATTTACCTAGTGGAAGATTTCCGTCCATCCAGCAGTTACATAAGCTGCCATTTGTTTTGGTTATCTTCGTAATCTCAAACGTATTGCAAGCCAATATCAAAACTAAAAGCTTCTGGCTTTTATAAAAAGCTATGCCCACCATGTCACAAGTTGCAATACATAAAGAGCCTTCAAAAATTTTGGTACTTGCTGCATTTGCAGCCTTATATCTCATTTGGGGATCCACTTATTTAAGTATAAGGATCGCCATTAAGACTATTCCGCCGTTTTTTCTTGTTGCAATCAGGTTTCTTGTTGCAGGGGCAATATTATATTTCTGGTGTTTGTATAAAGGTGAAAAGGCGCCCTCGCTAAAGATCTTTAGAACGATTAGTATTGGCGGAATCTTAATGTTGTTTATGGGCAATGGAGCAGTTTCATGGTCAGAACAATATTTACCAAGTGGCATAGCTGCTATTATTGTGTCCACCCTTCCGCTTTGGTTTGTGTTGCTCGACAAAGGGCAATGGAAATATTATTTTTCAAACAAAGTAATCATACTGGGGTTCCTTATTGGCTTTGCAGGTGTGATGTTATTATTTGCGGGTAAAGGGTCAACTGACTTTTTAGGAGATAGAATGAAATTAATAGCGCTCCTTGTATTGATCGTTGGTACGATTGCATGGGCAACAGGTTCACTTTATTCTAAATACAAGAAAGTAGACGCATCGGTTACAATGAAAGCGGCTTTACAAATGCTGGCGGCTGGCGTAGTGGCGTTACTAGCCGGCTTTGTAGGTGGCGAACAAAATCGTGTTACCCTCAGCAGCATCTCATGGCAATCAATGAACGCAGTATTATACCTGATCATTATGGGGTCATTGATAGGCTACATGTCTTACATTTGGCTGTTAAGCGTAAGGCCCGCTTCGCTTGTTGGCACTTATGCGTATGTAAATCCTGTGGTTGCTGTTTTTCTTGGCTGGCTCATAGCCGATGAACAAATTACGATACAGCAAATAATTGCTTTAATAGTGATTCTTGCGGGAGTGGTGTTGGTAAATTTTGCTCCGGAACCAAAGAAAGTAATTATAGTAAGTGAAGCCGAAAGTATCGCGTAAAAGGAAGCGACTTAGGTGCTTACTGCTTTTTGGTATCGGGCATTTAATCCTTCGATTTGGCTACTCTTGCGTCGCACTCTTGTACTATCATTCCTGCTTCTTCATTTACCATGTTTTGCTGATGCTGCGGCAAGCAGGCAATCTTAAAAGTTCAGCCTTCTTATTAACTTACGTGCATGAAATATTTTCTCGGGGTAGACATAGGCACTACTTCATCAAAAGCAGTAGCTTTTTCTGAATCAGGAAAAGTAATCGCCAATTATTCTTCTCCTTACGACATGTGCCATCCACAACCAGGATGGAGCGAACAGGATGCAGAGATAATTTTGCGGGCAGCTATAACCTCGATAAACAAAGTTGTTGAAGAACTCGCTCCGGCCCTTCCTGAATTTATATCTTTTAGCGCAGCAATGCATAGCTTGATAGCAATTGATGAAAATGGAAATTTGCTTACCAATTGTATCATTTGGGCTGATAACAGGTCGGATGTAATTGCTCAGAAATTAAAGGAAACCAAAGAAGGATACGAGTTTTACCATTCTTCCGGTGTACCTATCCATTCTATGTCGCCGCTTTGTAAGCTTTTATGGCTGCGGGAAAACGATGCTAAAATCTTCGATACTGCCTTCAAGTTTATCGGTATTAAAGAATACATTTTTTATAAGCTTTTTAATGACTTTACAGTTGACACCTCTTTAGCATCAGCAACAGGATTACTAAATTTAAATTCCTTGCAATGGGATGATACCATCTTAGAATACATAGGAATAAAAGCCTCACAGCTATCAACTGTTGTATCTACTAAAAGTATTTATTATTACAACAATACTTTTCCCGGTCTTTCACTTAATGGAAAGATCCCATTTGTTATAGGTGCAAGCGATGGAGCGCTTTCAAACCTGGGAACAGGTGCAACTACCGGTAATGCAATGGCAATAACAATTGGTACAAGTGGGGCAGCGCGGCTGGTGGTCACATCGCCAATAACAGATAGCAAAATGAGAACATTCTGCTATCATTTAAAAGACGGTTTGTATATAGCCGGCGGCGCAACCAACAACGGAGCGGTTGTACTGCAATGGGTCAAGGAAAGTCTATTACAAACCACCGAAGATTATGATCAGCTCTATGAGCTGGCAGAGACAGTTGCACCAGGCAGTGACCATCTGTTATTTCTACCATACATCTTAGGTGAACGTGCTCCCATATGGAATGCAAATGCAAAAGGCGTTTACTTCGGTTTAAACAAAGAACACACGAAAGCCCATCTTTTACGTGCTTCTCTTGAAGGGGTTATTTTTAGTATGTACAGCATAGTCCAAATACTTGAAGAAAAAGCTACCATAACTGAATTGCACGCTTCCGGAGGTTTTGCAAAGAGCGGGTTATGGGTACAGATGTTAGCAGATGTAGCAAATATAAAAGTCATCGTTTCGGATACTATTGAAAGCTCGGCTCTGGGGGCAGTAATGCTGGGAGCGGAAGCACTGAAAGTAGAGACTCGTTTCACCAATACCATTTTATCAACCTATGAGCCTGATCTTACAAATCACGAATTATATAAAAAGCAGTTCAAAAAGTTCGAACGATTGTATGATTTATTAAAAGGAGAAATGATAAATGAAGGCCAGGAAAATAATGGATAAAGTAGATGAGGACTGAATGAAAAGTACAAATGAGTGATTCGCTGGTAGGCAAACAAGCACAACAATGAGTCAATAATGATTTACTGCTGGTAACAAAATCTCACTATTTCGATCGCTTTAATTTTTAAAGGTTCGTCAGCAATCATTAATTGCAAAAGGCAAAATTCCAAAGCGATTTCCGTTTTCCCGTTATTCAATCTAAACTAAAAAGCCCCATTACTTGTTGAAAACGTCATGAGGCTTTTATTAGGAGTTTTAATTATTTCTTTAAATATTTATCGAACCAGGCGAAGTATCGCTCGAACCTGTCCTTGATAAAGCTTGGCTGGGTGAAGCCATGGAATTGACCTGGGTAAATCAGTAATTCAGTTGGAAGATTCAGTGAGCGTAGTGCCTGGTACATTTGCTCGCTTCCGGCGGCCGGTACATTAAAGTCCTTTTCACCAACCATAAATTGAGTCGGTGTTTTTATCCGGTCAGCATGAAGAAATGGATATGACAATTTGAGGTATTTCTCAATGTTATCGTCTTTCCATGGCAAACCAATTTCGTTCTCGTATTGGTTGATGTACTGGTCGACCCCGTACAAAGACAAAGGGGCAGCAACGCCGGCGCCACTACTCGCGGCCTTGAAGCGGGTGTCAGAAGCAATCGTATAATCAGTTAGAATTCCGCCGTAACTCCACCCTGCGATACCCATTCTTTCCGGATCTGCAATACCCTTCGCAACCACATAATCAGAAGCACCCAGTATATCTATTACCTCTTTATTTCCCCAGTCACCTGAGATAACTTTTGAGAATGCAAGTCCACGACCCAGGCTACCGCGATAGTTAACAGCAACGACAGCATAACCATGAGCAGCCAGCATTTGTCGCGTCAAATCGAAACCTAATTCATCTTGCGAAGTTGGTCCTCCGTGTATGTAAAAGATGGTCGGTAATTTTTGTTTAGGCATATTTGGAGGATAGTAGATCAGGCCTGATACCAACGTTCCGTCTTTACTTGTTGAAGTATATTTCTCAACTGTTGCCAGTGATAATGAATCGACAAATTTGTTTTGAATTTCAGTCAGCCTTCTAACTTTATCGCCTTCAATCGCATATAACTCCGCTGGCATCTGCGGCTCGCTCATAAACGCTACCCAGTTACCTCTTTGATCTGATTCTATAGAGGTAAAGCTTCTATCTCCACCGGCAATTTTTTTCATAGTACCTTTTGCTACATCAAAAGAAACTATGTATCGTTGACGGTCATCTTCCACTAACACCGCTATACTTTTTCCGTCAGCAGACCATCTTGGGCTTATTACAGCACGATCTAACTTGGCTGATAAAACTGTAGGTTCTCCTCCATTGCTATTGACAACACACACTACATTTTGGTCGTACATTTCGTATGTTGCAGAAGTGGTTGAGCGAACGTAAGCAATAGATTTACCATCGTCATTCCACTGAGGGTCAGAATCGCTCCCGGTCCATGTAGTGATCTGTTTCGCCACTGCATAGCCGCTGGTATCGATCACCCAGATATCGGTATTACGATTTCTATCCGGCTCTTCTGTTCGGTTACTTACAAA
>JAOQAJ010000048.1 GCA_025963675.1 Segetibacter sp.
CTAAAAAAATAATGACGTTCTCCAAACTAAAGGAGGAGATTGTAGGACGGGCTGCTTTCTTTTGGGTTGCGGGCTTCAGAAGTATCGTTAAACATTCTTGCGTCGCACTCTTGTACTTTCTAATTTTACATCAGCCGTCACACCAAATAATATACGTGCGTCGAGTGACAGACTTATATTTTTGAACGATGAATATAGCCTGACTTTAGAGGATCACGGCAAGGGTGCACGCTTCGTAGTCGCGAAAAATGACAACGGATTTATATGCAGGAAAGAGAAAAAATCAACGGTTTATAAATTTTTTCAAACGTCGGCCATCCACTTATTTAAAGGAAGATTGCAATTGGATAAGCAGGATGATATTATAACGATTTCGGCTAAAGGAAAAGTTATTGGAACAGCAGATGTAGAAGAATTTCAAACGGCTTTACCGGGTCAAGTGCCTGCTTGATAGTACTCCTTTAGTCAAAACTCATCGATCAATGTGTCGGCTATATTTATAAAGCGGTACTGTATCCACTATCTTAAATTATTTTTCTTTTATCAAAGCTAAAAAGATCATATTATCAGGTATAGTGGCAACCTCGGTTATGACACTATACAGCTACATGATTTCAAACTTGAAAAAAGAAAAATTTCAAAGAACCACATTTGCTTGCAGGTTCACTTAAGGAAGGTGTTACAATTAAGGGAATATGCAGAACTAGCTGGTTAAAATCCACCCTAACCCACCTCGTACAGATTTGGAACGATTTTATGAACAATTATTTATTGCCATATTATTTATTCTGTGATTGTAACTGGTCTCAACAATCATGAAGATAAACGGGAATTAAACAAATTAACTGTCTGCTTCAAGTGGTTCCGACACCCACTCTTTCGCATCTTCGAATTGCTTCAGTTCAAAGCCGTTGATAACTCCATGCACCAGCGGACTTAGCATATCGTAAGCTTTACGTACCCAGCGTTCGTCTGTTACAATCGCCATTCGATTCCATTTTGTAAAATGTTCAAAGCTCACTTTCAAATAGTCTAAAAAGGCTGCGCCGCTATAGTTTTCGAAATCAGTTTCGAGCAGCACCAAAAAGTTGATTTTTCCATAGGTTGCGGCAACTTCATCAACGCGCGCCATTACCACTTGTTCATATTCATCTTTATTTACTTTGCCCGTTGCTCTATACGCTGCAACATGAGGTGGAAAACCGTTTAATAATTCTACCATTCGTTTGTTTTTAAAAGGAGTAAAATTTCCGTACCAATTCTGGCAGTTAACATTATATCAAAACAAAAAGAGCTGCCTGATAAAGCAGCTCTTTGAAAAAAATATCAAAAAAGTAGAAATTACAATTCCAATAAGGTTTTAACAGGGTCTTTTCCAAATAACAATAATTCCGGGGTTTCAAGCAATTCCTTTACCCTGACGAGGAAACTTACACTTTCACGTCCGTCAATGATTCGATGATCATAACTTACTGCCAGGTACATCATCGGTTTAATCACAACTTGTCCGTTTATAGCCACCGGCCTTTCCTGTATTTTATGCATCCCCAAAATTGCGCTCTGAGGAATATTGATAATCGGCGTAGAAAGCAACGAACCAAACACACCGCCATTGGTAATGGTAAAAGTTCCGCCTTGCATTTCTTCCATCGACAACTTGTTGTCTCTTGCTTTACCTGCAAGCCTCACTACCTCTTTTTCAATTTCAGCCATGCTGAGGCTTTCGGCGTTTCTTATGACCGGCACCACCAAACCCTTGGGGGCCGAAACTGCAATGGAGATGTCACAAAAGTCGTGGTAAACAAGCGAGTCCCCATCAATGTAGGCATTTACGGAAGGCCACTCCTGTAAAGCATAACAAACTGCCTTGGTAAAGAAGCTCATGAAGCCGAGGTTTACACCTTGCTTTTCTTTAAACTTATCTTTATACTGGGTACGCAGTGCCATAATACGGCTCATATCCACTTCGTTAAAAGTAGTCAGCATCGCTGTCGTATTCTTAGCTTCTACAAGACGGCGGCTAACTGTTTTACGCAGGTTACTCATTTTTTCCCGGCGCTCGTTGCGGCTAAATAATTCCTGTCCCGCAACTGCTTTTTTACCCGGATTTGCCAACGCCTGCAACACATCATTCTTCATTATTCTTCCACCGGAGCCAGACGGTGTGATGGACGAGGGCTCAAGCTTTTTGTCTGCGATGATCGCCGCTGCTACCGGCGAAGCTTTTATGTCATTAGGGATGGAAGTAACCGGAGCCTGGGTGGGCGCGGGTTGTGCAGCCGGAGTTGCTGCTTTTGTTTCCGGCTTTGCTTCGGGCGCTGGAGATCCTACGGCTACATCGCTGTCGATGGTGGCAATTACGTCTCCTATTTTTAAAGTATCTCCTTCTTTTGCCCTTTGTGATAACTTTCCTGCCTCTTCAGCGTTCAATTCAAAAGTTGCTTTTTCACTTTCCAATTCGGCAATTACCTCATCCCGATTTACCAGGTCTCCTTCCTTTTTTGTCCATTTAATCAAAGTAACTTCTGTGATCGATTCGCCAACTGTAGGAATTTTGATATCTATTACGCCTTTGCCGGCTGCCACTGCTTGCGGTGCTGCAGTCGCAGTTGCTTGTTGTGGTGCAGCAGAAGTAGGTTCAGCTTGACCGGCTGGCGCTGAGGAACCAGCAGTATCTTGCTTTTGTGCCGTTTCATCTATTTGAGCAATGACATCTCCTATATTAATGGTATCTCCCTCTCCTGCTTTTGTTTTTAAGATCCCAGCTTTTTCGGCATTTACTTCAAAAGTCGCTTTTTCACTTTCAAGTTCAGCAATCACTTCGTCTCTCTCAACATATTCCCCGTCTTTTTTGACCCATTTTATCAATGTAACTTCTGTAATAGATTCGCCTACTGTTGGAACTTTTATGTCAATCATACCTTCTTTTTATGTTTTGCAAATTTCGGGGAAAATAAGTTGTTTTTAGAAGTAAATTTATTGAACAAATGATTTGAAATTAAGTACAGATAACAAAAACATAGAAAGTATATCACCAACCAGCGGGGGCTTAAAGAAAATGAAACGAGGAGCAGTCAAGCTGTTCCTCGTTGATCTATTGGTACAATTGTGCGACGCAACGATGATAGATTGAAAAACTATTGCCAGGTTCAAAAAACTACATTAACCAAAACTGAAAATCCCTCCTACAGTCTTCCAGTTTCCAAAATTCCTTATCGCTACGAATTAGATCGAAAATGCTGTATCAACGATTTCCTTCTGTTCTTGTGCATGCACTTTTGAATAACCGGTTGCAGTAGATGCACTAGGCTGCCTGCTTATAACTCCGTAGTTGATACCTTTTAAGTTCATTTGCAGAAAGCTGGCAGCGCCCATATTCATTGGCTCTTCCTGCACCCAGAACCAGGTTGCTTTACTATATTTTTTATATAACTGATCAAGCTGCTTCATCGGTAAAGGATAGATCTGTTCTAACCTGATAATTGCAACATCCGGGCGATTTTCTTTTTGCTGACGATCGGCCAAATCAAAATAAATCTTTCCGCTGCAGAATAAAACCTTCTTCACTTCATCAGCATTTTGAACGAAAGAATCATCGATCACTTCTTTAAAGCTTCCATTGGTAAGCTCACTCATCTTGCTGTAACTGCCGGGATGACGAAGGTTAGCTTTTGGCGTAAATACAATTAAAGGTTTACGGAAAGGCCATGCAAGCTGGCGACGTAGAGCGTGGAAAAAGTTGGCTGCAGTAGTAATATCAGCAACGATCCAGTTTAGCTCAGCAGACATCTGAAGGAAGCGTTCCATGCGCCCACTACTATGCTCAGGTCCCTGACCTTCATAGCCGTGAGGCAACAACATGACCAGGCCGCTCATTTGCCTCCACTTGGTTTCACCACTCGAAATAAACTGGTCTACCATCGGTTGTGCTGTATTGAAAAAGTCTCCGAATTGACCTTCCCATAAAACAAGCGTATTAGGATTAGCAATTGAATAACCATATTCGAAACCTAATACCCCAAATTCACTCAGGAAGGAATTATAAATGCGAAACTTTCCTTCGGCACCAGGAATACGGCTCAGCCTGTTATAGTTTTCATCGGTGTTTTCATCTCTGAGAACAGCATGACGATGAGAAAAAGTTCCTCTTCGCACGTCCTGTCCACTCATCCTTACATCGTTTCCGTCGAGCAACAAAGTTCCATATGCCATTAATTCACCTGTTGCCCAGTCTACCATATTTTCGGCCTCAAACAATTTCAGTTTATCCTGCACCAATTTCTCGACTTTACGTAGGGGCTTAAAACCTTCAGGCCATTTCATCAGACTGTCAAAAACTGTCTTAAATTGTTCTTCCGTGATTGCAGTATCCGGCGATCTCTCAAAATCTTCTTTGGTTGCCTTCCTCAAATCCTGCCACCACAATTCAGGTTTTTGATAAGTATATGGAAGGGGGTTTTGCTTAATATCGTCCAGCCTCTCCTGCAGGTCGCTCCAGAATTTCTTTTCCATTTCCTTGGCGAGTTCCGCATCGATAGAACCGTTATCAATCAATTTCTGGTTATATACCTCGCGTGGATTTGCATGCTTTTCAATGAGTGCATATAATTTCGGCTGGGTATATTTTGGATCATCACCTTCATTGTGACCATGGCGGCGATAACAAACCATATCAATAAATACGTCTGTATTAAATTTCTGCCGGAAACGCGTTGCAATGTTTACGCATTTCACCACAGCCTCAGGGTCATCTCCGTTAACGTGTAAAACCGGCGCCTGTATCATGGCAGCTATCGAAGTAGAATAGTCCGCGGTACGGGCATCGTCAAAATCGGTAGTAAAACCAATCTGGTTATTGATTACAAAATGGATGGTTCCACCAGTGTAATAACCTGTCAAGCCACTCATTTGCACCACTTCGTACACGATCCCCTGCCCTGCTACAGATGCATCCCCATGTATTAAAATAGGTAATATTTTATCATAATCGCTTTCATAGATAACATCAGCCTTACTCCTGGCAAAACCGACAACAACAGGGTCAACGGCTTCGAGGTGAGAAGGATTAGGACATAATTGAAGGTTAACTTTCTTACCGTCTTTTGTCGTGTGTTCACCGCGGAAGCCCATGTGGTATTTCACATCCCCGCTACCCATAGTGGTATCAGGAATCGAGGTTCCTTCAAATTCGGAAAAGATTTGCTCGTACGTCTTACCCAGTATGTTTGCTAACACATTTAGTCTGCCGCGGTGTGCCATACCAATCACCACCTCCTGTACACCTAATTCAGCTGACGTATTTATAATAGCATCCAATGCGGCAATGGTAGTTTCGCCCCCCTCGAGTGAAAACCGTTTCTGACCTACATACTTCGTGTGAAGGAACTTTTCGAACATCACACCCTGGTTCAGCTTCTCAAGAATGCACTTTTTATCTTCTGTACTAAACGGTTTATGAAACTCATTTTCAACCTCGTTACCCAGCCATTCAATTCGTTCCTGGTCATTCATGCCGGAGTATTCCACACCAACAGAAGATGTATAAGACTTTTGTAAATGGTCAATGATATCTTTTAAAGCTGCGTTAGGTTTACCAATAAATTTACCGGCTTCAAAAGTTGTGTTAAGATCAGCATCACTTAAGCCAAAATTCGACAATTGCAAATTGGCCCTGCGGTCCTTTCTTTCACGAATAGGATTGGTTTTAGCAACGAGGTGCCCTTTCTTTCTATAAGCCCTAATCAGCTGGAAAACACTGAATTCTTTTTGCAGGCTTTGTACGTCAACTTGTTTTCCATTGACAGCCTGTCCATTTGCCTGCCCATTAGTTGCAGGAGCCACCTTACTAACAGCAAAGTCAAAGCCTTCAAAAAACTTCCGCATCTCGGGGTCAACACTCTCGGGATTGGCAACAAAATCGTTGTATAAGTTCTCTATATATGCAGGATGGGAATTGGTGATATATGAAAAGTCCTTCATTTATTTGATTTTTTGACAGTAAACAACCGTAATAATAATTGTGCAAATATCGACCTTTAACGGCATATACTCACGTACTCGATACGTAAAAATTAGGCCGGGTAATTCACCGGGCTGAGTTGGAGTTAGATCGAACAAATAACAACTTATATTCGTTACCCTGTAAATCTTATTGCGAGCTTATTTTGATTGATTGATGAATCCAACTTTTAATTGCCGTAATTAATTCTCTACCCGTTTCTTCTCAAGTTTCTTTAATTCCTTCTCAATCCATTCTTTCGATAGCCACCGATTACCTAACATAACACCTGCAATGTTTTTTGTTTCATTTATGCTGGTAAGGGGATTACCATTTAATAGAACAAGATCAGCAACAGCACCGACTTTAATAATGCCAATAGCGGGATTGTTTAAAAACTTTCCGACGTTAACGGTACCTGAACGTAAAGCCTGGTAAGGTGTCAATCCTGCGTCTGCCATGTATTTTAATTCATGATGAACCGAAAAGCCGGGGACATCAAAAATCTGTGGAGCATCTGAGCCAAGTAACAATCCAACAGCATTCTTATTGCATTCATAAATCAACTTTTTTCGCAGCGCAATGAAATTATTGATGGATGTTGAACTATACTTTGCATTTTTTACGAGGTTCTTTTTCGTGTTTACCCAGTTTGCTACTGTTTTCTGGTCCATGTACTTCATTTCCGGTTCGCTAGCCAAAGCATCTGCATCTTTGGCTGGCCCGAACCATCTTTCCGCTAATGATTGTGTTGGCACTATCCAGATATTATGATCACGCAATGCAGTAATTAATTTAGGAATTCTTGTGGTATCAACCCTTTCAGCTAAGAACATTCCAAATAATCCATTTTCCTGCTCGGTCGTATTTTCTATGCCGGGTACAAGGCTCTCCACCATCCCGTCCATATGATCTATAGTCGCATAACCTGCATCTATGGCCCGCCACACACCTACATCAAAAGACACATGGCCCGCAAAAGGAATATTTACTTCCTTGGCGGTTTTTTCTATGGCTGCAAATTTTTCTTTTGTGAGACCGGGGTGCAGTTTCAAAAAATCATATCCTGCCTTTTTTTGTTGCCTTACCATTTCAGCTCCTGCTTCTATGGTTGGCACACTGTTACCACTAAAAGACGGACCCGACGTGATAAACCGGGGACCTAATATTTCACCGCTTTGTATCTTAGTACGCAGTTCCAGGTGTCTTGGATGACCTAGCATTCCACGGATCGTGGTCACCCCATTTGCTGCAAACAACAATAGCACTTCCTTCATTGGTTCCAGATCATCAATAGGTGGGATATGAGCATGCATTTCGGCCAGCCCTGGTACCAGGTATTTTCCTATACCCTCTATTACCATTGCCTTTTTATCGTATTATATTTTATCAGCATCACCCATTGCTACAATCTTCCCATTCTTAACCACAACAACCTGGTCTGGTAAAACCCTTTCTTCATCCATCGGAATAACATTGACAGATTTAAAAACAATTTCCCGATTGTTAGAATTGACAATTCCCGGTTCCTGTGCAGAACAGGAAAAAACAGAAAGCAGGAGAATACATTTAAAAAGCAGTTTCATAAGGCAATATTTGGAAGTGAAAAGTGTGGAGAATAAATCTAAGAAAAGTTATCGTAGATAGGAAGGAATAAGTGTAAGAGATGTAAAAGCAACCCGGAACTGAAAGTTTGCGCATAAATTCAATAGCCGGAGTGTATCACAAATTGTCGAACCTGAACGAAGACCACATAGCGTTCCCGGCGACTACAGACGGTAGCCCCGTATCCGTTGCGGCCCAACAGCGACACGGAATTCTCTTTTCGTTAAATAAAAGATTGAAGATGAGTTGAGGAAAGGACGGGCTCCAGGGCAAGTCGTTCCATTGTGGATTGAAGTGGCTATAGAAATGATAGATACGTGCATTACTTTTTTCAACTCTTAATATTGGTTCAACAAAACCATTTCTCTAAACCAGCAACAAAGATTATGGCTGCGAGTGGGATTATGACTTTAGAAATAAACGGTTTCTTGCTGAAGACAATACGAAGTTTGGAGTGAACATCGTGATGTATGCAAGGGGTCGTGAAGAAAGCCGCGAGCTTTTAGCTACGAGCTGCGAGCCAGCGTTGACAATCGTAAAAGTTGTAATTGTACAGAAAGCGGTCATATTATACCATCACTGAAGTCAGTTCCTTTTCTATTTTCCTGCAGGATAACAGCATTGGTTTTTTTGTAATTGCAAGTGATATTTGCTGTCCTTCTACCTGGTAAGAACCGCGAACAGAACCTATCGGAGTTTTTGCCTGGAACTCACCTTGCGATGCATTTCCTACCAGGCTTCCACCCGCGCTTTCTATTTCTTGCTTGGCTCTTCTTAATAAACTTTCTGCATCACCGGAGAATGATATATTAAACTGACACATAGAAATTGAATTAGTTTTTGAAAATATTTTATTGTTCTCTTCAATAATTTAGCCACAAGATCCTACTTCAGCTTTTTGCATCAGTCTTTCTTGAAAATGTCATTGATGCGGTAAATATTATTATTACTGGCTGTTAAACAGGCAAAAAAAAATCTTAAATCCGAAAGAAAAATGTCCCCATATTTGCAGCCATTTTTCTAAAAGCATTTTTAGAAAGCTGTTAGAATAAAATCTTTTATGAAAGCGATAAATCTGTTAGGAGTTTTTGGTCTGGTTTGTTTATGTGCAGCTCGGGCGGGCGCACAGCAAACAGAGGTAGAATTAGATCCTGTGACAATTACAGCAACAATGCATCCTGTGTCATCTTCGGCAACAGGACGAAATATAACAGTGATAAAGGGTGAACAATTTGCAAAACTACCAGTCAATTCGATTGATGAATTGTTGAGGTATCTACCAGGGTTAGAAGTACAAATGCGGGGACCAATGGGCTCACAAAGTGACATTGTTTTACGCGGCGGAACTTTTCAGCAGGTGCTGGTAATTCTTGATGGAATTCGCATAAATGATCCTAACACGGGACATTTTAATAGCTATATACCCATCGCTCCGGCAGAGATCGAACGTATAGAAGTTTTAAAAGGAGCCTCGTCTGCAATCTATGGATCAGAAGCTGTGGGTGGGGTGATACACATTATTACAAAATCTTTTGCAGCGAAAAGATTGCAAAAATCTAAACAATTAATTGCCCAGGGAACAGCCGGACAATTTGGACTACTGAATGGACAATTAGGTGGATTTTACCAAAATGCAAATACTGCTGTTGCCGGTGGTGTTATTTCTAATAATGCAACCGGTCAACCACAACGCGGTACAACCGGTTATTTTCACAACACTTCAGCATCTGTATCATTCAATCAATATTTAAATCAGTATTGGAATATTTCGTATAGAACAGCATTTGACAAACGTGACTTTGCAGCACAGAACTTTTATACCACTTTTAGGTCAGATACTGCTAATGAAAAAGTAACTACTTTTTGGAACCAGTTGAGATTGGCATTCGAAAAGGAGCATCAAAACTTTTCTCTAAATATTGGATATAAGACCGTAAAAGATCAATACCAGTTCAATTCGGTTGGTACTCCAAACCTAAACAAGAGTAAACTATTGCAAAGTCTGGCAGTTTACAAATGGCAAGCTTCAGCAACCACAACGCTGACAACGGGAGCTCAATTGGTAAATAAACAAATGACATCCAATGATCGGGGAGATCATACCCTTAACCAGGCTGGAAGTTTTTTTATTGCTGATCAAAAGGTTGGCACTCATGCAACAATAAGCCCTGCGATCAGGATTGAATGGAACGAGCGAAACGGCTGGCAAGTGGTGCCTCAGTTGAACTTGTCTTATAAAATCCCTTCGTTGCAACTGCGGGCCAGTGCAGGTCGCACTACCCGCGATGCTGATTTTACAGAGCGTTTCAATAATTACAATAAAAGCTTTGTGGCAAGCGGAAGCATCGGAAATCCAAACCTGGTTTCAGAAAATTCATTCAGTTATGAGGCTGGGGCAGATTTCTTTGGTCTAAAAAACATCAGGCTATCCACTACCTTCTTCCAACAGCGTTTTACTGAGCTGATAGATTATGTGACTACCCCTTATGCCCTAATGCCGCGGAAAGAAAATCTATCTCCCACTGGTACGTATGCATTGGCGCAAAATATTGGCAAAGTGAACTCGACAGGTGCTGAATTGGATGTGCAATACAACAAGAAATTCCGGGAAGATCAACAGTTATGGGGCACGATTGGTTTTACCTGGATCGACAGTAAAAGCAACAATACGACTCCGTCTTTTTATCTGTCGTCACATGCAAAATATTTAACCAACTTTAATATTCGCTATTCGATAAAATGGTTTTCAATAAGCTTCAACGGTTTGTACAAACAACGCCGGCAACAAATTTCAACTCCAATAAATGCTAATATTTCTAAAGATTATTTTGTTTTAAACGCGCAGTTACAAGCGTTTGTTTATAAAAACAAAGTGAGCCTTTTTAGCCAGGCAGACAACTTGTTTAACAAGCAATACAGCGATCTGTTGGGTTCTCCAATGCCCGGAAGATGGTTAATGGGCGGGTTTAAAGTGATACTTTAAAATTCTTTTGGTGCGGCGCTTTCTATCTCCGGTTTAGCTTTTGCTGCGTCGCACTCTTGTGCCTACCGTGTGTACTCATCTTTTTTCTCAGAACAATAGAACACGGATGACACGGATCAAACTGATAAAAACTGATTTTAAAATTGTTTCCCTGGTAATATCACTTCGCTAACGCTGTTTTTCCGGATAAAAACGGATTGGTTCAGGTTTTCTTACCTGGGCAATCTGCCTAATCCTCTCACTCTGTGTTATCCGTGTTCCAAAAAACTTGTGTGCTCACCGTAGCCCTTCAACCGAGTGAACAACATGCGGCAAAGTTCCGAATGCAAACAGACGTTTGAAAGCGCAGGCATTTTGTAGTTGAAGTAAAATATTCGTAAAGAAACTATGGAATGTTAGAGCAGGCGCTCCTTAAGAAAGCGAGAAAAGAATATAATATGTTGAATAGAAAATTCATTCAGGTTTTAGATACTACAAGTTTAAGAAAATTTTTTTAGAATAGAGGCACGCTGATAGCAGGCGCGTTGTTAAAGTGGCAGCCTAACCAGAACGAGGATTTTAATACATTTTTGTGCAATAGTTTGAAATGGCTATCTTTAATCCAACCCTAAACCTCGTCTCTACCTTGTAAGTCTAAGGATACTGCAAGTTGACAGAGGTTTTTTTATTTTCTTCCCGTCCCAATCTGTCTTTCTTAGCCTACATATTCAAATCTGCACTTAGTAGGTTTCACCTAAAATAGAAGTGCTGCTACCAGAGGAGTTCCTGTTAACAGCACACGCAAAGTTTGTAACAAGTAAAATAATGTGGGTTGTACTGGACTCGAACCAGTGACCCTCACGTTGTCGACGTGATGCTCTAAACCAACTGAGCTAACAACCCGTAACGCTGTAAAAATAGAGGAAAAATATTAATTGGAATAAATTCGAAATGGCGTCTTGTTTCTTTCAGATTAGAGTAGCTTTTATTAAACCTTTTTGCTTAATACAACAAAATGCTAAGAGACGTAGTGATATTGGAATGTTGAAATACCACATGTTTATGTGGTTGTTGAGCAGTCTCATTTGACCCATCTTTGTATCACAAGAAATTGGGGGCAAATTCTTGGTTGATCAAAACCCCTTCCTTTTCAGGAAGGGGTTTATTATTTATTAGAGTTGTTTGCCCAAAAACAGAAATACAATAGTTCATGCAGAAGCTTTACTCTTTAGATCTCTAAAAAACTTCATTGGTACCCATAGCATTCCAAAGCATTCGCCGTTTTCTTTTTCAAGATGTTTGTGATGCACCTTGTGCGCCCTGCGGATAGCTCTAAAATAAAGGGAGTTGGTATTTCTAAAAAATTTGAAACGTTGGTGAATAAAGATCTCGTGAACAAGAAAATACGTGAAACCATAGATCGTTATTCCTAATCCAATAAAGAAAAGAAAATTATAATTATACTGCATCCCAAAATACAAAGCAGTGATGCCGGGCAGGGCGAAGATCAAAAAAAAGAAATCGTTGTGTTCAAAAAAGCCATACGAGTCTTTTTTGTGGTGGTCTTTGTGAAGTTTCCAAAGCAAGCCATGCATTAGGTATTTATGAGTCAGCCAGGCAATCCCTTCCATACCAAAAAATGCCGACAGTGTAATTAGTATATTTTTAATGACCAGTTCCAAAGTTGTTTATTTTGATTTTTAAAATTACCCAATTAAAAGTCACTTAGCTTGACCAGAAGATAAAATCGATTCAAGTCTTAGGTAAACAGTAGCATATTTAAAAACCATTAAGCGATAAGATTTGTTATTTTTATTAAGAGCTTTGATAGTTCAGCTTAAGCTTTCCCATATCAGTGCACTTCACTTTTAAACAATTGTTTTTTTAAAAAGTTTTGATGGAAACTTATGTTTAACAAATCTTCTATAGTTTCTTCAAATCTGTTATTTGCTTTCTGAATGTTATTTTTAATTGATACAAATTCCTTCGAATTCTTCTTTTTTATCCATTTATCAATAACAGTAATATAATCTTCCTTTCTAACTTTGTCGAGCCGCTGGCCCAGACCAAGCCTTTCTAATCCGTCGGCATTATATTCCTGCTCGACATGAGTCGTTTTACATAAAATTGGAATTCCACAACTTAGCGACTGATAAATTGTGCCGTTGCCACCGTGACAAATGACAAGGTCTGTTAGTTTAAATAATTCCTTGTTATTTATGAAAGAATAGGAAAACACATTGCAACCTTTTAGAATTTTGTCAGTATCCCCGGCTGTAACGATGTTGTATTTGTTAAATTGATTGTTATTTAAAAAATCGAGGTCTTTCCAATTACCTGTGCTTCCCATACTAACAAATAGTGTCTTCTTAGTGAGGTCCAACTTCGCAACCGCCTCTAACGGTTTGTCTTGTAAGGGATGATATAAGGGTGGAATTGCAAAATAGTTTGAAGGCAGATCTATTTGAGGAAACAACTCTTGAAGGTCACATACCAGGTTTGCGTCTCCTTCCAGTTCCTGCAAGTATGTATATTTTTTTGAAAGCCCATATCGTTTTCGTATCCTTCTAAAGGCAGCGTGCAAATTGCGGAAATATAATTGCTCCCCAACATTGGTCATATATTCGGCAATTGAGGGTGGCAATAAATTGAATATGCTATGGAACGGATGTTTTCGTGACATTCGTCGAATGCAGGCATAATATTGCGTCATATACCCGTTATGGAGGGAAAAATGAAAAACACCTGTTTGTTCTGCGGCCATTTTCAAAGTTGGGCTCATATCTCCTAAAACTGCTGCGGGTTTCAGCACGGTGATTATTTTTACCTGCGCAGTATAGATACAATTCAATTCGGGCTCATTCAACCACGAAAAGTCAAAAGAAGTCATACATCTTTGAACCTTTTCTGAATCTAAAGACGCACATTCAAATGTTTCAAACCCGGCTTCTCTAATAAAAGAATAGAATTTTGCGGAATAGATAAATTTGATGCGGAAATATGGTTTTAAATAACCGCAAAGCTGAAGGCATCTAAGGTAGTGGGCCATGACGTCATAAGGGAATATAAGTAATAGGGGTTTTATTTTACTGGTGCACTTTTCCATGCAATTACTTAAGCTGTTTAATCTTCTGCTGAGAAAAGTATAACAAATTATATGCTTAAAAGTTTGAATATTTGAGTTTTATTAGTGAGTTATGAAGGATACTATAGCTTTTGCAATTTTTTGCCTGATTTCTATTCGAAGTATAAGCCAAGGTCAGGTTGTGGCAGAAATTAGTAATATTAAAAACGATAAGGGCTTTTGCCGTGTCTGCCTTTTTAATACACCCGCAGCATTTAAAGGTGAAGCGGGCACGCCGTTTAAATGTGACGCAGTAGTCGTAAAAAATAATACAGCCCGGACCGTTTTTAATGTGCCTGCAGGAACATACGCTCTGTTCGTGTTTCATGATGCGAATAGCAACAACAAGATGGATAAGAATTTTATTGGTATTCCAAAGGAAGGTTACGGCGCGTCTAAAAATAGACTTCCTTTTGCAGGAGCTCCGACATTTACCGATAATAAGTTCGTTGTTCAGGATAAGACCGCGGTGAGATTGCTGGTTAAGTTAAGGAACTTGTAAGTGTAAAGGAATAAATGAGATAGTAAAGCTTTTACTTCGCAGTAGATTGCACATCATCATCCGGCAGGGTTAATAAATTAAGGGTGAAGCATTGCTCCACCCTTAATTTTTAATTCGCCAATTAAAGATTAACTCTATTACAATGCAAATTTTATCCGGAAATTTCTATTATTCTATAATCAATTTGTATTAGCTCTTATGCCTAAATAGCTATTATGGACAGGAAAAATGATGTGTGCCCCGTAAAATACGGAAGATAGAAATGAACCTGTTTTACACCTACAATACGCTTTTATCGTATACACATCAACCGGTGATAGATGTTAGTTAGGTATAAGCATATGGGAACGGATCATTTGCTTGAAGAGGCAAAAATTGGATTTCTGGATCAGTGATGTCGGTCGAAGAGATTACTGGTGTTCGTGATACCAAAATTGGATGCAATGAAATCAGGTATCGGAAATATAATTCTAAAGACCATAATTGGAACTTTAACGATGAGGATAATAGCCTGACTTAAACGTGTAAATCTTTAGATAATTCACAGATGAACTAGTAAAGGACCGCAGGATCTTTAGAAGGCACTATAGATCCAGCCAAGGGATACTGGATTTTTGAAATAATATTTAATAAGTAATAATAAGTTAAGCCGATTCCGCTAAAAGTTGCTCATCCATCAAATGTTCGTGTGACATTGCTAATGTTTTTCTGGCCTTTTTCTGTTTTGCTACCTTGTTCATTTCTTTACGGCTTTTTGCAGTTAGCTGATTTAAATAGGACATCAGTATGATAGACGAAAGAAACATTATTAAAAAAGTGTAAACTAGTATCATAAGTAGGATTGATGAATAATTACTAAAGACAGGTGTTCGATTACGAAAGTTGCATTTATGGCTTGCTTTTTCTACCCAGAACTGTTTTAGATAATTTTTAAAAATTTCATTCTTTACATAGGAACATTTCGTAAAAGTTGAAATTTTTATTCAAAATTCCTACTTCGACTTAAAAGAAAATAAAAGGTTTAAATAAAAGATAATTTTGTTGAAGGTTTTCTAATTTCTCGCGAAAAAGGTTGAAATTTGGTAATCAAATGTCTGATTATGTTGATCCAACTTTTCTGTGCGTTACTGTTTTTAGTGATCCTTATCATAGGAATGAAGAAATTTGTGAACTGGCAGGCAGTTAAAGAATTTAAGGTGGCTGGAAAAAAAGCTATGGATAAAACAATTACGTTTCTATAATTCTCACAATTTCAGTCCGCGGCGTGTGAAATTCCCTTGCGGCCTCATTACCTTCAACTACTATTTAGCTTACGCTTACGCTTGTTTCTTTTGGAAACGTATTTCAAAAGGAAAAGATCAAACTGGTTGAAAAACAAGAAGATCAATCGATGAAGGTTGTTCACAGGGTAATAACTCCTTGAGAAACCAAAGATGCAGAGGTTCTTACGATCTTCACCGCAAAAAATCGGGTAAGAGGATTAAACTGAGTAGCATCATCAACCAAATCTGGAGTAAAAGATTGAGTTGAAACCCTGCTATTTTCCCCTGAAAGATGGAGAATTTGAAAGCAAGTTTATTAAGAATGCGCAGTTACTCAAATTCCTTCTTTATCAGGGCATGCAGCATTAGGTGGACGAGCTATAAAAGGCAATCAGCCTATCAATGGTAAGAGAAGTGCTGATTGTCAAACTAGAAGTCCAACTTCATACAATACTGGCTTCGGTACATTTTCTACAAAGAATATCTTTACCTGGCCTGGAACCTCTACTATAATTGGTATTTTTTCTATATTGGCCAGGTCAAGCCGTAAACTGGCCGGCGAGATTTAGTTGTCAGCAGGAAAATTGTCAGAAAATTTTTAAACATCAGAAGTAGGGTGCTGCTTCGCATTATGGTTATCCGGACTTTTGGTGATCCATTAAAAGAATCAGCTAACTATCTGGTGATAATTGATCAGACCTAACTCAACTTCAAAATCATTAATTGTTTATGCTATGGCAAGAAAATTAAGTTCAATAGCTCCGGATTGGTGGGACTATACTACGCTCGATACAGAGATCATAAAAGAAGTAGCATCGTTAACACCGCAGAACTTAGTTCAACTTTCACGCCCGGGTTTCCGGGTGGTATTGTACGATACACTTGAGGAGTTTTACCTCGCCGAAGCATTAGAATACATTACAGCATGGAAGCAATCGACACCAGACAACCCAGTAGGCATTTGTGGGCCAATTGGTCCTACAGAGCAATTGCCGCTGGTAGCAAGAATAGTAAATGACCTGGGAATGTCTGTAAAATCAGGGCATTTTTGGGGAATGGATGAATGGTTTATAGACGGTAAAGAAGTGTCACCAGATCATCCTTTATCATTTGAAAAAGCAGATAGAGAATTGTGTTTTAACCGAATAAGAAAAGACCTGGTAATGCCTGATGAAAATTTGCATTTCCCAAAGGGAGATACTGCAATATATCGAAAGAGTTGGGAAGGTGTTCGATGTGCAGTAATGCAGGGTGGACAGGGAGATATTAAACATTGGGCTTTTAATGATCCTCCAAAACGGGAAGGCAAGTTCAAAGACGAACCACCTTCACCTGAGGAGTATAAAAAGCTAGCAACACGTGTTGTCGACCTGCATCCAATCACGATTGCACAAAATGCAAGAACATCGGGAGGCGGCAATATTACTATGGTGCCCACACAGGCTATAACAGTTGGTCCTTTTGAAACATGGCGTGCTGAGAAGGTTTCGATTTGGCATGGCGGGATGCATGACAATCCGTTCGGTCAGCGGTTAACAACTTTTATGATTTCTAAAAATATTGTTGATACTTCCGTGCCAATGTCATTACTCTCTGATCATCCGAACGTTCAATTTAACTTTTATAGACCGGGTTTAGGAACCTGTGAAGTAGTCATGCATTAGTCTTTTTGGCAAATTCAACAACTGCAATTCTGCACATAAAAACTTTCCCTGCTGGTAATAATTATGGCCCTATGATTATCATTCGGTCCTTGTTCTGGGTGTTTGGTTTTGTTGCCCTAATCAGTCGAATTACTTTATAGCAAAATGGCTGTGACTGCTTCCGATCTTTTCTGGCAATCTTCGTCACCCAAGGAATCAAATATTTTCTATAGAATAGTGACTGATTATATCAAAAAAGCATATAGAAACTATAAATCCTGCTTATAATAGAATTAACTATTTTGCGCTTCAATAGTTGTGTCTGCAAGTATGGGTAAGTATGTTTTGTTGTTGCTCGGGTTTCTGTTTTACTCGGTTATAGGATTTGCACAATCGTACGGGTTACAATTTTCCAGTCATGAAGTAGTGCCGGAGAAACGTACCTCGCTAAATTTGACACCTACTGAACCGCTGTGTCTTTCTGACGACACTGAAATATCATTTGACTTCAATTTTACTCCAAATCACGAGACCTACTTTGGTTATATCATAAGAATAATTACAAACGATAACCAAAACATTGATATCGTCTATAACCAGAAGTTGTTGAATTTTAATTTTGTTATAGGAGAACGTTTTTCATCTGTTTTTAAAATTGATCCTGCACGTTTGTTTTCTGCATTGAACCACTGTATTATCCGCTTCGATAGGAAGAATCAGGAAGTTCTCTTCTACCTTGATAAACAGTTAATCTGCAAACAGAAATTTAACTTCAGCGACGCTACTTGTTGTAAGATCTATTTTGGAACGAACGATTATGAGGGTTTTAAGACGATTGACATTCCTCCAATGCGGCTCAAAGACGTGCGTATTTCACAGGCAAAAGACCAAAAACACCATTACCCATTGTCAGGTATCGCCGGCAATCAGGCGGAAGATGTTATTGAAAAAAGTATAGCAACCGTAAAAAATCCGAATTGGATTAAACCGAGACACCAGAACTGGGAACAGGTTCGGTCCTTCCAAACTTCGGCTACAGCAAGTATCGCGTTCGACAAAAAGAACGAGGTTTTATACATTGTTTCAAAAGATTCCCTGTACCAGTTATCGTTTAAAAACGGGCAGTTTTCAGGGGTGAAGCTGTCGAAAAGCCGAAACAATTTGCCGCGTGGCAACCAGTCTGTTTTTGACCCTGCAACCAATCGACTGTACAATTTTTATATCGATGAAAGGAAAGTAAGCACATACCTTCCAACTCTGCCAGGATGGAGCGACAATTTCAATTCTACTACTCTTACCGAGTTTTGGCACGCCAATAAATTTATTTCCACGGCCGACTCATCTCTTTATGTAATCGGGGGGTATGGACAGTTACAATACAAAAACCTGGTCCAGCGCTATAATTTCAGTAATAAGAAATGGGAAGTCACCAAGCCAACGGGTGATTTTTTTATGCCCCGATACCTTGCTGCACTCGGCACAAATGCTGCCACCGATACCGCTTACATAATAGGAGGTTATGGAAGTAACACCGGCGATCAAACGATTAATCCTAAATACAATTACGACCTCATGGCCTATAGTGTCAGGGATAGTTCGTTTAAGAAAATCTACCAGCTCGATGTTCCCGGCAGGCAATTTTGTTTCGCAAACAGCCTGGTTTTCGCTCCGGGTACCAACGATTTTTATTCTTTGATTTATCCCATTGACCGGTTTAATTCTTCATTGCAATTAATAAAAGGTTCGTTAACCTCTCCCGACTACGAGTTGGTTGGCGACAGCATCGCCTACGCTTTTCATGATATAGAATCTTTTGCAGATCTTTTTTATTGCCCCGCAAGTCAAAAACTGGTAGCTGTTACTTTATTTAGTTCTAAGAACAATATAACCTCTGTAAAAGTATTTTCCCTCAGTTTCCCACCTAACCCGCTAGCTGGCAACAAAGAAGTCCAAAACAAAAAGCCTCCATATCTACTTTATTCGATCATTGGATTGCTTGTTCTCATCACCTCAACCTTATTCTTTTTAAAATACAAAAGAAAGACGCCGCTTGTAACCGGAAACCAGGAGGCTCCTGTAATTACAGGTGTAGATGGTATCGGCGCAACCCCTACTGTTGTTGAAACTGCCAGTCCGCCTGGCGATATTATTGAGGAAATGCCAGTTCATTCCTCGGTTTTTCTTTTCGGGCAATTTGAGGTAGCCGACAAAAATGGAGCGGATATAAGCAGGCAGTTTACTCCCTTGGTTAAGGAGTTATTTCTTCTTATTCTCATTTATACATATAAAGACGGTAAAGGGATCTCCTCGGAGAAATTGTACGAAATACTCTGGAACGACAAACCCGTAAAGGATGCGAGAAATAATTTTTCGGTAAACATTGTGAAACTTAAAGCAATACTCGATAAAGTTGGCGAGTATCATATAGGCAAAGAATCAGGGAAATGGAAGTTTGAAATTTTAAATGAATCAATCAGGATCGATTACCGGGAATTTCTTGAACTGTTCACGCAAAAAGTAGCTCCCGATAAAAATTATATTAGTCGTTTATACAACATAATAAAACGCGGTGCATTTTTAGCAGAGACAAAGTACGATTGGCTCGACGATATTAAGTCGGGGATTACGAGTTTCGTGATCGATGCAAGTTTCAAATACTTGTTGGTAGCCAACGTGCAGGCAGAGGCGGAATGGATCGTAAAATTTACCAACTCAATTTTCTACTTCGACCAGTTAAACGAAGAAGCGCTTGAATATAAATGCCGCAGCCTCGTTTCTCTTGGCCGTCATGGTTTGGCTAAAGATGCCTATGTGAAATTTGTAAAAGAGTACAAAGAAAATTACGGCCAGGATTTTGAAAAGTCATTCTCTGCAATCATCGGTCATTAGGTGTTTATTGAGCAGGTGGTGGAGAGAAAGGAGTTTTTGGGCCACAACAATAGATAAATAATTAAACTGCCGTTGCGTCGCACTCTTGTGCTGAAGGTTCTACCAGCAGCCTTTCCCCACAATTGCTATTTGCCCGCCTCTTTATCATTTCTCCGTCTTTCTTTTATTAAACGCGGTGTTGAAACTGCTCTTTTTTTCCTTGATTTCATCTAACAGAAATTAGTAGCTGTTTTGGCGTGTTTTTCTATTTCGTGTTCTCGTAGCGATAGAAAACAGGGATTTTTATAATAATTTGAAGAAAAAGGCAAATTAATTTAACAGTTAGTCCATTTATTAACGGTTGTGTTAGTACCGCAAGGGTTAATTGCGCTTTATTTTATAACGAGAGTTTGCCCATATGCCCACATTTTCGAACTTGCCTTATTGTGCTCGATTCTTCGTTGCCTGGAAAAATCCCTTAGCAGGTCTTCTTTCTGTTGCAAATCAGGTTGCACGGAAAGTGCGACTTTTTGGCATACTCCACTTTCTCTTCACAGCTTACCGTGTAAGTATTTTCCTTTGTTTTTTGCTGGTCGCTGTTTTCTACAGTCATAAGCTTTTTGCCCGCAAAAGCAGAAAAGTACAAAAATCCAGCCTTCGGTACATCGATCCAACAATCGGCAACGCTGGTGAACTGCTTGAACCTACCAAACCACGTAACTCCGGTGGCGCCCAGGCGGAAAGACTACCCCTGCGAACAGAGTTCAAGTTTCCCTTGGAATATACGAACGGGAATAGCACCCCGTGTTTTACTTCGCACAAACTGGAATAAACCTGTTAAAAAAGTCGATCGAAGCGCTATAAGTACCAGGGAGTGACACAACGATGGTGAGATAAGACCTACTGCCTGTTACAAAAAAAGCCAATAATAACAGGAAAGTGGCTCGCTAAAAAGAAAAATCACCAGGCAGGTAAATTCTAACTCTAAATAAACTAACCCCGATTAATGCCATATCTATTCTTTTTCCCGCCTTAATTACACGACCGTAAAAGCTAACAGTCGCAAACGACTAGCTGTATTGAAGTGTAGAATCAATTATTAATTACAAAAAATGTCATGAAAAAAATTTATTATTTTCTACTGTCGGTGATCCTTTTCCCGCTTTGCCTCGCCG